>QIIW01000085.1 GCA_003231645.1 Acidimicrobiia bacterium | reverse complement strand
ACACCCACGCGAACTTCCGTGAACCCGAACTTGGCGTCCTCGAGCGCGATCGAGATGTCGAGGGCCGCCGCCAGCCCCATGCCCCCCGCGACGCAATGGCCGGCGATACGCCCGACGTACGGCTTCGGAGCGTCGCGGAATCGTCCGAACAGTTCGAGCGGATCGACGACCCGGTTCGGCTCGGATTCCGACGGGCGCTCGCGCAGGTTGGCTCCGGCACAGAACACGCGACCCTTGTTGGTGATGACGACCACGCGTACCGCCGGGTCGGCGTCGGCTTGGTCGAGGGTGGTAACCAATTCGGCAACGAGGTGGGAGCCGAGGGCGTTGCGGTTTTCCTCATCGGCGAGGGTCACGGTGAGGACCCCGCCGTCGAACGACGTTTCGATGACCGACATCAGTTGCCACCTGTTCCGGGTCCGTCGGTCGGTGGACCGGCGAACGCCTGGGCCTTGGCCATCCAGTCGATGGCGCGCTCGCCGGTGACCGAAAGGTCGGTGTCGGCGACGTTGCGACGTTGGGTGACCACCAGGCAGAAGTCGAGCGCGTCACCGACCACAGAAGCATCGTCGGCCTCACCCCACGTCCACGTGTCGCCGGTTGGGCCGCTGAGCTCGACCCGCACGTCGCCGACGGGCGCATCCATTCCCCGATTGACATAGGTCCACTTGCGGGTGATGTAGCCAAGCTGGGAAATGTGGCGGAGCCGGTCGGTGGCCGGTCGGGTGGCCCCCACGGTGTCGACCACGTCCTGGCCGTGGGCCCACACCTCCATGAGCCGTGCGGTGAGGAAGGACCTGGAACCCATGGACGGCCCGTACCACGCGACCCTCGTGTCGTTGGCGAGGGTCGCGGCGGCGTCGTGCAGCACCCGGCGATTCACGCGCCACGCCTCGAGCTTCTCGGCCGGGTTCAGGCGACGGAACGCCCCCAACGTGAAGTCATCCACTCCCTCGTCGCCTCCACCGGCCGCCGCCATGAGATCGGTGATCGTCGCCTTGAAGCCGTCAGGGCCGACGATCGCCATCGCGGCGGTCCCGTCGAAATAGGTGAGATGGCCGATCTGGTCGCTGATCGTCCAACGAGGGCTCGGGGTATCCAGGTCCCATTGGTCGTCGGATAGATGGCGCACGATGAGATCGAGCGCCTCCTGCTCGGCCACAAGGTCGGCGGCGACATCGGTCACGTCCATGAGATGGTCCTTCGGTTCTGTGTGATGAGTCGGGTTGTGGTTCTGATGGGTCAGCCGGGAAGCGAGGTGAGGCCCCGAAGTATGATGTCCATCATCGTGTCGGCGGCCTCCTTGGGTGAGGTACGTAGTTCGGCAATGGCATCGGGTTGGGCGAAATGGTGGCCGAGGCTGGCGACCACACGTGCCACGGCGGCGGTGTCGACATCACCGATGTCGCCCTGCTCGACCGCGAGGTCGAGTAGGCCTCGGGTCACGGCCACGAGATATTCGGAGTGGGCGCCGTTGCGGCGTTGCGCGGCCGGCATGGCCGCGAGGTCGCGGGCCAGTTCCTGTGTGGTGCCGCTGACGGCGACGGTGGCCGCCGCGAGGTAGGCCCGCAACGCGTCGAGCGGAGCCATGTCGGGTTCGATGGCGCCCATGGCGTTGCGGCCGATCACCCACAGGTTGCGGTCGATCACGGTGAGCACGAGTTCGTCCCGGCTCGGTGCCAGGCCGTAGAGGGTCCGCAACGAACAGTTCAGCCGCGACGCGATCTCGGCCATGGTGAGATCGGCGAAACCCTGCCTGAACATCGAGCCGAGCTCGTCGAGGATCTCCCGCTGGCGAGATGTGAGCTGGTGCTCGCGGTCGCGGTCGAGCATCGGGCGTGGCGCCGGAATGGCACGAAGCCGGCGGGTGAGGTCGGTGTGGGTGGCGGGCGCCGCGGCGGGGGTCATGCCCTCGTGGTCTCCGCCCAGGTCATGCCCTTCTGGATGTTGGGTTCACGCGGCAGCCCCAGCACCATCTCGCCGATGATGTTGCGCTGCACGGCGAATGTGCCCCCGCCGAGGGTGAGGGCCGGGGAGAACAGGAAGCCGTAGTACCAGACCGGTTCCACATCGGGGAACTGCCGGCGTTCGAAGTTCACTTCGGTGACACCGGCCCGGCCGTCGGCCGGTAGGTCGCCGGCCGGACCCGAACCCTCCAGCATGCCGGAGGTGCCGGCCAGCCTCTTGGCCATCTCCATGACGTGCTGGCCGTGCTCATCGGCCATGGCCTTCTGGATCGAGGCCTCGGGGCCGGGGGTCCTGCCGGCCAGACGAGCGCTCAGAGTTCGGAGACGGTTGAGCCGTAACACCTCGGCCTCGCAGTGCAGGCGAGCGAGTTCCTGGCGAAGAAGGGGATCGGAAACTCCACCGTTCTCCCGCAACAGGTCGAGCAGCATGGCCTCGGATGGGCCCGCTCCCCACAGCGATCCAGCCGATGAGAGGGACACCCGTTCGTTGGAGAGTGTGACCTTGGCCAGCCGCCAACCGTCGCCCTCTTCACCGACCCGGAGATCGGCCGGGATCCGTACGTCGTCGAAGAACACCTGGTTGAACGAGTGAGCAGTGGTCATGTCGATGATCGGGCTCATCGAGATACCGGGCAGGTCCATCGGGCAGATGAAGTAGGAGATGCCTCGGTGCTTCGGCAGGTTGGGGTCGGTGCGGGCGATCAGGATCCCGAACTTCGACAGATGAGCACCGCTGGTCCAGATCTTCGATCCGTTGATCACGTATTCGTCGCCGTCGCGTACTGCCCTGGTGGCCAGGTTGGCGAGGTCGGAGCCGGCGTCGGGTTCACTGAAAAGCTGGCACCAGATCTCCTCGGCGGTGAGCAGAGGCGGTAGGTAGCGCCTCTTTTGCTCCTCGGTGCCGGCCAGCAGGATGGTGGGTCCGGCCCAACCGATGCCGATGCTGTTGGACGGTCGCGAGACGCCCGCCCTTTGCAGTTCGTCGTCGATGATGAGCTGGAGCATCGGGTCGGCTTCGATGCCGTAGGGCGCCGGCCAGTTGGGGACCACATAGCCGGCATCGACGAGTTGCTGCGCGGTCGGTTCGGGGTGGGCCTTCAACCATGCCCGCACGTTCAGGCGGCGGGGATCGTCGTCGGGTGGGAAATCGAAGTCCATCAGGCCTCCAGCAGCACGATCGGGATCTCGACCACACGGGCCCGCAGCCATTCGCCCAGGCTCTTGGCCTGGCCGTCCTGGCGGGTGGACGCGGCCACACCCTCCTGCAGGATTCCGTGGATCAGAAAGTTGAGTGACCATATGTTGGGCAGACGGTGGCGGTCGAGATCGAGATCAGCGGTTTCGGGCAGTAGCCCACGGAGCCGCTCCGTGGTGAGAAACGCCTCGAGCCAGTCGAAGCCGGCCTGCGAGCGGGCGAACACCCCGAGATTGGCGTTGCCGCCCTTGTCGCCCGAGCGTGTGCCGAAGAGGGTGCCGAGCGGCGCGCGGGACGTGGGCCCCTCGACGGCGGTGGCCGGCCGGGTTGGTTCGGGAATCGTGACATCGCCGGGCGGTGCCACCGATTCGACCATCGTGCGGTCGCCGCCGACCATCACGACGTACTGCGGCACGAGATCGGCCGGCACGATGGCAGGCCGGTAGACGCCGAAGGCGCGGGGACCGCTGCTGCCACCGACGCCGAAGAACCCCGGGATGCTGGCCAGGGCCAGTTCGTTGAGCGCGTTGGAGAGACCACGGCCGAGGCGGCGTTCGTCGGATGACTTGAGGGTGAGTTTCCACACCGCCACCGCCTCCTCGTTGCTGGCCGGGTCGACCTTGTCGGTGCGGAGCAGTGCCGTGGCGATGCTGTCGAAGTCATCGGGCGAATCGGGGCACGCTGCCCAGAACGCCTCCTCGACCAGCGCGGCCTTGGCCTCGATGTCGAGGCCGGTGAGACCGATCGAGACGTCGCGCCGGAACCCGCCGAGTTCGTTCATCGCCACCTTGAGGGTCGGAGGCGGCGGTTGGCCCATGGTGGAGCTGATGCGCACCCGGTCGGGGCCTACCTGTTCGAGCTTGATGGTGTCGAAACGTGCCGTGACATCGGGGCCGAGATAGGCGGGGCTGTCGATCTCGTAGAGGAGTTGGGAGGTGACGGTGCCGATGGTGACCGCGCCGCCGGTGCCTTCGTGCTTGCCGATCACGCATGATCCGTCGGCCGCGACCTCGGCCCACGGGAAGCCGGTGTGGGCGAGCCCGTTGATCTCGGTGAAGAACGAGTAGTTGCCGCCGGTGGCCTGGGTGCCGCATTCGATGACATGACCGGCCACAACCGCCCCGGCGAGTTGGTTCCAGTCGTTGCGTGACCAGCCGTGGTGCCACGCGGCGGGCCCGCAGACCACCGCGGCATCGGTGACCCGGCCGGTGATGACGATGTCGGCGTCGGCGTTGAGGGCCTCGACGATTCCCCACGCCCCGAGGTAGGCGTTGGCGCTGATGAACCGGGAGATGTCGCCGACCGGCTCACCGGTTTCGAAGTGGTCGAGGTCGATGCCGGCGTCGACGAGTTCGCTCAGTCGGGGAAGCAGATTGTCGCCGTTCACGTAGGCGATCTTCGGGGCGAGGCCGAGTTTGTCGGCAACTTCGGCGACCGCGTCGGCGCAGCCGTCGGGGTCGAGTCCGCCGGCGTTGGTGATCACCCTGATGCCCTTGTCGAGGCAGGTGCCCATCACCTGCTCCATCTGGGTGACGAAGGTGCGGGCGTAGCCTCCGCCGGGATGTCTGGCTTGGGTGCGGGCGAGGATCAGCATGGTCAGTTCGGCCAGCCAGTCACCGGTGAGCACGTCGATCGGGCCACCCTCGACCATCTCTCGGGCCGCGGCGATGCGATCGCCGTAGAAGCCCGAACAGTTGGCGATACGGATCGGTTCCCGCATCCTGCGAACCTTTCGCGCGTCTGACATGTCAGCTCTCCTCTTCGAGATCGGACTCGAACACGATCAGCAGTTCGCCGTTGTCGACCTGGTCGCCCTCGGCTACACGGACCTCGGCCACCACGCCGTCGGAGGGTGCGTTCATGTGGTGCTCCATCTTCATGGCCTCGATCACCACCAGGGTCTGACCGGCGATCACCACGTCGCCCGGTACGACCCTGACCTCGAGCACCACGCCCGGCATCGGGGCCACGAGCCCTCCCGTGGGAGCATCGGTTCCCGGAACGACGAAGCGCGGCACCTGATGTAGTTCGGCGGTTCCGCGACCGTCGGAAAGGTAGATGGTGCGGTCGTGGCGGGTGACGCGGTAGCGACGTCGGAGGCCCTGCCACTCGATGTCGATGTGGTCGGCACTCCACCCGTGGATGATGGCCTGCCCGTTCTCGGCGTCGACGCCGAATACGAAGCTGCCGTCGCGGCGGCTGCGGTAGTGGACGGTGATTGTGTCGTCACCGACCTCCCATGTGATCCGTTGCGGTGGAATCCGACCGAGAACGAAGCCGCTGCGTACGTTGGGCAGCACCACGGCGTGAGCGTGGTTGTGGGCCTGAACCCACATGGAAGCGGCCACCGTGAAACGGGCCATTTCGTCAGAGTCGAGTTCGCGGTGGCGAGCCGGCCCCACCCGGTGGATGAAGTCGGTGGTGGTGTCGCCGGTGAGAAACTCGGGACTGCGCAGTACGGCGGCAAGGAAGTCGCGGTTGGTGACGACCCCACCCAGATGGAACCGTTCGAGCGCGAGCGCCAGCCGTTGCGCGGCTTCGACTCGCGTTGGGGCCGAGGCGATCACCTTGGCGAGCATCGGGTCGAACTCGACGCCCACCACCGAGCCCTCGCCCACCCCGGTGTCCCAGCGCACCACGGGCGTGGTGGCCGGCTCGTAGGCGTGAAGGGTGCCGATGGCCGGCAGAAACTCGTGGGATGGATCCTCGGCGTAGAGGCGCGCCTCGATGGCGTGGCCCGTGAAACTGATTTCGTCCTGGTCGTAGCCCAAGGGCTCGCCGGTCGCCACACGGATCTGCTCGCGCACCAGGTCGATGCCGGTGACCATCTCGGTGACCGGGTGCTCGACCTGGAGCCTGGTGTTGACTTCGAGGAACCAGAACTCGTGGCTGGTGTCGTCGACCAGGAACTCGACCGTTCCGGCCGACCGGTATCCGATTGCGGATGCCAGTTTCAGGGCGGCTTCACCCATGCGGGTTCTCATCGCAGCATCGACGATGGGGGAAGGTGATTCCTCGATGATCTTCTGATGGCGCCTTTGGATCGAGCACTCGCGTTCGCCGAGGTGGACGAGGTTGCCGTGGTTGTCGCCGAGGATCTGGATCTCGACGTGACGTGACTTGGCGACGTAGCGTTCGAGGAACACGGTGTCGTCGCCGAAGCCGCTACGTGCCTCGCGCCGGGCCGCGGCGACCGCGTCGGCCAGCGCATCAGCCGACTCGACGATACGCATTCCCTTGCCGCCACCGCCGGCCGCGGCCTTCACCAGCAGTGGGAAGCCGACGTCGTCGGCGCGGGTCGGATCGTCGGATGACGGCAGAGTCGGCATGCCGGCCTCGACCGCCGCCTGTTTGGCGGCGAGCTTGTCACCCATGGTCGAGATCACCTCGGGTGACGGACCGACCCAGCAGAGTCCGGCCGCTTCGACGTCGGTCGCGAAGCCGGCGTTCTCCGACAAGAAGCCGTAGCCGGGATGCACGGCTTGAGCGCCGGTGGCGAGCGCCGCCTCGATGATCGCCGCGCCGTCGAGGTAGCCGACGTGAAGAAGCACTGCCTCGTCGGCGTCGGCGACGAACGGGGCGGCCGCGTCGGCCTCGGCGTAGACGGCTACGCAGCGGATGCCCATCTCGTGGGCGGTACGGAAGATCCGCCGGGCGATCTCGCCGCGGTTGGCGACGAGCAGAGTGTCGATGCGGTCGGTCACAGTCGGAACACTCCGTATCCCTCGGCGCCTTCTATCTCACGGTTCCTGACCACCGACAGGCACATTCCCAGCACGGTGCGGGTGTCACGCGGGTCGATGATCCCGTCGTCACTGATCGCGCCGGTCGCCCGTAGCGCCAGTGACCCCTTCTCCTGAATGGACTCGACCATGGCCACGATCGCGGCATCCTCCTCCTCGTCGAACTCGATGCCCTTGCGGGCAGCCTGGGCCCGTCTCACCTGCGACATCACGCCGGCGATCTGTTTGGGGCCCATCACCGCGATCTTGGCGGTGGGCCACAGGAACGTGAACCGGTTCCCGAAGGCCCTTCCCGACATGCCGTAGGTGCCGGCGCCGTAGGACGAGCCGATGATCACCGTGAGATGCGGCACCGTCGAGTTGGCGACCGCATTGATCATCTGCGACCCCTTCTTGATCATGCCGTCGCGTTCGAAGTCCTTGCCGACCATGTAGCCGGTGATGTTCTGGAGGAACACGAGCGGAATGTCGACCTGATTGCACAGTTGGATGAAGTGGGTGGCCTTCTGCGCGGAGTCGGGGTAGATCACACCGTTGTTGCCGAGGATGCCCACCGGGTATCCGTGGATGGTCGACCAGCCGCAGATCATGGTCGTGCCGTAGCGGGCCTTGAACTCCTCGAAACGGGAGCCGTCGGTGACGCGGGCGATGACGTCGCGTACGTCGACCGGCCGGCGGAGGTCGCGGCTCACCAAGCCGAGTAGTTCCTCGGGGTCGTGGGTAGGTTCGTCGGGCGTGAACGTGGGGCCGGGACCGGGCTTGCGCCAATTGAGGTGAGAAACCACCTCGCGGCACATTCGGATGGCATCCATTTCGTCCTCGGCGAAATAGTCGCCCGTGCCCGACACCTCGGCGTGCATCTGAGCGCCGCCGAGCGTCTCGGCGTCGCTCTCCTCGCCGGTGGCCATCTTCACGAGCGGGGGGCCGGCCAGGAAGATCTTCGATTTCTCCTTGACCACGATGTTGTAGTCGGAGAGGCCGGGTTGGTAGGCACCGCCCGCGGTGGACGACCCGAACGTGATGCACACGGTGGGGATGTGGAGCTTCGACAGCTCGATCATCTCGTAGAAGAAACGACCGGTTTCGGCAAAATGGAGGATCTCGACTCTTCTCCGCTTGCTGTCGCCGTCGCCGGCCTGAACGCGGAGGTCGCCCCCGGCCGATTCGACGAAGTTGATGTAGGGAATACGGTTGTCGCGTGCGATCTCGAGCGCACGCATCCACAACTTTCCGGCGTACGGGGTGAGGGCGCCGGCCAGCACCGTGGGATCGTTGCCCATGATGACGCACTCGGTGCCGGCGATAATGCCGACACCGACGACCATTCCGCCGCCGAGTGCGTAGTCGGACTTGTAGGCAGCCAAAGCGCTGATCTCGAGGAACGGTGTGTCGGGATCGAGAACGTTGAATATGCGTTCCCGTATGGGCATCTTGCCCCGCGACCGCAGTCGGTCCATGGCCTTGGGGCCGCCTCCGCCGTTGGCCTCGTCGAGCAACTGTTCGATCTCGTCGAGCTGCTCAAGCATGTCGGAACGGTTCTTGACGAAGGCCTCGGAGCCGGTATCGACCCGGGAGGCGAGAGGTGGTGCCAGGTGGACTCGCGTCATGATGGCGAGACTAACGACGGTAAGTTCATGCCGTCAATATTATCTCCGATTTCGAGGGTCGGCCCTACGGCGAGAGACCGTGGTCGACCGCCGCTGGGACCTAGGTCCCTATTTACGACATAAGTCGACGTGTCACGCTCGGCCCGGCAGTGGACTGTGCTGGAGGGTTGGCATGGAAACGATCGACATCGAATGTGGTATCACCGAGTTGGAGCGTGACGTCCTCGCCGCGGTTCACGACTTCGCGCGCGATGTGATGAGGCCGGCCGGTACAGCGCTCGACAAGTTGGCCGATCCGAGCGACGTGATCGCGGCCGATTCCGTGCTCTGGGACGTCCACCGGCGTTATCGGGAACTCGGCATCGAGGCCATTGCCAACGATGAGACCATCGACGCTCTGCCCAAGGCGCGGCTGCGGGCCATGATCGGCGAGGAACTCGGGTGGGGCGACTCCGGCCTCGCCGTCAGCCTCGGCGTGGCCGGCTTCCACCGGATCTTCGCCGAACTCTCCGGTGACCAGGAACTGATCGACCGGTTTGCCGCCGATGATGCCGACCAGATCGGCTGTTGGGCCATCACCGAGCCGGATCACGGCAGCGACCAGCTGTCGTTCGGTGACTCGTTCTTCACCGATCCGACCATCCAGGCCAACTGTCATGCCCGACTCGACGGCGACGAGTGGGTGATCAATGGCCAGAAGTCGGCGTGGGTCTCCAACGGCACCATCGCCGAGGTGGCCACCCTCTTCTGCAACATCGATCCGACTCTCGGCATATCCGGCGGTGGCGTCTGCATCGTGCCTCTCGACCACCCGGGGGTGTCGAGGGGCAAGCCCCTCGACAAGATCGGGCAGCGTGCGCTCAACCAGGGCGAGATCTTCTTCGACGACGTGCGGATCCCCAAGGCCAACATGCTGGTCGAGGCCGACACCTATCTCTTTGCCCTGGAGCAGGTGCTGGCGCTGGCCAACATGTCGATGGGCTCGACGTTCACCGGGGCGGCACGCGCCGCCTACGAGCACGCCCTCGACTACTCCCGGGAACGGATCCAGGGAGGCAAGCCGATCATCGCCCACCAAGGAGTGAGGCTGCGACTGTTCAACATGTTCGCCAAGGTTGAGGCGGCACGTTCGCTGTCGCGGCGGGTGGCCATGTACAACGGCAGCGAGATGCCGAGATTGGAGTATTCGATCGCATCCAAGACGTTCTGCACCCAGGTTGCGTTCGAGGTGGCCAGCGATGCGGTGCAGATCTTCGGCGGCAACGGCCTCACCCGTGACTACCCGGTCGAGAAGCTGATGCGCGACACCCGCGCCTCTCTGATAGAGGATGGTTGCAACGACGTGCTAGCCATGGAGGGCGCGTTCAAGCTCTGAATCCTGAATCCGTCCAGGATCCACCAAGCGACCAGGAGTCACGCATGGAGTTGAGAGAGGTCATCGGCAACCGGCGTTCGATCCGGTTCATGAGGCCCTACCGGCCGGTCGAGATCGAGAAGATCCAGCGGATGCTCGAGGCCGCCCGACTCGCCTCGCACTGGGGCAACGTCGGAAGTCTGCGGGCCGTGGTCGTGATGCGCGACAGCGCGTCCCAGGAGGTGCTCGACTCGCTCCAGGCACCGATCGCCGGATTCCAGATTCGAATCGCGCCGGTGGTGATCGTCTGGTACCTCGAGACAGCGGCCATCGATCATCAGGCCGACCGGCTGCGTGAGCTGATGGACGCGGGTGCTCTCGGTTTCGGCAGTCGTGAGGAGAAGGTGGAGGCGCTCGAGACCCAGCTCCTCCCGATCTTCGCGTCGATCTCCGATTCGCTCAAGGAGCCCGGCCTCGGTGAGGTCGACTGCGGGCAGGGAATCGCGCTGGCCACCCTGATGGCCTACGAGCAGGGGCTGGGAACATGCTGTCTGGGCACCCCCAACACCGAGTCGATCCGCCAGAACCTCGGACTGCCCGAGACGGCAAGAGTCCTGCTGCTCCAGACCGTCGGCTATCCGGCTGAATCGCCCGAGGCCGGCGGGCAGCGACCCCGACAGGACCTCGGTGTCCTGTTTCACCTCAACTCGTTCGGATCCCCCTTCCCCAGATCATCCGACGTGGTCGAGGAATTGGAGCACGACCGCATGCTCCAGGAACCCGCGCCGTTGCCGTGGCGTGAGGCCGAGCTGGATTATCTGCAGAGGGCCCTCGACATAGAGCCGCCCGGAATCCTCTGATCGCGAAGGAAGTCCCAACATGAAGCTCGATGCAGTCGTCGCCGGGGTTGGCATGACCCACTTCGGCCGGTATCTCGACACCGGTCTGAAGGCGCTCGGAGGTGAGGCGGTCACGACCGCCCTGGCCGACGCCGGTCTGAGTCAGGGCGATATCGAGGCGGCATGGGTCGGCAATGCGGCCGCGGGGGTGGTCACCGGTCAGGAGTGCATCAGGGGCGAGGTGGTGCTCCGGGGCATTGGCATGGGCAAGTTGCCGGTGATCAACGTCGAGAACGCCTGCGCCAGCGGATCGACCGCACTCAACCAGGCGGCGGCGATGGTCACGGCCGGGCTCTACGACATCGTGCTCGCGCTGGGGGTCGAGAAGCTCTACCATCTCGACAAGACCAAGACCTTCGGTGCGTTCTCCGGTGCGGTCGACGTCGAGTCGCTGGCCGAGATCATGGCGGCGCTGGCCAAGAACGCCGAGGAGGGCGGAGCCAAGGAAGCGAGCAGCGGCGCCGGCACCAAACGCTCGATGTTCATGGACATCTACGCCGCTGGGGCCCGTTCCCACATGGAACGCTACGGAACCACCGTCGAACAGTTCGCCAGGGTGTCGGCCAAGAACTCCGTTCACGGTTCGCTCAACCCACGGGCCCAGTTCCGAGAGGTTCTGACCCCCGATGAGGTGCTGTCATCACCGATGATCGCCGAGCCGCTCACCCGCCCGATGTGTTCCCCGATCGGTGACGGCGCGGCCGCGGTGGTGCTCATGAGTGAACGCAAGGCCAAGGAACTCGGAATCATCGATCCGGTAAGGGTGGTGAGCAGTGTGTTGCGGTCCGGCTGGGACCGTGGCCACGACGAACCGGGCGCTGCGACCCTGTGCTCCAACGAGGCCTACGACGAGGCATCGGTGGGTCCGGAGGATCTCGATGTCGTCGAGTGTCACGACGCGTCGGCTCCGGCCGAGATATTCGCCTACGAGGATCTCGGCCTGTGCGCCCGCGGTGAGGGAGGTCGCCTGATCGACGAGGGCTACACCGCGCTCGGCGGACGCACCCCGGTCAACACCAGTGGCGGGCTGCTGCGCAAAGGCCATCCCGTGGGAGCGACGGGGCTGGCTCAGATCGTGGAACTCACCGAACAATTGCAGGGCCGATCGGGCGAGCGTCAGGTTGATGGGGCACGCGTCGCGTTGGCCCACAACGGCGGTGGAGCGATCGGCACCGATGTCGCCGCGCTGTGCGTGACGATTCTCAAGAAGTGAGGTCGGCCGGTGCGTGAGCGAAGCGAAGCGATCCTCGCCGACATCATCTTGTCGCGCGCCGAGCGGAAACCCGATTTCGATGTCCTGACCTTCGAGCACTTCAGTCTCGATCGGGGGGCGACACCCGACGAGGTCCGCACCTACGCCGACCTCCACGCCAACGCCAACCGCATTGCTCACGAGCTCATCCGCCGGGGGCTTGGTCGGGGCGACCGTTTCGCGTTGATGATGCGCAATCGACCGGAGTTCGTCGAGACGATGATCGCGGCCTCGATCACCGCGACGGTGTTCGTTCCCGTCGACCCCCGCAGCAGGGGACACAAGCTGGCGTATCAGCTTGGCAACGCCGGGTGTCGCGGCGTCGTCTGCGATTCCGGCGCCCTCGACGCGATCGCCGCCGTGAAATCGGAGACCCCGTTGGAATGGATCCTGGCGGTCGATGTCGACGACACCGCCCGTGGTGTCGAGTCGCTCGGCCATGCGCTGGCCGCCGACCCGGCAACGGTTGACGTGCGGCTCGAAACTGAGACCGATCCGTTGCAGATCATCTACACGTCGGGCACCACGGGCGATCCCAAGGGCGTGGTGTTCCCCAACGTGAAATACGGCAACTACGCCTTGCTCGGATTGTTGGCCGGTTATCGAGAGGACGACCGGCCCTACACCGGCCTGTCGCTCACCCACGGCAACGCCCAGGCTGTGACTCTCGGCCCGTCCCTCAGCATGGGATTGCGGGCGGTGTTCAGCTACAAGTTCACCAAGTCGAAACTGTGGGACGTGTGCCGGTTGCACGGCTGCACGGTGTTCTCCCTGCTCGGCGGGATGGCCACCGCCATCTACAGCGAACCGTCGCGTCCCGGCGACGCCGACAACCCGGTGCGGTTCGTGACCAGCGCCGGCATGCCACCGGCGATATGGCAGGCGTTCGAGGAGCGATTCGATGTGGAGATCCTCGAGTGGTACGCCGCCATCGAGGGGGGCATGGCGATGAAGCCGATCGGGGAAGGGCCGGTTGGTTCGTTCGGTCGTCCGATGCCGGGCCTGGACATGAAGGTCCTCGACGACAACGACACCGAATGCCCACCCGGCACCACGGGCGAACTCTGTTCGAGACCGGCCGGTCAGTCCGCCGATCCGGTGGAGTACTTCGGCAACCCCGAAGCGTCAGCGGCCAAGACCCGCGGTGGGTGGTTGAGAAGCGGTGACATGGTGCATGCCGACGCCGATGGCTGGCTCTTTTTCGACTACCGGCGGGGCGGTGGGCTACGCCACAACGGTGATTTCATCAGCCCCGGCACGGTCGAGAAGGTGGTGGCCGAGCATCCCGCGGTCGACGACGTGTTTGTCTACGGTGTGCCGGCTTCCTCTGGCGCACCGGGCGAGATCGATGTCGTGGCGGCGGTGGTGCTGGTCGACGGCACCGACCCCGACGGGGATCAGTTGTTCAGTTGGTGTGCCGCCGGACTGGAGCCCAACTTCATCCCGTCGTACTTCCAGATCGTCGATGAGATCCCGAAAACCAGTTCCGAGAAGCCCCAGGAGCGGTTCCTGGTGTCGATGTTCTCGGTCGCTGCCGACAACGTCATCCCGCGCCCCGCCGGCTGAGTGCGGTGCCTTGGTCTGTGTAAGGTTGCCGAATGCCGGACCGCGATGGACAGCCCGAATCCCGGCCGACGGCTGTCTACACCCGTACCGGCGACGACGGCACCACCGGACTGCTCTACGGTGGTCGTGTTTCCAAGGACTCGGGCGTACCCGAGGCGTGCGGTGATGTCGACGAGGCCCAGGCGGCCATCGGCGTCGCACGCGCCACCGCGGCCGGAGCAGATCCGCTGCTCGAAGCGATCCTCGTCGATGTCGCCCGCGATCTGTGGGTGCTCATGGCCGAACTGGCGACCGATGCTGCCAACCGGCGCAAGCTCGAGATCGGAACCACCCGGGTCAGCGACGAGATGGTCGTCGCGCTGGAGCGACGCATCGATCAGGTGTCGTCGACGTTCGCCCCCCTCACCGAGTTTGTCGTCCCCGGATCGGATCCGGTCTCGGCCCATCTCGATCTTGCCCGCACCGTCGTGCGTCGGGCCGAGCGTCGTGCGGTGGCGATCGCCGCCCCGGGGTCGGCTGCGGCCGCGTATCTCAATCGGCTGTCGGACCTGCTGTGGACATTGGCCCGCCGCCAGGAAAACTCCACGTTGAAGGTTCGCGACCTCTGAACGCCCAGATCATCGAACAGCTACCCACACAGGAGCGCCAGATGGCCCTCAGTTTCCATGCCGTACGCAGCGCTGCCAAGGCCGCCGACGCGGTTGTCGGCATCGTCACCAGCGACGCCGTGTTGTCGGGGGATACCCCGGCGGATGCCGGGCAACTCTCGAACGCGGGTTTCGAGGGCAAGGACCAACAGGTCCACGCCTGGCCCGCCGATGGCCGGGTTGCCGCACTGGTAGGTATCGGATCGGCGGCCGAGGCTGACCTCCGCTCGATCCGCCGGGCTGCCGCGGTCATCACCCGTTCATTCAGCCGACACCGTCGGATTGCCGTCGAACTTCCCGCCGACACCGATCTCGGTGCCGACGCCATGCGCCAGGTACTCGCCGAGGGCGCCGTACTCGGCGCCTATCGGTATTCGTCGTACAAGTCCGACGCCGAGGCCGCCAAGCTGGGTCGGGTCGACGTGGTCGGGGGGGCCGGTGTCAAGGCCCGTGCCGCACTCGATCTCGGCTTGGTCATCGCCGGCGCGCAGACCCTGGCCCGTGATCTCGTCAACGAACCCGGCGGGTCGCTCACCGCACCCGTATTCGCCCGTCGGGCGGCGTCGATCGCCCGCAAGAGCGGTGTCAAGGTCAAGGTGTGGGACGGGGCTGCCATAAAGAAGGGCAGGCTCGGAGGCCTGCTCGGCGTCAACCGCGGCTCCACCAACCCGCCCCGCTTCGTCGAGTTCACCTACGATCCCGCGGGTCGGGCCACCGGAACCCTGGCTCTCGTGGGCAAAGGAATGACCTTCGACGCCGGTGGCCTGTCGATCAAGACCGGGCAGGCCATGATGACGATGAAGTGCGACATGGGCGGGGCCGCGGCGGTGGTCGGTGCCTTGTCGGCGATGGCCGCGGCCGAGGTTCGTTGCCGCGTGAGGGGTTTCATACCCATGACCGACAACATGCTCGGTGGCGATGCCACCCGTCCCGGCGACGTGGTCAGGATCCGCAACGGTAAGACCATCGAGGTCCTCAACACCGACGCCGAAGGCCGACTGGTTCTGGCCGACGCCCTGTCGTTGGCCAGCGAGGCCAAGCCCGACGCCATCGTCGACCTTGCCACCCTCACGGGCGCGTGCATGGTGGCGCTCGGTCCGAAGATCGCCGGGCTCATGGGCAACAACGATTCATGGCTCTCGCAGGTCGAGGCGTCAGGCGAGGCGACAGGGGAGCGGGTGTGGCGGCTGCCGTTGCCCGACGACTACAAGTCGATGTTCGAGTCGTCGGTGGCCGACATGAAAAACATCGGTGGTCCTCACGGTGGGGCGATAACCGCCGGCCTGCTCCTGCAGGAGTTCGTGACCGAAGGGATCCCGTGGGCCCACATCGACATCGCGGGTCCGGCGTTCACCGACTCCGACGACGCCGACATCACCAAGGGCGGCACCGGTTTCGGTGTCCGTCTGCTCATCGACCTGGCACGGAACTTCGAGCCGCCCACCTGACGCGCCGCGGGTTTCGGACCGGCACCAGTGGGCCAAAACGGTGAAGGGCGGCCCCGGAGGGCCGCCCTTCGATGCGATTGCGGCCTGATCAGCCGATCGCCGAGTTGACCTCGGAGAACTTGCTCGAGGCCGACTGACCGAGAGCGGTCACGGCGGCGATGGTCACGACGGCGATGAGTGCGACCAGAAGGGCGTATTCGACGAGGCTGGCGCCACGCTCGTTGTCGATGTGGCTGGTGATCCAGGTGCTGAGGAACTGGAAGGCAGTGGTCATATTGGGTGGACTCCCCGTTTGGTGCCGCCACCACCGCGGTGGCGATCTGTCCCTATTCCTTCGGCACCAGTGGCCCCCCGCCTTATGCATCTTTTGACCCAATTGGCCGGGTCGTGAGGCCCAGCCTCGGTTCTAGGCGGCTTCGGGCCCCTCGATCGCCCCCGGATTGTGCTGATCCCAGGCCCACCGGACCGCCTCGGCTGCGACCGAAGGATGAATCCGCCACCGGCCGAGCTGTAACTCGGAATCGTCGACCTGACCTCCGCACGCCACCAGGCCGAGAGCCAGCCGGCGGGCCCGTCGGCGCTGCGACTCGAGATCTCCCACGTCGAGTTCGCGCTCGATGTAGATGCGATGGCGCTCTCGCAGGAATTCGGGCAGCCTCTCCACCTGCCCACGATTGAGGGGGGCCATGCGTCGCCGCACCTGCAGTTCACTCTCGCTGATGGCCCTTGCTGCTCCGAACCGGCAGGCCCGCAGGATCGAGCGGGCCAGCGGGCTGTTGCGTCCGCCGCGGTGTCCGAGGCCCAAGGCGCCGGCGACGTCGGTGAGCGCGAGGTCGAATCCCTCGGGCGACGAATCGAGACCGGAGGCGCAGTGTCGCAGGAGCCACACCGTGCTCGGACCGAGGATGCCCAGCCAGAACTGTTCGACGTAGACCGATCGTGGATCGTGACCCAGCCGATCGATGAGGGGATCGGGCCAAGCGCTTACCCTGATCGATTCGACCATCGGGCGGGGGGCGGTGGTTGGATGGGTGACTGACATGAGGTGCTCCGTCTGCGATGAAGTATCGGACCGAGGAAGTCACCACAT
>QIIW01000077.1 GCA_003231645.1 Acidimicrobiia bacterium | reverse complement strand
CCCGGTGACGGAGGGATCAGTCGGCGTCGGCGGCGGAGGCAGCGTCGACACCACCGGACGCGTTGCCGGGTCGGGCGGGCGTGGGGGGGTCGACAACCCGGCGAAGAGATCCTCATCGTCCGACTCGGTCGGGCCGGCCGCCGTGGGAGGCGAGCCGAAGATCTTGAAAAGGTCCGTGTCGATGCCGGCCTCTGATGGCGTGTCGTCCTGCGTGGGAGGTGCAGTGACCGGCGACTCGGGAGTCGGCCCGTTCTGGGGGGACGGGTCGTTCTCCCGGCCCGGAGTCGCGTTCGTCTCGTTCGGTTCCGGATCGACCAGAAGTTTCGCCGGAAACGAGACCACCGCGGTGAGACCGCCCTGGGGGGTGGGGGTCAGGCGCACCGTGAGCCCGAGCCGGTCGGCGATCCTCGAGATGACGGTGAAGCCGAGAGATCGGCCCATGTCGAGTCCGACGATCGGGGGCTCCGCGAGCGTCCGATTGGCTTCGACGATCTGCTCGGCGGTCATGCCGAAACCGTGATCGGCAATCGTGATCTGATAGGTACCCTCCACCGTTCGGTGGCCGACGACATCGACCCTCGAGTCGGGGGGCGAGAACTGCGTCGCGTTCTCCATGAGTTCAGAAGCAAGGTGGGCCAGGTCGACCGCGACCGTCGAGGGTACGAGCGACTCGTCGATGGACCTGAGATCGACGCGTGAGTAGTCCTCGATCTCGCTGATCGCGACACGTGTGACTGCTTCGATCTCCACCGGCTTGCCCCGGCGTCTGGAAGGTTCTCCTCCCGCCAGGACCAGCAGCGACTCGGCGTTGCGTCGCATTCGTGTGGCCAAGTGGTCGAGCTGGAAGAGATGTTCGAGCTGATCGGGGTCCTCCTCCGCCACCTCCAGGCCGTCTATGAACTGAATCTGGCGATCCAGGAGGCTCTGGTTGCGGCGGGCGAGGTTCACGAACATGGCCGAGATTCCCCGATGGAGAAGAGCGGTCTGTTCCTCGGCGACCTCCACCGTCACTTTCTGGATCTCGGAGATCGCGTAACCCAACTGCGCCACCTCGTCTCGGCCCTTCGCCTCGATCGCTGTCATTTCGGGTGGTGCGATCCTGCCGCCGGTGCGCATCGACTCGACGAGGGCAGGCAACTCCTCCTCCGAGAGTTGCTGGGCGCTGCGGCTCAGTCGTACGAGAGGACGACTGATCGAGCGGCCGATGAGAACGGCCATCAGCAGGGCGACCAGGAACACCGAGCCGGCGAGCACCATGAAGTTCTTGGCACTGTCCTGGGCCAGGGCCGCCTTGTTGGCAGCGGCGAGCGACGCGTCCTGCAGGAGTTTCTCGCTCAGCCCGTGGATGCCGTCGACTCGCTCGAGGCCCAGCTGGAGCCACTCGATTCGGCCGGCTGCGTCGCCGGTCGCAACGAGCGGCGCGAGGGCAAGGCCGGAGCTGTTGAGACCATCGATCCCTCTGGGAAGCAGTCCGGTGTTGCGCAGATCGGCCAGCATCGTGACGTACCGGGGCTCAGCCTGGGCCTGGAACTCGGTTGCGCCCTCGGCCAGTCGCCCGTCAGCCTTGTCGAGGAGGCCGGACGACACGGTCGATATCTCCCCTGAGCGAATCGAGTTGGCTCCCACCACGGCGATCTCTGCCGCGGCGTTCTGCATCTCGCCCGCGTAGCCCTGGACGAACATGGCCCGGTACAGGTCGAGGTCGGCGGCCTCGGCCAGGAGGCCGTTGTTGATGCCCTGGATGGAGCGGCTCAGCAGCGACAACTCGGCCAGTTGGGATGTGGCCGAGCGGCCGCTTTGCTCTCCGCGAGCGAGACGGTCCTGCAGACGAACGGTGAGCTGGTCGATTTCGTCGACGGTGGCCTGGGAATCGATGTAGCCCCGAGCAGAGGCGGCGCGGTCGAGCCATCGATTCACAGCGTCCTGCGTCGACGCGGCGGGCGCGGCCGCGTCGACATCCGCACCGGCATCGACCATCATTGCGACCAGACGTTCGTGGGCGACGGCCTGACCGAGGTCGGATCCGGAATCTGCCAGTTGGGCGAGAGTCTGTTCTCGGGTCTGGCTCGCCGACGTGTCGAGCCTGTCGACTATTCCGAGGTAGGCAAAGATGACAAGGGCAAGCAGTGGTGCCGCGAGAAGCAGCAGCAGCTTTCCCCGCACTCTGATCCGATTGAGCATTCGGTCGCACCCTTTGGTCGATCTTCGCAACGTCGGTTGCGTTCCGAAGATCCGTTCGGCGGGTGAGGGCCGAACTTTAGAGCGCGACGGGCGAAGTCCGGGCCCGGGGTAGCCCGAACAGGACCGGGAATCCGCCTCGAATCAGCGAATCGGCGCGGCCTCGGGATCGATCGGTTCGGGAAGTGTCGTTGTCCCCATGAGGTGACGGTCGACCGCAGCCGCGGCCGAGCGACCCTCTGCTATGGCCCATACGACGAGACTCGGGCCACGTCCCATGTCGCCGCATACGAACACCCCACCGACATTGGTCTCCCAGTTTGCGTCACGAGCCACCAGGCCTCGCTCGGTGAGTTCAACACCGAACTGCTCGAGCAATCCCCCATTCTCGGGCCCGGTGAAACCCAACGCGAGCAGGACGAGCTGGGCATCGAACGTGCTCTCGGAACCGTCGACTGGCCCCAGTCTCACACGCCCGTCGCGGACCATCTGTTCGACCCGGACGGTCTCGAGTCGAGTGACGTTGCCGTCCTCGTCGCCGACGAACCCGACGGTGTTGATCGAGAACTCGCGTTCGCCGCCCTCTTCGTGGGCCGAGCTGACTCGATAGATCATCGGCCACGTCGGCCAGGGATCGGCCTCGGATCTGGAATCAGCCGGGCGGGCCATGATCTCGAACTGGTACACCGACCGGGCACCCTGCCGAAGTGCCGTGCCGAGGCAATCGGCACCCGTGTCGCCGCCGCCGATGATCACCACGTCGCGCCCCGCGGCCGTGATGGCGGGTTGGTCGAAGTCGCCCTGTTGGACATGGTTCGAGATCGACAGGTAATCCATCGCCTGATGGATGCCGGCCAGATCACGGCCCGGGATGGCAAGATCCCGAGCCCGGGTCGAGCCGCAGGCCAGCACCACCGCGTCGAACCGGCGCCGTAGCTCGCCGGCGGAAATGTCGGCCCCGACTTCGGTGTTGACGACGAATTCGGTGCCCTCTGCTCTCATCTGCTCGATGCGTCGGTCGAGGTGGTGTTTCTCCAACTTGAATTCCGGAATCCCGTAGCGCATGAGCCCACCGATGCGGTCGGCTCGGTCGTGGATGACCACTCGATGCCCGGCCCGGGTCAGTTGTTGGGCGGCAGCAAGCCCGGCCGGACCCGAACCCACCACGGCGATGCTCCTGCCGGTGACCTCCCCGGGGAGTTGAGGCACCATCCAGCCCTCGTCCCAGCCCCTGTCGGCGATGGTCACCTCGACCTGCTTGATGGTGACCGCGGGTTCGTGAATGCCGAGAACGCACGACGCTTCACACGGTGCGGGGCAGACACGTCCGGTGAACTCGGGGAAGTTGTTGGTCGAGTGGAGTCGGTCGACGGCTTCGCGCCACCGGCCGCGGTGAACGAGATCATTCCAGTCGGGAATGATGTTTCCCAGCGGACAGCCGTTGGTGCAGAAGGGAACGCCGCAATCCATGCACCGGCTGGCCTGAGTTCTCAGCGACCCCTCGGCGAAGGGCTCGTAGACCTCTTTCCAGTCGCGCAGGCGAAGCTCGACCGGACGGCGAAACGGGAGCCGGCGATCGTGGTTCATGAATCCCCTCGGATCTGCCATGCCCGCCCCTCAGCCTCGGGCCGCAGCCATGATGGCGGCGGTTTCGTCGAGACCGGCGGCATGGGCGGCGGCGGCGGCCTCGGTCACCCGCTGGTAGTCGGTGGGCATGATCTTGACGAATTCACCGGCCGAGTTTCCCCAGTCGGCGATGATTCGTGCCGCGACCTCACTGGCGGTTTCGTGGCGGTGCCTCTCGACCCGGTCGCGTAGCCATGTGAGATCGTCTTCGGTGAGGGCCTCGAGTTCGACCATCTCCGGGTTGAGTCGCGAGGCGAGGTTCTTGTGGGGGTCGTATACGTAGGCGATTCCGCCCGACATCCCGGCGGCGAAGTTTCTTCCCGTGGGGCCGAGGATGACCGCTCGACCTCCGGTCATGTACTCGCAGCCGTGGTCACCGGTCCCCTCGACGACGGCAATGGCACCCGAGTTGCGGACGCAGAAGCGTTCACCGACACGACCACGGAAGAACGCTTCGCCGGAGGTGGCTCCGTAGAGCAGCACGTTGCCGGCGATGACGTTGTCCTCGGCCCGGAAACGGGCGTCGGCCGGGGGTCTGGCAATGATCCGTCCGCCCGACAGACCCTTGCCGACATAGTCGTTGGCATCACCCTCGAGTCGAAGGGTGATGCCTCGTGGGAGGAATGCGCCGAGACTGTTGCCGGCCGAACCGGTCAGGTTCACGACGATGGTGTCGGCAGGAAGTCCCTCGCCGCCGTACCGGGAAGTGACCTCGAACCCCAGCAACGTGCCGACGGCGCGGTCGACGTTGCGAACCGGGATGTCGATGGTCACCGGACGTCCTGCCTCGAGCGAGTGTTCAGCCAGCTGGATGAGGGTCTGGTCCAGTGCGAGATCAAGGCCGTGATCCTGCTGGCGGTGCTGGTGACGTCGGGCTTCGCGTGCGATCTCCGGCAGGTGAAGGATGGGGCTCAGGTCCAGACCCGAGGCCTTCCACTCATCGATCGCTTTGGTGACATCGAGAGCCTCGACACATCCGATCGCCTCGTCGAGGCGTCGGAATCCGAGTTCCGCCAGCAGCTCCCGTACCTCCTCGGCGACGAACTCGAAGAAATTGACGACGAATTCGGGTTGACCGCTGAACTTCTTGCGGAGTTCCGGGTTCTGGGTGGCGATGCCAACCGGGCAGGTGTCGAGATGGCACACCCGCATCATCACGCAGCCCATCACCACCAGGGGGGCCGTGGCGAAACCGAACTCCTCCGCCCCCAGCAGCGCCGCGATCATCACGTCTCGGCCGGTCTTGAGCTGACCGTCGGCCTGCACGATGATGCGGTCGCGGAGATCGTTGAGCAGGAGCGTCTGCTGCGTCTCGGCCAGACCGAGTTCCCATGGCGCTCCGGCGTGCTTGATCGAGGTGAGTGGTGCTGCACCGGTGCCGCCGTCGTGCCCGGAGATCAGTACCACGTCGGCGTGGGCCTTCGCGACTCCGGCCGCCACCGTGCCGACACCGAGTTCGGCCACCAGCTTCACTTGGATCCGCGCCAATGGATTGGCGTTCTTGAGATCGTAGATGAGCTGGGCGAGATCCTCGATCGAGTAGATGTCGTGATGAGGTGGCGGTGAGATCAGCCCGACGCCGGGCGTCGAGTGACGGGTCTCAGCGATCCACGGGTAGACCTTGTGGCCCGGTAGGTGACCACCTTCGCCCGGTTTGGCTCCCTGAGCCATCTTGATCTGGATGTCGTCGGCATTGACCAGGTATTCGCTGGTGACGCCGAATCGGCCGGACGCCGTCTGCTTGATGGCGCTGCGGCGGAGGTCACCGTTGTCGTCGGGGGTGAAGCGGTCGGTGTCCTCGCCGCCCTCGCCGGTATTGGACTTCGCACCAATTCTGTTCATGGCGATGGCCAGGGTCTGGTGGGCCTCCCGGGAGATCGACCCGTAGCTCATGGCCCCGGTGGAGAATCGTTTGACGATCGATTCGACCGACTCGACCTCGTCGAGAGGCACGGACGGCCGTTCGTCGGACCGAAGTCGGAACAACCCACGAAGCGTGCCGAGACGGGCCGACTGGTCATTGACATCGTTGGTGTATTCCTTGAACACGTCGTAACGGCCGGTGCGGGTGGAGTGCTGCAACTTGTAGATGGTGTCGGGGTTGAAAAGGTGGTATTCCCCCTCGCGGCGCCACTGGTACTCGCCACCAACATCGAGATCGCGGTGGGCCCGTTCGGCCGGGTTGGTCGGGTGCGCGGCGCGGTGTCGGGCGACGACTTCCTCGGCCAGGACATCGAGCCCGACGCCGCCGAGCCGGCTCGCGGTGCCGGTGAAGTATTCGTCGACCACCTCATGGGAGATCCCGATCGCCTCGAAGATCTGGGCACCGGTGTAGGAGGCGACAGTGGAGATGCCCATCTTCGACATGACCTTGAGGATTCCACTGCCGGCGGCCTCGACATAGTTGGCGGCGGACCGCTCGGGCGTCATCGCAGGGTCGAGGCCGTACTCGGCGTTGGCGACCATCTCGGCGATCGTCTCGAACGCGAGGTAGGGGTTGATCGCGTTGGCCCCGTAGCCGAGCAACAGGCAGAGCTGGTGGCATTCGCGGGCGTCACCGCACTCAACCACCAGACCGACGTTGACGCGGGTCTTCTCCCGTATCAGATGATGGTGAACCGCTGACACCGCCAACAGCGACGGGACCGCCGCCCGAGTCGAGTCGGCACCGCGATCCGACAGGACGATCACGTTCGCCCCGCTGGTGATCGCCACCGACACCGACCGACGGATCTCGGCGAGTGCGGCCTTCAGCGCATCGCCGCCGCTGTCGGCCTCGAAGAGGATCGGGACCACAGCGGCCTCGAACCAGGACGAGCCGGCGCTGCCGTCGAGAGCGACCAGTCGGGCGAGCTGATCGTCGGTGATTATCGGGCTGTCGAGATGGATCGTGTGGCACGAGTCGGCTGACGACTCGAATAGGTTCCCCTCGGATCCGAGGCGGGCATACAACGACGTGACCAGCTTCTCGCGTATGGCGTCGAGCGGCGGATTGGTGACTTGGGCGAAGAGCTGCTGAAAGTAGTCGCCCAA
The DNA here is from genome assembly GCA_003231645.1 of Acidimicrobiia bacterium. GTDB lineage: Bacteria > Actinomycetota > Acidimicrobiia > Acidimicrobiales > Aldehydirespiratoraceae > SZUA-87. The sequence continues at coordinate 10,175 of QIIW01000077.1, read as the reverse complement.
GAGGCGTGGCCTCTCGGACAGCACGGCGATCGGTGTGTCCGAGCCCATGGAACCGAGGGCTTCGTGGGCGTCACGGACCATCGGTGCGAGGATCAGCTTCTTTTCCTCGATGGTACAACCGAACATCCGTTGTTGCCGGAGCAGGTCGCCTTCCGGCCGCCAGGGCGTGATTCCGGGGGCCAGGTCGTCGATGTCGATCAGGTCCCGATCGAGCCACTCGCGGTAGGGGCGGGCCGCGGCCAGTCGGTCCTTGATCTCGTCGTTGCGGACGATGCGCCCCTGCTCGGTATCGACCAGGAACATGCGGCCGGGCTGGAGACGGCCCTTCTCCACGACCCGGCTCTGGTCGACGTTGACCACGCCGACCTCGCTGGCCATGATCACCAGTCCTTCATCGGTGACCCAGTAGCGGGAGGGTCGGAGCCCGTTGCGGTCAAGCACCGATCCGATGAGTGTGCCGTCGGTGAAGGCGATCGAGGCCGGGCCGTCCCACGGCTCCATGCGGGTCGAGTTGAAGCGGTAGAATGCCCGACGATCCTCGTCCATGAGGTTGTGATGTTCCCAGGGCTCGGGAATCATCATCATGATGGCTTCCTCGATGGGATATCCCCCGAGCACGAGCAATTCGAGCGCCTCGTCGAATCCGGCGGTGTCGCTGGCACCGGGGGTGCAGATGGGGAAGGCCCGTTCCAGTCCCGGTAGGTGAGGGGTGCGAAGCAGCGACTCCCTGGCGCGCATCCAGTTGCGGTTTCCCTTGATGGTGTTGATCTCGCCGTTGTGGGCGACCATCCGGTAAGGATGAGCGAGGGGCCACGACGGAAACGTGTTGGTCGAGAAGCGCGAGTGGACGAGAGCGATCGCGCTCTTCACACGAGCGTCGAGCAGGTCTGGATAGAAGGCCGACAACTGTGGCGAGGTGAGCATGCCCTTGTAAACGATGGTGCGCGCGCTCAAGGACGGAAAGTAGACGCCTTCGTGGGTGGCGGACGCACCGCCCATGGATTCGGAGATGGGCGCAGAGTCGTCGAACGCGATCTCGTGGGCGATGCGCTTGCGGGCGATGTAGAGGCGACGATCGAGTTCGATACCAGCCAGGTCGTCTCCGGAGACGAAGATCTGTCGGAAGGTGGGCATCGTCATCAGTGAGCCCGATCCGAGGATCGACTCGTCGATCGGTACGTCACGCCAGCCCAGCACGATCAAGCCTTCGTCGTCGATGATCGACTCGACCGACGCGGCCGCCTGCATGGCATCGTCGGCAGATTGTGGCAGGAAGGCGATTCCGGTGGCGTATGTACCGGCCTCGGGGAGATCGAACGGCGCCACATCCCGAAAATAGACATCCGGAATCTGCAGGAGTATTCCGGCGCCGTCGCCGGTGTTGATGTCGGCACCCTTGGCGCCCCGATGCTCCATGCTGCAGAGCGCACCGATCCCCATGGCAACGATTTCGTGGGAGGCCCGCCCGTGAATGTCGCACACGAAGTTGACGCCGCACGAGTCGTGTTCGTTGGTGGGGTCGTAGAGGCCTTGAAGCCCGGGCAGGTCGCTGGTCATTGGTCTCCTAGATCTCCTGCGGGGGCGCGCGTGAACGCCACCAGGAAGGAGCAGGGACGTCGTTGGCCCGGCTACCAGAGCACCGCCATGCTATCCGGACCGCGTACGGCGGATCCAACCGGATGCTGTCGGCGCGTTCCGCCTCGGGTAATCATGTCGCGATGGCGACCACGCTAGTCGCGGCCGGTTTCTCCGAGATATCCGCAACCGACCCGTTCCCTTCCGATCCCGGGCGGTACCTCGTCCTCCGGGGCGGCTCGATCATCGCCTGGGCCACCGGCCACGACACCGGTCCAACCACCGGATTCCGGATGGTCGGCGCTCACACCGATTCACCGAATCTGAGGGTGAAGCCGCGGCCCGACGTGAATTCGGCTGGGTGGAACCAACTGGGCGTCGAGGTGTACGGCGGGGCGCTGCTCAACTCGTGGCTCGACCGTGACCTGGGCCTGGCCGGTCGGGTGGTGGTGCGTGACGGATCCGCAACCCGCACAGAGTTGTTTCTCGACCCACGACCCCTGCTGCGTATACCCCAGTTGGCGATCCATCTCGACGGTGACATCGGCGAACACGGCCTTCTTCTCAACCGTCAACAACACATGAGCCCGGTGTGGAGTGTCGGGGACGCGCCGTCGTTCGCCGAGTACCTGGCCGATCTGGTCGGAACCGACACCGACGAGGTTCTTGCTTGGGACGCGATGACCTTCGATACCAATCCTGCTTGTGTCGCCGGGCTCGACGGAGAGTTTCTGGTGTCGGGACGCATCGACAATCTGCTCTCCTGTTTCGTGGCCGTTGACTCTGTGATCGCCGCCGCCGGCGCACCGGGCCCCCACGTGCCGATGATCTGCCTGTTCGACCACGAAGAGGTAGGGAGCGTCTCGATGACGGGAGCAGCCGGCTCGTTGCTGGAGAGTATCGTTTCGAGGATCGGCGCGGCACTCGGCGGCGGGCCCGACGAACGGGGGCGTGCCGCGGCCGCCAGCATCGTGGTATCCGCGGACGGGGCCCACGCCACCCACCCGAACTACGTCGACCGCCACGAGAAGGATCACAGGATCGCGGTCAATGCCGGACCGGTTCTCAAGGTCAATGCCAATCAGCGCTACGCAACCGATGCCGGATCGGCGGCGGAGTTTCGTATGGCCTGTGGCGACGCCGAGGTGCCGTTGCAGGTGTTCGTCAATCGGACCGATCTGGCGTGCGGCTCCACCATCGGTCCGCTCACATCGGGCCGACTGGGCATGTCCGTGGTTGACGCAGGATGCGCACAACTGGCGATGCATTCGGCTCGGGAAATGGCTGGATGTGCCGATCCGGAGTGGTTCCGCGACGCCCTGACGATGTTTCTCAGCCGCTGAGACGGCGTCGCCGGACCATCTTTCCCGCGGTTCTCCGGGGGCCGGCGAACATGAGCAGTATCGGCAGAATCTCCAGGCGGCCGATCAACATGAGCACCGCCAGCACCAGTCGCGCCGGCTGGGTGAATGCGTTGGCGAACGACGCCGTGGGCCCGGCGTTTCCGAGAGCGGGTCCGACTCCACCCATGGCCGTGGCCACCGCACCGATCGAAGCATCGAGGTCTCCGCCCAGGCCCGTGACGACACCGACACCGACGACCACGACCACGATGTAGAGCAGAAAGAACCCGGCCACCCCGGAGACGATGTCCTCGGGCACCGCCACCCTGCCATGGCGGACCGGGATCACGGCCTTGGGATGCTGGGTGCGCCGGATGGCACGCAATGCGTGGCCCCAGAGGACCTGGATGCGCATGACCTTGATGCCTCCGGCGGTGGAGCCGGTTGATCCGCCGATGAGCATGGCGAACAGCAGGAGCATCTGCGCCGACGGGACCCATGTGACGTAGTTGCCGGCGCTTCCGGCCGAAGTGGCGTCGCTGAAACCCGTGGTGGTACCCAGTGAGACGACGTTGAACGCCCCGACCCTCAGTGAGGTTGCCCATCCGTAGGGTCCTTTGCTCCAGATGAGCAGAGCAACGAGCAGGCTGAATCCAGCCATGTAGCCCATGAAGGTACGGAATTCGGAGTCGCGCAGATGGGCGGTGGGCTCACCTCGGGCTGCTCGCCAGTGAAGCGAGAAGTTCGCAGCACCGATGAGCATGCCGATGATCAGAACCACCTCGACCAGCGGGCTGTTGAAGTGGCCGATCGAGTTGGGGTACGGCGAGAACCCGCCCGTTGCTGCCGTCGTGAAGGCATGGGCGACCGAGTCGTAGAGCGATGGGCCGGGCACGATGAACAGGGCCAGGGCGACGCCGACGGTGTAGACGAAGTACACCAGCCACAGCCGCTTGGCCGTCTCCGACACCCGCGGTGAGAGGCGGTCCGACGAAGGTCCCGGCGCCTCGGCCTTGATCAGCCCCAGACCACCGACACCGAGGAACGGAAGGACCGCCACCGCCAGGACCACCACGCCCATTCCGCCGTACCACTGGGTGGCTTGGCGGTACATGAGCAGACCCCGCCCGGGTCGGGCGAAGTCGACGAGTACGGTCGATCCGGTGCATGAATATCCCGATGCCGACTCGAATATGGCGTTGACCACCTGCTCGACGAAGCCGACGCCGGGGGTGGCGAAGGTTCCGGCGAATATGTAGGGAAGCGAGCCGAACAGCGTGATCATCACCCAGGTCCAACCGACAGCGGCGAAGATGTCGCGCGTCCTGACCACCCCGACGGTGGTGCGCCACCACAGGACACCGCCCACGATGGCGCTCACCGCCGCGGCCGAGACGAGAGCCGTGGTGTCGCGATTGGTCGATCCGAACTCGACGATGGCGCTGAGCGCCATGCCGACCGCCACCGAGGTGAGCGCGATACCCATGATGTGCAGCGGCGTGCTCTCGATCTTGGAGCGCTCTCCGAGTATCTCGGTGTCCCGGTGCATGTGGACGCCGGTCATCGGCGCGCCGCCCTGACTCGTCGCCTCGTCGCGGCAAAGGCCGATCTCCTGAGTCCACCGACCCACACGACCGCGAGCAAAACGACCAGCACGGAGAGTCTTCCCGCGAGCATCATCGGGATGAGTGCCAGTCGGACCCACGGTGAGACATCACCGAGATATCCGAACGGGCTGACGCCGGGAGCCGGGCCGAACGTGGAGAGGGTGCCGAGGGCCATCCAGAGTGAATCCACCACGCCAATCCCCGAGATCGAAATGATGAACGCTCCGATGGCGGCCACGAATATGTGGGCGACCTGGTAGCCGGCTATACGGTCGATCGAGGCCTCCTCGACCGGCCGCCCCGAGTTCTTTATGACCGCGACCCGGTGGGGATCGAGTTGCAGGCGGAGGTCTCTCATGACCGATCTCAGCAGGGCGTGGACTCGTAGGACCCGCAGGCCCCCACCGGCCGATCCGGCCATGGACCCCATCGTCACCACCACCAGCAGCACGGTCAGTGAGAAATCCGGCATCCGGGTCCAGTCGCCGACGGCATATCCCGTGGTGCTTACGGTTGAGGCGGTGATGAAGAGTGAGTCGCCCACCGACATGGCCGTGCCCGGCAACGACAGCAGGGCCGTGGTGACGGCGACGACCACGGCATAGATCCGAAGTTCGCTGCTTCGCAGGAGCGGCTTGACCTGCCCGCGGATGGCCCACCAGATCACGAAGAAACTGGAACCGGCGACGATCATGCCCGCGGTGGCGACGATCCGGGGGCCTCCACCAAACCCCGCGAACGAGTCGGCGTGGGAGGAGAAACCGCCGGTGGACACGGTGGTCAGGGCATGAACAACACTGTCGAGGGCCGAGAGCCCGCTCACCGCATAGGCGACAACCATGACAAGGGTGAAACCCGAATAGACAGCGGTCACCCGACGCGTTCCGATGACCGGTCGGGTGACCATACGCGACTGGTCGGTAGCGATGGCACGGCCGATGAGCGACGATGATCGCAGCGCCTGGGGAAGTGCTATGACACCGATGAGGAGCCCGAACAGCCCACCGAACCACTGGGTCGATGCTCGCCAGAGTTGCATTCCTACCGACAGTCTCGACGGGTCGATGATGGTCAGCGCTGTCGTGCTGAAACCCGCCGCGGACTCGACGAGCGCGCCGCCGACCGTGTCGATCGCACCGGTGGCCAGATAGATGCCGGCACCCATCATGACGAGCGCGGTCCACGTGACCACGAGCCCGGTGAGGATCTTCGCGGTCGGTGGCCTCGGGGCCCGCACGAGCGACTTGTGGCCGAACGATCCGATGGCGACCGCCGCGGCGGCGAAGACCAGTAGGACCATCGCATCCTGCGGGTCGTCTACCATCCCGGCTACGGCCGACAGCGCGGTGATCGCACCGAAGGCGAGAAGGGCGTCGCTGACGGCAAGCCGGGCGAAGGACTGCCGTTTTTCCCTTTTAAGCGGCTCCAGAGCCTCGGTGGTGGTCCAGGCGGGAAGGTGTCTGGTGCTCACCCGAGGATTCGCCGGACCTCGTCGACCACGCCGGGAAGGGCGATCGCAACGACATGATCGCGGCCACGCATGCGACTTCGACCACGGCCGATCTGGGCCTTGCCGTCTCGGACGATGGCCGCGATGATGACATTGGTCGGAAGCCCGAGGTCCTTGACCAATGCTCCGTCGGCCGGACTGTCGATCGCCACCTCGAGTTCGATGACCTCGGCCTCACCGTGGAGGAAAGTGGCGACCTTGGCGATGCCGCCCCGGACGAACCGCAGGACACCGTTGGCGGTAGCCGTTCGAGGAGAGAGGGCGACGTCGATGCCGACCTCGTTCAACAGGTTGAGCAGGGCCAGGCGGTGGACCACGGCAATGGTTTCTCGCGCGCCGCCCGACTTTGCGTAGAGACAGGCGAGGATGTTGGCGTCGTCCTCGGCCGTCATCGCAACTACAGCATCGAACCTACCCACGTCGGCCTGTTCGAGAAGGGTCGCGTCGGTTACGTCGCCTTCGAGGATCATCGCGTCTTCCAGGGTTTCGGCCAATTCACGGGCCCGGTCGTGGTCGCGTTCGACGATCACGACATCGATGCCACGTGTCGCCAGTCGTGTGGCGAGGAGTTCAGCGGTGTGTCCACCGCCGAGCAGCATGACCTTGCGGGTGATGCCGCGCGAGATTCCCAGAAGGTCGACGACCAGTCGACGAGCTCGTTTCTTGAGGATGACCCGGAGATGGTCACCGACGAGAAGTTGGTGGTCGCGTCGCGGGATGATCGTCTCGTCGCCACGCCCGATGGATCCGACCATGAAATCCCAGTCGGGCTCGTATTCATCGGCGATCTCGGCGAGAGTACGATTCACGAGGGGAGAATGCTCAGCGAGACGGGCACCGATGACGACCACCTCGCCTTCGGCCATGAGAGTGACCTCATCGGCCCCCGGGTAGTCGAGCAACTCGAGGATCTCGTTGGCCGTCTCTTCATCCGGATCGATGAAGAGATCACCGCCCGATGCCTTCCTGAGCTGGTCGGCTTCGCGACTCCGCAGCTCCGGTGCTTCGATCCGCACGATCGTGCGCTCGACTCCGAGCGACTTGGCGAGCATCGATGAGACGATGTTGCCGGCGTCGTCGCTGGTGACGGCCAGGAGGATGTCGGTGTGGTCGACGCCCGCTCGTTTCAGAGCCTCGGGATGGGTTCCGCTTCCCAGAACCGCCAGGACGTCGAGTTCCTCGTCGACCGCACGCAGCCGGGCCGGGTCCCGTTCGACGACCGCGACATCATGTCCCTCACGACTCAACCGCTCGGCTACATACGAGCCCACTTCTCCTGCCCCTACGACGATCACGTGCACGGCCCTTTTCTATCCCCTTTGCCGGCGCGGTGCGCCCATCATCTGGCAGTCGACTCGAGACACCCGGGCCTGAATTCGGTGATGGCCTCCTCGGTCACCACGGCATCGAGTGGTACATCCCAGGATTCCACCGGCACCGACTCGACCTCCTGGAAGGAATGTGCGACACCGATCACCACCGGTTTCTCGCCGGTCCGCACCGACAGCGCCCGGTCGTAGAAGCCGCCGCCCTGCCCGAGTCGGTGACCGTTGCCGTCGAAAGCCACCAAAGGGGTGAGGACGACGTCGTGGCTCATGAGGGGCCGTGGACGCCCATCGACCGGTTCGGGTATTCCGAACGGGCCCTCGATGGTCACGCCCTCCATTTCCCATGGAACGAACTCGAGGTACTCCCCCACCACCCTCGGCACGGTGATGGTCGCGCCGCCGCCGGCCAGTAGAGCCATCGCGCCGTCGACGTCGAGTTCGCCTCGTACCGCCCGATAGCCGGCCACGAGTTCGGCCGACCTCAAAACCTCGATCCTGGACAGTCGGGCTATTACCGCCATGGCCGCTGAGTCCTGAGCGTCTGCGGGTAGGGCAGCCCGTCTGGCCCTCATGACGAGACGCATCGCTCGTCGGCGGTCGGACAGGTCGCTCACGGGCACCACGCTACCAATGCGATTCACCGCGCAGAGAGACGGGGCGGGTTGTCGCCCCAACGCGGGAACTGCTCTATCGGACGAAGGCCGATGCGAACACGAGCGACACGATGGTCATCACCTTGATGAGGATGTTCATGGACGGACCGGCTGTGTCCTTGAACGGATCTCCGACGGTATCGCCGACCACAGCGGCCTTGTGGCTCTCGGAGCCCTTGCCCCCGAGGGCGCCGGACTCGATGTATTTCTTGGCGTTGTCCCAGGCCCCGCCGGAGTTGGCCATGAAGATGGCGAGACAGAAGCCGGTGACCAACGCCCCGGCCAGGAACCCACCGAGGGCGTTGATGCTGATGAAACCGATCACGAGTGGGACCACGACGGCAAGTCCGCCCGGAATGATCATCTCCTTGAGGGATGCCCGGGTGGAGATGGCGACGCAGCGGGCGGAGTCCGGGTTCACTCCTTCCTTGCCTTCTCGCAGCCCCGGGATCTCGCGGAACTGTCGACGCACCTCTTCGATCATCTCTTGGGCGGCCCGACCCACGGCATCGATGGTGAGAGCGGCGAACAGGAACGGCAGCATGGCACCGAGAAACAACCCGATGAAGACATCCGCATCGCCAATGTTGAGCGACAACCTTCCGCCGGCGTCGATGATGGCGAACTCGAAGCTCTTGAACAGCGCCAAGGCGGTGAGTGCGGCCGAACCGACCGCGAAGCCCTTGGCGACCGCGGCGGTGGTGTTGCCGAGTGAGTCGAGTGCGTCGGTGGCCTTGCGCACGGAGGGGTCGAGATTGGCCATCTCGGCAATACCACCGGCATTGTCGGCGATCGGGCCGTAGGCGTCGACCGACACGACCACTCCGGTGGTGGCGAGCATGCCGATGGCGGCCACGGCGATGCCGTAGATGCCGCCGAAATCGCCCGCGGTCCCGCTGAGTGCGTACTGGCCGCCCCAGTAGGCGACGCCGATACCCACCGCGAGGAGCGCCACGGAGGCCGCCACTGAGATCATGCCGACCGAGATGCCGCCGAGGATCGTGGTGGCCGGGCCGGTCTTGGTCTGATCGGCGATTCTCTTGACCGGACCGAAGTGTTCGGAGGTGTAGTACTCGGCGGTCTTGCCCAGAGCCCAGCCCACGACGAGTCCGCCGACCACGGAAATGGCGAAACCGATCGGGTGCTCGAACAGTTGCCGGTCATTGAAGACCCAGAGTGCACCGAAAACCGTCCCGACCGCGGTGAGGCCCATGGCAACGTTGGTGCCCATGTGCAGCGCACGAGCCAAGGCCCTGGTGTCGGTCGACTCACCCCCCCTCACGAAAAACGACCCGATGATCGAGCCGACCATGCCGATGAGCGCGATGAGCATGGGGAAGACGAGAAACGGCAGGACCGCAGTGTCGCTCGACTGTGACGCGACCAGGCCGGCCGAGAAGGCCACAAGCGCGATCGGGGCGATGATCGAGCCGACATAGGACTCGAACAGGTCGGCACCCATGCCGGCGACATCCCCGACGTTGTCACCGACGTTGTCGGCGATGGTGGCCGGGTTGCGCGGGTCGTCCTCGGGGATACCAGCCTCGACCTTGCCAACGAGGTCGGCGCCGACATCGGCGGCTTTGGTGAAGATCCCGCCGCCCACACGCGAGAACAGTGCGATGGATGACGCACCGAGGCCGTAGGCCGTGACCACCTCGAACGCGTCGTTCACCTTGAGCCATTTCACGAAGACGATGTAGACGATGGTGAGGCCCATGAGGGCCAGGCCGGCGACGGAGAATCCCATCACCGCTCCGCCGCGGAATGCGACAGGCAGGGCCTTGGCCGGGCCTTCCCTGGCAGCTTCGGTGGTGCGGGCGTTGGCCATGGTGGCCACCGTCATGCCGACGTAGCCGGCGCTGGCCGAAAGGAACGCTCCGAAAATGTAGGTGAGTGCCGCCGGCGGGGCGATGAGCGAGGCGATGAGGATGGCCATGATCACCACGAAGCCGGACACCCAGGTGTATTCCTGCTTGAGGAAGGCCCGGGCTCCCTTTTGGATCTCGGTCATCAGGAAGACCATGCGGTCGTTGCCCGGTGGGGCGGATTCAACTGCCTTGTAGTAGTAGGCGGCCACTCCAAGCGCGGCCAAGGCCGACACAAGGGCCAGATACGGTACGGCGTCCACTGTTGCTCCTGAAGTCGCTTCGTTGCGA
>QIIW01000030.1:22747-23274 GCA_003231645.1 Acidimicrobiia bacterium | reverse complement strand
CTCGTTGCCGTTGCAGTGGTCGCCGTTGCTGTGGGTGTTGACAAGTGTCGTGATCCGCGAACCTGGCGCGGCAGTTTGGAAACCGGCCAGCATGTCGGCGGTCAGCCCGAGGTCGAAGAGGGTGTCGACCAGCAACGCCTCGTCTCCGTCGACGATCAAACCGGCATTGGACCAGCCCCAACCGCCGTCGGGCTGCAGCCAGGCCCAGTCACCGCCGCCGAGATCGACAAGACCCTGGTCGAAGGTCGGGGAACTTCCAGTCATCGGATCTGCCTCCGCTCGTCTCCCGTGTGCACTCGGTCGCACCGTAGTCTCAACGGTCGTGTCAGTCCTGTCCGCCCCGGCCAAGCTCACCATCGGGCTTCGAATCATCGGCACGCGCCCCGATGGGTACCACCTGATCGACGCCGAGATGGTGAGTCTCGACCTCCATGATTCGATCGAGATGGCCGAGGGCGACGGGGTCGAGGTGATCGACGACGCCACGGGTGAGCGGCTCGACGTCGCCGGCGTCAACCTCGTCACCA
>QIIW01000030.1:0-22734 GCA_003231645.1 Acidimicrobiia bacterium | reverse complement strand
TGTGTGGACGCCGGGCTCGTGTGGTGGTGCACAAGCGCATCACCGTGGGGGCGGGTCTCGGTGGCGGCTCGTCGGATGCCGCGGCCGTGTTGCGGTGGGCCGGCCATCACGATGCTGCCGGCGCCGCCCGCATCGGCGCAGATGTGGCGTTCTGCCTCGTCGGTGGCCGGGCGAGGGTCACCGGTGTCGGCGAGAAGATCGAACCACTGGAATTCGAACCCCGCACCTTCACCCTTCTCACCCCGCCGTTCGGCTGCTCGACCCCGGCGGTGTACGCGCGGTGGGACCGCCTGGGCGGCCCGGCCGGCGACAACGGCAACGATCTCGAGCCGGCCGCGTTGTCGCTGGAACCGGAACTGGGGCGGTGGAGGGATGTGCTCGGCGACGCCACGGGTCAGGTCCCCCGACTTGCCGGCAGCGGAAGCACCTGGTTCGTTCCGGGCGATTTCCCGGGGGACGGACGGGTCGTTGTCCACACGATTGCGGCCCACTGACCCGGTCGGCGTTGAGACGACCGGAGTCCCGACGACCAGAGCTACTTGTTGCGCTGGTGGCGCGTCCTTCGCAGCATCTTCTTGTGCTTCTTCTTGCGCATGCGCTTACGGCGCTTCTTGATCAGTGAACCCACGGCCGGTGACGCTACCTGACGGATCACGATCCGACACATTTCACCGCCCGAGATACCGATCAGGCCCCGATCGGTCGGCGCGCCGCCGCCGCACCGCGGTACCGTTCTGAGCATCGCCCAGCGGCGATGGCCGGTAGTTCAAGTGGTTAGAACGTCGGACTTTGACTCCGGATGTTGCAGGTTCGAGTCCTGCCCGGCCAGCGAACAACCAAACCGACTGGACTGGCATGCAGCTGCTCAATCACAAGAAGCTCCACGTAGTCGCGGGACGGGCGACCACCCAACTCGCCACCGACATCTGTCACGAACTCGGGGTGTCACTGGGTCACGCCAACATCGCCGAGTTCGCCAACGGTGAGATCCATGTCCGCTACGGCGAGTCGATTCGCGGCGCCGACGTGTTCATCATCCAATCCCACACCAGTTGGGAGGGCGGCTCGATCAACGACGCCCTGATGGAGCACCTGATCCTGGTGGATGCCGCCAAACGGGCATCGGCCAAGCGGATCACCGTGGTGGCGCCCTTCTATGGATACGCCCGCCAGGACCGCAAGGCCTCGGGTCGCGAGCCGATAACGGCTCGACTGGTGGCCGACATGGCCAACCGGCTGGTGTCGGTCGACCTCCACTCCGGCCAGATCCAGGGGTTCTTCGACGGGCCCGTTGATCACCTCACGGCCATGCCCGTGCTGATCGATCATCTCTCCGAGATCGGTGGTGAGGATCTCGTGATCGTATCTCCCGACGCCGGGCGGGTGAAGGTGGCCGAGCGCTACACCAGTCTCCTCCATGCCGATCTGGCGATCGTCCACAAGAGGCGGGCGAAGGATCAGAGGAACATGGTCGAAGCCAAGGAGATTGTGGGCGAGGTGCGCGGCCGGACCTGCGTTCTCATTGACGACATGATCGACACCGGCGGGACCATCGTCGCCGCGGCCGAGTTGCTGATCGATCAGGGTGCCGACCGGGTGATCGCCGCCACCACCCACGGCGTGTTCTCGGGCCCGGCCATCGACCGGCTCAAGAACGCGGCGATCGAGACCGTGATCTGCACCGACACGCTTCCGCTCCCGTCGGAGAAGCAGATCGACAAGATCAAGGTGCTGTCGGTCGCGCCGATCATCGCCCGGGCCATATCGGCCGTGTTCGAGGACACGTCGGTGAGTGAGATCTTCGGCGGCAACAACCTGGCCTGACCGATCGGAGGGCCCCCAGGTTGGTGTTTCTCCCGACCCGACGCGGTAGCCTGATCCGCCGGTTCACCGCTGAACCAACTGTCCGAAGAGTGCCGTGCTCAGGAGCCGAATCATCATGTCAGAACTGCTGCTGAAGGCCTCCACCGGCCGTGCCGAGGGCACCCGCTCGTCGCGCCGTCTCCGTCGTGAGGGCCAGATTCCGGCCGTCGTCTACGGGCTCGGCACCGACCCGCTTCCGGTGGCGGTCGTGTGGACCGATCTGCGTCATGCCATCACCACCGATCTCGGCCTCAACGCTCTGATCACCCTGGATATCGACGGCAAGAAGCAACTCTCCCTGGTGAAGGACATCCAGAGGCATCCGGTTCGTCGTGATGTGCTCCACGTCGACTTCATCAGGGTCGAGGAGGGGGCCGAGGTCGAGGTCGAGGTTCCGTTGGTTCTCACCGGTGAGGCCAAGGCCGTCGATCAGGCGAGTGGCATGGTCGATCAGATCATCCACAACCTGGCGGTGCTGGCCAAGCCCGACTCGATCCCCGATGTGCTCCACGCCGACATTTCGGCTCTGGAGGTCGGCAATTCACTGCGCGTCTCCGAGATCGAGATGCCCCCCGGGGTTCGTCCCGCCGGCGATCCCGAGGCCGCATTCGCCGTCGGCCTCATCACCCGCTCGACCAAGGAATACCTCCGCAGCGAGCGCGCCGCCGAGGCGGAGGCTGCGGCCGAGGAGGCCGGCGGCACGGCAGAGGTCGGCGAGCCCGAAGAAGAATCCTGAGTCCGGTCGACCGGTTCGATCATGGCTGGCGCCGAGGACCCGGCGATGGGTGCAGGTCCGGGCGACCTGGTGGTCGTGGGGTTGGGCAACCCAGGTGAGAAATACGCGGCGACCCGCCACAACATCGGTGCCTGGGTCGTCGACGAACTCATTGCCCGCAATGGTGGCCGGCTCAAGCCCTCCAAGCACGAACACTGCGTCGTCGACGATTTCACCGTCGGTGGGTCACGTCTTACGCTCGCCTTCCCGGCGACCTACATGAACGAGTCCGGCCGGGCGGTCGCCGAGCTGGTGCGCAGGCGTGGTATCGACGATCTGTCGAGGCTGCTGGTGGTGCACGACGAGTTCGACCTTCCTGTCGGCCGGATGAAACTCAAGCTCGGCGGCGGTCTGGCCGGCAACAACGGGCTCAAGTCGATCCGGTCCCATCTCCACTCCGTTGATTTTGCCCGTCTGCGGATCGGGGTCGGGAAGCCCACCTCCGGTCGGGTGACGGGTGCCGACTACGTCCTGAGGCGGCCGAGTCGGGCCGAGCGCAAGGTGCTCGACGAGATGGTCATCACGGCTGCCGACGCCGTCGAGATGGTGCTCAGCCAAGGCATCGAATCGGCGATGAATCGATACAACTCGCTCTGAGGCCCAATTGACGATCACCTCCAACTCGGCACCGCTGGCGAGTCTCCTTCCGCTCCTGTCGGAAGAACCGGCGTTCCTCGCCCTGATCGGACATCGGGTGCCGGCCATTGCCGTGCCCGATGCGGCGCGTGCCCTCACTCTTGCCGGCCTCGTCGACGCCTCAGGGCGCCGCCCGGTCCTGGTGGCCACTTCGACCCACAGCGAGGCCGAGCGCCTGGCCACGGATATTTCGGCCGTACTCGGAACCGATGAGGTCGACGTGTTCCCTCCGTGGGAGACCCTGCCCTTCGAGCGGGTGAGCCCGACGGTCGAGACCATGGGGCGCCGTCTGCGGGTGCTCAACCGGCTGCGAGATCCGGCCACCGCCCCGGCCGTCATCGTTGCGTCGGCCAGATCCTTGGCCCAGCGGATCGATCAGGATGCGATCGTCGATCCGATCGTCGTCGGCACCGGCGATGTCATCGACCGGGTCGATCTGGTGGCGGAACTCGTCGGCCTCGGTTATCGGCGCGAGCTGCAGGTGGAGCATCGGGGTGAGGTCGCGGTTCGCGGATCCATCGTCGACGTATTCCCCAGTACCGCCGATTCGCCCGTCCGCATCGATCTCTGGGGAGACGATGTCGAACGACTCACCGAGTTCTCGGTTGCCGACCAGCGATCCACGATCGCCATCTCCGAGGCCGAGATCTATCCGTGCCGCGAGCTGCGACCGACGGACGCCGCTCGGGAGCGGGCCCGTCGTCTGGTGGCCGAGGAGCCCTGGGGTCGCGAGCAGTGGGACCGCATCGCCGACAGTCAATTGTTCGACGGTATGGAGTCGTGGCTGCCCTGGTTGGTCGACGACGACGTCGTTCTTCCCGACCTGATGAGCGCCGATGGCCTGATCATCGCCGTGGAACCCCGACGTATTCGCGATCGGGCGATCGACCTGCTGGCCGAGGAGGCCGATCTGGCTTCGTCGCTGGCGCTCACATGGGACGTCGATGCCGATGATGTCCACCGGCTCCACCTGCCTTTCGATCGTCTGCTGGCGCGCACCGACGCGCCGGTGTGGTCGGTGTTGGCGACCCCCGACGGTCCGTCCACCCCCCGGATAGACGCCTCGGGGTGGGCCCCGGTGACGGGTGACGCCGGGCCGACCGTCGAGAGAATCCGTGAGCTGCTGGCCAACGGTTATCGGGTGATCGTCACGGCCGATACGCCGGCGAGTGCCGAGCGGCTGTCCGGCCTGCTTGCCGACGCCGGGGCGGCGCTGTCGACGGCACCGGCCGGCACCGACCTTTCGGCCCCCGGTGGTCACATTGTGTCGGCATCGTTGGAGCGTGGTGCCATCGTGCCGGGACTCTCCCTGGCGGTGCTGTCCGAGGCTGATCTCACCGGCCGTCGCCGAACCCATCGCCGGTCCAGGGCCCGTCGCCGCGACCCCGTCAAATTCTTCGAGGACCTGAGGGAGGGTTCCTACGTCGTCCACCAGCAGCACGGTGTGGCTCGCTTCGACGGAATGGTGAAGCGGGCCATGGGCGGCAACGAACGTGACTATCTCATGTTGTCCTACCGGGGTGGCGACAAGCTCTATGTCCCCTCCGACCAGATCGAGTCGATCCGCCACTACACGGGTGGCGACACCCCGAGTCTGTCGAGGATGGGGGGCTCCGATTGGCAATCGACCAAGGCCAGGGTCCGCTCGGCGGTACGCGAGGTGGCCCAGGAACTGGTGGTGCTCTACCAGCGTCGGGTGACCACACCGGGATTCGCCTTCGAGGCCGACACCCCGTGGCAACGCGAGCTCGAGGACAGTTTCCCGTTTCGTGAAACCCCCGATCAGATCGCTGCCATCGCCGAGGTGAAAGACGACATGGAGCGGCCGATCCCGATGGACCGACTGGTCATCGGCGATGTGGGGTTCGGCAAGACCGAGGTGGCGTTACGGGCCGCGTTCAAGGCCATCCAGGCCGGTAAGCAGGTCGCCGTTCTGGTGCCCACCACACTTCTCGCCCAGCAGCACCACGCCACGTTCAGTGAGCGATTCGCCCCTTATCCCGTCAGGGTCGAGGTGCTGAGCCGATTCCTGACACCAGCGCAGGCCAGGGTGGTGGTCAAGGGCCTGGCCGATGGCAGGGTCGACATCGTGATCGGCACCCACCGGCTGCTGTCCAAGGACATGAGTTTCAAGGATCTCGGTCTTCTGGTGGTCGACGAGGAACAGCGTTTCGGGGTCCACCACAAGGAGCAGATCAAGGCGCTCCGCCACGACGTCGATGTCCTCACTCTCACCGCCACCCCGATTCCGCGCACCATGGAGATGAGCCTCACCGGCATCCGCGATCTCAGCCTTCTCAGCACGCCGCCGGCCGACCGTCAGCCGATTCTCACCTACGTCGGTGAATACGAGGAACGGGCTGTGGCCGAAGCGATTCGGCGTGAACTGCTTCGAGAAGGCCAGGTTTTCTTCGTCCACAACCGGGTGATGGACATCGAACATGTGGCAGCCCGCCTGCGTGAACTGGTGCCCGAAGCGCGTGTCGCGATCGCCCATGGCCAGATGGACGAGGGCACGCTCGAACGGGTGGTCATCGACTTCTGGCAGGGTGAGTACGACGTGCTGGTGTGTACCACGATCATCGAGTCGGGCATCGACATGCCCACCGTCAACACGCTGGTCGTCGACCGCGCCGACCTCCTGGGCCTTGGTCAACTCCACCAGCTTCGTGGTCGTGTCGGTCGATCGGGTCAGCGGGCCTATGCCTACCTTTTCCACCCGATCGACATGGTGCTGAGCGAGGAGGCCTACGAACGGCTCAAGACGATCGGGGAGGCCACCGAACTCGGCTCCGGTTTTCGGATAGCGATGCGCGACCTCGAGATCCGGGGGGCGGGAAACCTGCTTGGATCCTCGCAGACCGGTCACATCGCCGCCGTGGGGTACGACCTCTACTGCCAGATGGTCACTCAGGCCGTGTCGGAGCTCAAGGGCGAGGCGGTCGAGGAACCCGACGACATCACGATCGAGGTGCCGGCCGATGCCCACATCCCGGACGACTACATGATCAAGGAAACCAACCGCCTCGAGGCGTATCGCCGGTTGGTGTCGATCTCCACCCGACAGGAACTCGACGATGTCAGGGTGGAGTGGGTCGACCGTTTCGGACCGATCCCGCCGCCGGCCGAGGCACTGCTCGCGGTCGGTCGCCTGCGCGTCGAGTGTGTTCGCACCGGCGTCCGTGAGATCACGGTCGTCAAGGGACCCGGATTTGGCGGTCCCGACCACATGGCGCGCCTGTCGCCGGTCGTGCTTCCCGACAGCCGTCAGGTGAGGTTGCAGCGACTGCACTCGGCCCGCGGCTCGGGTAACTCGCCCGTCTACAAGGAGGACTCCGGTGAACTCCGGCTTCCGCTGATGCGCAAGTCGGGTCCGGTCGTTCAGCAGCTGGTGAGGATCATGGCCGATGTGATTCCCGACTCGCCGATCGCCACTACGGCGGAGAAGGAAGCGGCCGATACGCTTTCGGACTCGTGAGCACAAACACCATCAGACCAATGGCTGTCAGGTTGGCGAGGCTGGCCGCGGTAGTGGCGGCCTTCACCCTTTTCGCAGCCGCTTGTGGCAACGGATCGGTCATTGGTGACTCGACCAACGCGGCGTCCGTCGGCGGCACCGCAATATCTCGTTCCGACCTCGACAGTATTCTCGTCGACCTGCCCCAGTCAGGCCCCGATGGTACGGTCGGAGCGGCGACCACCGCCGGCTTCCTGACCAGGTGGGTGTTCATGACCGCCCTCGGTCAGGAGATCGCGGCCCAAGGCTACGAGATTGCCCAGGCCGATGTCGACGCCGCCGGCTCACAGCTCAATGGGTCCATCGACACCACCACCCCCTACGGCCGGATCCAGGTCGACCAGCGGGCCACGCAACTGGCGGCCGAGCCCTATGTGACCGCCAAGATGGCCGACAATTCGGTCGATGCGTCGGTCCCCGAGTACCTGTGTTCGAGTCACATTCTGGTCGGCACTCTCGACGAGGCCAATGTCGTCGTCCAGAGGCTTGCCGACGGTGAGGACTTCGCGACCCTGGCCGCTGAGGTCTCCACCGGCCCGAGCGGCCCCAGCGGCGGTGACCTGGGCTGCGTCGACACCAGCACACTCATACCCGAGTTCGTCGCCGGTGCTCGCACCGTTGCGCCATCCGGCATCACCGGTCCGGTGGAGACTCAATTCGGCTTTCATGTGATCAAGGTCCGCTCGATGGGTCCGCTCAACGCCGAGAACCATCCCGAGATGGACCAGGCCGCCATCGATGCTGCCCTCCAGCAGGCGGTTCGTGATGAGGTGATCGCGTCGATCACCGTTGATGTGAGCGCGCGCATTTCCGAGTCTGTCGAGATCGATCCGCGTTACGGCGAGTGGGTCGACGGAGTCGGGGTCGTCACCCCCTCCGGCGTCACCCCCGCAGGCTGAGGCGTCCGCAGATGGCGGGGCGCATAACGATTGTCGGGCTCGGTCCCGCCGGTCCGGAACTCGTCACCCCCGAGACGCTTTCGGCCATCAAGACCCATGAACATCGGTACCTACGAACGAGAGAGCATCCGGCTTCGGTAGTGGTCAGCGGGGCCGAGAGCTTCGACCATCTCTACGAAACGTCCGACACGTTCGCCGACGTGTATCGGGCCATTGCCGAATCACTGATCGAAGCGTCGGCCAAGGCCGATCTCCTCTACGCGGTGCCGGGCTCTCCGCTGGTGCTCGAACGCACGGTTGCCATCCTTCGGGCCGAAGCCGGGGCGGCCGGCGTAGAGGTCGAGTTGTTGCCGGCGATGTCGTTTCTCGACATCGCCTGGACCCGACTGGGTATTGACCCGGTGGAGGAGTCGGTTCGACTGATTGACGGCCACACCTTCGCCACTTCGGCCGCCGGCCGGACCGGGCCGTTCCTGGTGGCCCACTGCCACGCTCGACACGTGTTGAGCGACATCAAGCTGAGTATCGACGACAGTCCCGACGATGTGGTGGTGCTGCAGCGGCTCGGCTCTCCCGACGAACTGATCACGACGGTGTCGTGGGCCGATCTCGATCGTGACGTCGATGCCGACCACCTCACCTCGATCTACATCCCGGCCCTCGCCTCGCCGGTCGCTTCGGAGTTCGTGAGGTTCGACGAACTGGTGAGGGTGCTTCGCGACGAGTGCCCCTGGGACCGCAGGCAGACCCACGCCTCGTTACGCCGTCACCTGCTCGAGGAGGCCCACGAAACGCTCGAGGCCCTCGATGCCCGGTCGGGCCTTCCCGACGACGAGATCGACGAGGTCGCCGACGCTCATCTGAGTGAGGAACTCGGTGATCTGCTCTACCAGATATTCTTCCACGCCAGAGTTGCCGCCGAACGGGGTTCCTTCACGATCACCGATGTGGTCACCGGAGTCCACGACAAGCTCGTGTCGCGCCACCCCCATGTGTTCGCCGACGTGGTGGCCGACGACGTCGACACCGTTCTCGGCAACTGGGAGCGGATCAAGCGGGTCGAAAAGGGTCGCCGATCGGCCATGGACGGCATACCGCCGTCCCTGCCTGCGCTCATGCTCGCGTCCAAGACCCAGAAGCGGGCGGCGTCGAGTGGCATCACGATCGCCGCCGACACGGATCCGACGTCAGCGGCTCGGCTTGAGGCACTCGCCGGCGTCGCCCAGGATCTCGACGACCGTTTGCTTGGCGACCTGCTGTTCACCGCGGTCGAACTTGCCGGGTCGTCCGACATCGACCCCGAGGCGGCTCTTCGAACCGCGGTGAGACGTTTCGAGGCACGCTTTCGCGAGGCCGAGACCGCGGCCACGGCCGGGGGTGAGGAAGCAACGTGAGATTCGGTGTCGCCGGGTGACATGTCCGGCGCGCGGCGGGCGCTAGCATGGCGGGCGCAACACTGATGGACGCCGACCGGGTCAGGGCAGAGGGCGGCGCCTGTGTCGGCGCGTTCAGGCATCGACTAGGAAAATCCCGGAGGTTCGGCAGTGAGCACCATCGAAGGCGTACACGGACGCGAAGTTCTCGATTCGAGGGGTAACCCCACGGTCGAGGTCGAGGTCTATCTCGACAGCGGGGCAACAGGCCGGGTGATCGTACCGAGTGGTGCGTCCACCAGCGCCTTCGAAGCCGTCGAGCTTCGTGATGGCGGTGATCGAATGATGGGCAAGGGCGTCCTGACCGCAGTGGGTTTCGTCAACGGCGAACTCGCCGACACGGTCATCGGCCTTGACGCGCTCGATCAGCGGACCCTCGATGCCGAACTGATCTCGACCGATGGGACCGACAACAAGGGCCGGGTGGGCGCCAACGCGATCATGGGTATTTCCGTCGGCGCGGCAAGGGCCGCGGCAGCCGAACTCGGGCTTCCCCTGTGGCGCTACATCGGTGGCATCAACGCTCACGTTCTGCCGGTTCCGATGATGAACGTCCTCAACGGTGGCGCCCACGCCGACAACAACGTCGATTTCCAGGAATTCATGATCGTGCCGGTCGGCGCCGCCTCATTTTCCGAGGCGTTGCGCTGGGGCGTTGAGACCTACCATCAGCTCAAGGATGTACTCCACGGTCGCGGACTCGCCCGCGGCATCGGCGACGAGGGCGGATTTGCGCCCAACCTCGAATCCAATGAGGCGGCCATAACCCTGCTGGTCGAGGCCATCGAGCGTGCGGGCTTCCGCCCCGGCGATGAGGTGGCCATCGCTCTCGACCCGGCATCATCGGGGTTCTACCGCGACAGCAGCTACGTGCTGGCCGGCGAGGGCCGCACCCTCTCATCCGATGAGATGGTCGCTGAATTGGCGAAGCTGGCCGATGCCTATCCGATCGTGTCGATCGAGGACGGCATGGCCGAGGACGACTGGGACGGCTGGCGTAAGCACACCGCCTCGATCGGTGATCGCGTACAGACCATCGGCGATGATGTTTTCGCCACCAACACCGAACGGCTGGCTCGTGGAATTGCCGAGCACACCGCCAATTCGATTTTGATAAAGGTCAACCAGATCGGCACGCTCACCGAGACGCTCGAAGCGGTCGAGATGGCCACCCGCAACTCGATGACCTCGGTGATCTCGCATCGCTCGGGCGAAACCGAGGACACCATGATCGCCGATCTCGCCGTGGCCACCAATTGTGGTCAAATCAAGACCGGTGCGCCGACCCGATCGGATCGAGTATCCAAATACAACCAGCTGCTCCGCATCGAGGAGCAGCTCGGTGAGGCGGCCGAGTTCCGCGGCTTGGCCGCTCTGGCCGGCGCCCACTGATGGCTTCGGGCCCGCGCCGGTTTCGTTCGGGCTTCATCGTGCGCACGGTGCTGTTCGCCGTCACTTTGGCGGTCGGGGTGGGGCTGGCCTCGTTCCCGGTGAGCACATGGTTCGAGCAGCGCACCGAACTCCGCGATTCCCAGGCCCAGCATCAAGAACTGGTCGATCAGATCGCCACGATCAACGCCGAGATCGATCTGCGGGTCGGCCCGGACGGAGTGGCCAAGGCCGCCAAGTGCTTCGGCCCCTACGTCGAGCCGGGCTCCGAAGTGTATTCCGTGCCGGGCGTCGAAGGCTGCGTCTCGGTTCCCTGAGTCGCCTGGGCGGCTATTGGTCGGCTGTGGCCAGAGATCGCGCGTGGATGATCGCCCGGGCCGTCCAGATGCCCTGAGCCATTGCCGCTACCACCGTCCCGGTGGCGGCACCAGTGAGGGAGTCCCCGATCACCCAAACTCGCTCGGCGGGCTCCCGACTCACTTCGAGGAGCGCCATATGGCGCTCATAGGAGTGTTGTCCAACCGAGGACTCGGCTTCGAAGATCCCGCTCGCCATCCAGCGACGATCGAACAGCTCGGGGGCCTTGGGTCGGAAGGGCGACCGGGTGGCGACCGAATTCCATGTGGGATCGAGCCCGTATCCAACCGCGAAGACGACGACATCGGCCGGAATTGTGCGCGACGAGCCCTTGACGGTCTTTGGGGTATCGCCGGCTTTGGGTTGCGTGGTCGTGGCGGTGACGACCCGTTCGACCCGCCCGTCGCCCTCGATGGTGACAAACTCGGTCGAGAACCGCACCTCGACGCCTTCGGCGAGGGCTTCCTCGAGTTGATCGCGCCGCGCGTGCCCGTAGCGCTC
Source organism: Acidimicrobiia bacterium (assembly GCA_003231645.1). Lineage (GTDB taxonomy): Bacteria > Actinomycetota > Acidimicrobiia > Acidimicrobiales > Aldehydirespiratoraceae > SZUA-87. The sequence goes on along the minus strand of QIIW01000030.1, from coordinate 11,364 downwards.
GTCGAGCCACTCCACCGCTATTGCCGAAGCTGCGCCGACCCGCAGAGCCATTCGAGCGACATCGAGCGCCGTATTGCCGCCGCCGACGATGACGACGGACTGATCGGTCAGCTCGCCGGTGTGGCCCTCCTGCAGCGCGGCGTGCGTCCGTTGCAGGAAGTCGGTGGCCGACTCGACGCCCGGCAGATCGGCACCGGGTATCGGCGTTTCGATGGATATGGGGGCACCGACGGCCAGGATGACCACGTCGTGGTCATCCTGGAGTCGTCTCAAGTCGTCCGAGCCGATCTCGCTGCCGGTGTGGAGATCGAGACCCGCACGGGTGATCATCGGCCAGGGGCGGTCCACAATCTCGTTGGGAAGCGAGAATTCCGGGATCCCCCAGCGGGGGAGGCCACCGGGCACATCGTCACGTTCGAACATGGTGACGTGGGCACCTTGCTCGATCAGCTCCCAGGCCGCGGCGAGTCCAGCCGGTCCAGAACCGACGATCGCCACCCGAAGCCCGTCGGCGTCGCCACCGCCCGGCACGCAATCCGGGATTGGCTGGTTGTCGGTGATGAAGCGCTCGAGTGGCCCGATGGCGACCGCGGTGCCGCCGGCGAGCGTCCAGGTGCAGGCACCCTCGCACTGGGCATCCCAATCGCAGACCCGGGAGCACACGTCGGGGAGGACCGAGGTCTGCCGCAGGACCCGGTGAGCCTCGGTCAGATCCCGATCGCGGATCGCGGCGATGAACATGGGGATGTCGTTGTGGGCCGGACACCCTCGGATACATGTCGGGTCGGGGCACGTTATGCACCGCTCCGCCTCAGCGAGTGCCGTATCCCAAGTAAGTCGATCGCGCAGTTCATGACGGTCTCCGAGGGGATTCGGCCTGAGATGGAGGTCCACGGGGGCACGGTCGGGGACGATGAGCGGGCCGTCCACCACGATGGCCGAGAACGGGCAGGTTCGGACGCATTGGCGGCATCCGACGCACAGCGAATCGTCGGCCTTGGCGATCCATCGACCGACGTCCATGGAGAGAGCCACCGGCGGGCAACGAACGACGCAGTCCTCGCATCCCGCACACCGATCGTGAAACACGGTCACATGCGGATAGCGGGTTACGTCGGTCTCCATGGTGGTCAGCATCATCGGTTCCTTCTCACTGTGCGCCCTGCATCGGTATGTAGATGAGTGTGGTGGCCAAGGCAACGACGAGCACCAGTGTCAGTGCCCCGGTCAGGGCCAGAGTCGGCTTCTTCGCGGTGGCGGACATGGAGCGAGGCCATATCCGGTACATCGCCCAGGCCGACGCGATCGAGCCGATGATCATGACCACCACCTGGGTCGCGACGAGCTGGTCGGTGGTGAGCATGGGAGTGTTGTAGAGGCTTGAGGCGTCCTTGAGGCCCGGGTTCCCGCCGAATACGTTGGCGACGGCGGGGACGATCCGCAGACCGTGATCGAAGAACTTGGGCATCTGCCGGGCCAGGTAGTCGGCAGCCACCAAGGGGATCATTCCGTACATCAGCGGCTCGAACCATTGCCCGAAGAAGCGTCGTGACTTGGCCATGAGGCTCGGTTCGTCTGGCACGGCGGCGGGAGATCCGTTCGCGGCGCCTACTCGTTGTATGAGCCTGGTGGCAACGACCAGGAAGGCCACACCGAGAGCGATTGTCCCCAGATAGTCGATCGGGTTCGGATAGGCCGGCCAGCCCGTGTAGCGATTGAGCCAATTGTCGACCGTGTCGTAGAAGCCCAGGGCGTTCACTTGCTGAAAGACGATGAGGCCGAACAGCAACGCCACAACCCATGCGACATCCAGGCGACGCCGGATCGGTTCGACGACCGAGGTCATCGGCTTCTGCACGAAGAGACCGACGTTGTCATACGGGCAGGCCTTGTAGCACTCGGTGCACAGCCCGCATTCGAGGTTGGTGTCAGCGCTCCCAGGCCACGTGTACCAAGGGCAGCCATAGCCGGTCTCGCCCCCACGCATGCAGTCCTTGGTCTCGCAGTTGAGGCAGATCTGAAAATCCCTGGTCCGGAACCCGGCGACCATGCCCGTGGCACCCAAGGTTCCGATCATGCCCGACAGCGGACAGATGTAGCGACAAAATGTTCGTCGTTCGAAGATCAGGAAGATAGCGGTCGCGGTACCGATGATGCCCAACACCAGCCATGTGGTGTTGATGGGCTTGCCGGGCCCCGCGATGTTGAAGAACTCCTCGATGTAGGTGAGGAAGATGAACATGAGCGCCGATGTCACCAGCCCGTATCCGGCCCACGACTCCGGCAACTTGATACCGAGCGTCAGCGGCCGGCCGGTCTTTCGTCGGAACATCGTTCGGCGCTGTACCCATTCACCCGCACCGCCGAAGGGGCACATCACACACCAGGCGCGGCCCACCAGAATGATCGTGACGAACACCAGGAAGAACCACACGTACCAAGTGATGACGGTCCCGAAATTGAGATTGGGATTCGCGACGCCGAGCACGCCGGCGAATATGACCAGCCAGAAGATCACCTGATTGGGAAGGATCAACAGGAACTGGAATGGACGCTTGTGCAGCATCCGACCCACCCACGGGATTCGTGCCAGGTCCCGGGTCGGTGTCGTTGGTTTGAAGTGCTCGGTCCCTCTTTCACCGCTGACTCGAGGTCGAAGGCGGACGGCAACCCGGAAGGCGTGATCCGCAGTCGGCCTTTCAGACACTTTGTGGGTCGTCATACACGCTCCTTCACCGGCCTGGAACGCACCTTAGGAGTCGGTTGAGCAATTCTGGAGAAAGGCTCGGATCCCGGTGAGGGCAATCCCGGCGCGACCGATTGGCATCGTCGCGGTGTGACACGTGTCGGCGGTTTCCCGGTCACGCAGGCGGGGGCGCTAAGTTCCCGCTAGTCCAAATCCGGGGAGAACATCGATGACCATCGTTGGCACGAAGGTGCTTCGCAAGGAGGACCCCAGATTCCTCACCGAAGGTGCCACCTACACTGCCGATCTCGCCGACCCGCGACTGGAGGGGGCCCTCCACGTCACCTACGTGAGGTCCACCGTGGCGAGTGGCCGAATCGAGTCGATAGCGGTTGACGGCGCTCTCGCCATGCCCGGCGTGGTGGCGGTGATCACCGCGGCCGATCTTCCGGAAGGCCTGCAGTTGTTGGCGGGCGCGGTGCCACTGTTCCCACCCGACATTCTCAACCGACCGGTGCTGGCCGGCGGTCGTGTGAGGTTCGTCGGTGAGCCGGTTGCCGCCGTGGTCACCGAGCAGGCCTATCAGGGCGAAGATGCGGCCGAGGCGGTCTACGTCGACATCGAGCCATTGCCGGCCGTGGTCGACCTAGAGGCCGCGGCCCGCGACGAAGTGATCATCCACGAGGATGTCGGCACCAACATGGCGCTCGATTTCTCCACGCTCGGCATGGCCACGGGGTTCTCCGACGATTCCTTCTTCGAGGGGTGTGAGGTGGTCATCTCGCAGCGGGTCGTCCACCAGCGGATGTCGTCCGCTCCTTTGGAGGTCAGATCGGCGGCCACAGTGTGGGACGGTGATCGCGTGGTGATGTGGATGTCGACCCAAGCCGCCCATTCGGCTCGCGACAGCATCGCCGCCGCCTACGGACTCGACGTCGAATCGGTCCACCTGATCGCGCCGGACGTCGGGGGCGGGTTCGGGTCGAAGATCAACATGTATCCCGAAGAGATCCTGCTGCCGCACCTGGCCGAGATCACCGGGCGCCCCATCCGCTGGTTCGAGACCCGCACCGAGAACATGCTGGCCATGGGCTATGGGCGAGCCCAGGTGCACTACGCGACCATCGGCGGCGATCGTTCGGGCAACGTGACCCACTACCGCGTCGATGTTCTGGCCGACTCGGGTGCCTACGCCCGAATCGGTGGGTTTCTTTCGATGTTCACCTTGCCGATGGTGTCGGGCACCTACGACATTCCCCACATCGAGACTCGCGCTCGTTCGTTCGTCACCAACACCGTTCCGTCCGAGGCGTTCCGCGGGGCCGGCCGGCCCGAGGCCACGCTGAGCATCGAGCGCTGCATGGATCTGTTCGCGGCCGAGGTCGGCCTGGACCCGGTCGAGGTCCGCCGCCGCAATCTGATCCAGCCCGATACCTTTCCCGTCACCACCGCGGTCGGGACCGTCTACGACAGCGGCGACTACGAAGCATCACTCGACATGGCGCTGCAGGCGGCCGGCATCGACGAGCTGAGGGCCGAACGCCGGTGCCGTCGTGAAGCCGGCGATCCGGTGGCGATGGGTATCGGGGTGAGCGTCTACGTGGAGGTCACCGCCGGACCGGCTCCCGGTGGAAACGAGTTCGCCAAGGTTGAGGTCACCGACGAAGGCAGGGCGCGTGTCTACTCGGGTTCGTTCTCCCACGGCCAGAGCCACGCCACCACCTTCGCGATGATCGCCGCCGAACAGCTGGGGATGTCGATCGACGACATCGAGGTCATCCAGGGTGACACCGACCTCGTTGCTCAGGGCACCGGCACGTTCGGCAGTCGGTCGACACAACTCGGAGGATCGGCGGTGTTCGAGGCGGCGGGAAGTGTGGTCGGCAAGGCACGCGAGGTGGCGGCCGACCTGCTGGAGGCGGCCGCCGACGACGTGGTGCTCGACACCGACAGCGGCCTGTTCCATGTGGTCGGCTCACCGGCGGTGTCGAAGGGATGGTCGGATGTGGCCGCGGCGGCCGAGGCCGGGTCGCTCGTGGCCGACCATGACTTCAATGCCGACTGTTCCTACCCGTTCGGCACCCATGTCGCGGTGGTCGACGTCGACACCGAGACCGGCGGAGTGACCCTTCGTCGCATGATCACATGCGACGATGCCGGCACCATCATCAACCCGATCATCGTCGAGGGGCAGCGTCACGGCGGAATCGCCCAGGGGGTCGCCCAGGCTCTTCTGGAGGAGGTGGCATACGACGAGGATGGCAACCCGGTCACCTCCAACTTCGCCGACTACGCCGTCATCTCGATGGCCGAGTTGCCGTCGTTCGAGTTGGTGTCGATGCAGACCCCCACGCCCAACAATCCCCTGGGGGCCAAGGGTGTAGGGGAGTCAGGCGCCATCGGCTGCACACCGGCCGTCCAGAGCGCGGTGATCGACGCTCTCTCCCCGCTCGGCGTGACGCACATCGACGTGCCCATGACCCCACAGAAAATCTGGACGGCGATCGCCGAGGCGAACGAATGACCACGCATCCGATATCAGCCCACGGCCTCGAGCGGAGCTTTGGCACCCTGGTGGCCGTCGACGGCATCGATCTCGAGGTCGAGGAGGGCGAGATCTTCGGTTTTCTCGGTCCCAACGGAGCCGGGAAGTCCACCACCGTACGGATGCTGGTGACCCTGCTGAAGCCCACCGGTGGCACCGCCAGCGTGGCCGGATACGACGTGGTCGAACAGCCCAACATGGTTCGACGTTCGATCGGAGTGGCTCTCCAGGACGCGGCCATCGATCCGCTCATGACCGGCAACGAACTGCTCAAGTTGCAGGCGATCCTCCACGGCCTCGGCTCCAGGGAGGCAACCAGGCGTTCGGGTGAACTCCTCGAACGGGTAGGCCTCACCAAGGCGGGCAATCGTCGGGTGGGCACCTATTCGGGCGGCATGCGTCGCCGTCTCGACCTTGCCCTCGCGCTGATCCACAACCCCTCCGTGCTGTTTCTCGACGAGCCCACCACCGGCCTCGACCCCACCAGTCGCCTGTCGATGTGGGAGGAGGTGCGGGCGCTCAACAAGGAGGGGACCACGGTTTTCCTCACCACGCAGTATCTCGAGGAGGCCGATCAGCTCGCGGGACGGATCGCGATCATCGACGGAGGAAGGATCGTACGACAGGGAGACCCGGCGGTGCTCAAGGATGAGGTCGGAGACCCCACACTTCGTATCGAGATCGGCGACTCGATCATGCTCGACACCGCCAAGGCGGTCCTGACGACGTTCGGCGAATGGCGACCCGCCCGTGATGGTCGTCTCGCCATCGGGCTCGAAGGCGGGGCCAAGCGTATGGCCGATGTGGTCAGGTCGCTCGATGCCCAGGGTGTGCCGGTGGCCCACATCGAACTCGACACTCCGAGCCTCGACGATGTGTTCTCCGATGCCACCGGTCGACGTCTCGAAGGCGCGATGGTCGACGACGAGGAATCGTGACCGCTGCCGTCGGGTTGCCGAGCACCTTCGACGGGTCCAGGCACCGTTTCCGGGTGACCCTGGAGCAGGGATTCGCTTTGGCCAAGCGATCTGTTCTGTCGACCTGGAGGAGCCCGGCTGCGTGGGTGCCCGGATTGGTGCTTCCGCTGATGATTGCCGCCGTCTACTCGGCGCAGTTCGCCATGGCGACCCAGCTGCCGCAGTTTCCGCCCGTCGACTCGTTCCTCCAATACATGCTCCCGGCCTCGGTGCTGCAGAGCATCGCGTTCGGGGCGGGTAACGCCGGGACCGATCTGGCCACCGACATCGAGAACGGGTTCTTCGACCGGCTGATGGCCTCGCCGGTTGCCCGCCAATCGGTGCTGGTCGGCCGGATCATGGGAGCGGCGGTGTTCTCCGGATTCGAGTCGCTGGTGCTGGTCCTGGTGTTCCTCGCTTTCGGTGCACCGGTGAAGGGAGGGGTCGGCGGGGTGATCGCAATCATCTTCATCGCCGGGCTCCTGGCGATAGCAGTCGGAGGTTTCGGGGTCGCCGTGGCGTTGCGAACCGGCAGTCCCGAGGCAACCCAGTCGATGTTTCCGCTCACCTTCGTGTTCCTGTTCATGTCGTCGGCGTTCTTTCCGACCGAACTGATGAATGGCTGGTATCAACAAGTCGCCCAGTCGAACTTCATCATCGATCCCACCCGACGACTGGTGATCTACGGATGGTCCTGGACCGATCTGCTTCAGGCTGTCGCCGTGACCTTGGCGGTGGCAGCCGTGTCGTTGTCCTGGTCCTATCGCATGTACCTGCGTCGGTTGGAGGTGAAGTGACCGTCACGACCACCCTCGATCATGTCGAGACCGCTGGATTGGGCGACGGCTACAGCCCGAGTCTGCCGACGGACGGTCATGTGGATGACCCGCCGGAATCTGACTCGGGTCGTGAGGATGCCGTCGATCATCATCCCGATGGCGATCATGCCGTTGTTCTTCGTGGTTGCGTTCACGGGAAGCTTCTCCGGTATCACCGAAGTGCCAGGCTTTCCGACCAGGCAGGTGATCAACTGGGTGGCCGCCTACGCACTCATTCAGGGGGCTTCGTTCGCCGGTCTTGGTGCCGCGGGTTCGATGGCCACCGATCTCGACGACGGTTTCATCGACCGTTTGCTGCTCAGCCCCATCCGTCGGAGTTCGATCCTTGTCGCGCCACTCCTCTACACCGCGATTCGCGCCCTGATCCCGATCACCATCGTGATGGTGGCCTCGGCCATGAGCGGGGCGGCTATGCCGGGGGGTGTGCTCGGTGTGACCCTTGCCTATGTTGCCGGCGTCGGTGGCGGGGTCGTGATCGGAGCGTTCGGGTTGGCTGTCGTGCTGCGAATGAACGACATCCGGGCCATGTCGGTGGTCCAGACGCTGGCGTTCGTGGTCATGTTCCCCTCGATCGGACAGGTGCCCCTGGTGCTCCTGTCGGGGTGGATGCACTGGGTGGCGAGGATCAATCCGGTGACCAATATCCTCCGCATGGCACGGCAGGGGTTCCTGGGTCCGGTCACCTGGGCCGACACGTGGCCCGGGCTGCTGGCACTGGCGATCGGAACGGTCGTGTTCGGGGCATGGGCCGGCTACGAACTCGAGCGCAGGAACCCGTGAAGGGCCGCACAGGCCGGCAGCCGGCAACGGTGGGCGACTACGTTTCCGACAGATCATGAACATGAGGTGAAGAAGTTGCAGGTCGATGTGAAAGTCAACGGGGCACCCGAGTCCCACGATGTGGAGCCACGCACCCTGCTCGTGCACTACCTGCGCGATCACTGCGGGCTCACCGGCACCAACGTCGGCTGCGACTCGTCGTCGTGCGGGGCCTGCACGGTGCATCTCGATGGTGAGGCGGTGAAGAGCTGCACGATCTTCGCGGTTCAGGTCGACGGCCGGTCGGTCACCACCATCGAGGGTATGGCGGCCGCCGACGGCACCATGCATCCGATGCAGGAGGCGTTCCACACCAATCATGGCCTGCAGTGCGGCTACTGCACGCCCGGCATGGTGATGGCGGCCACCTCGCTGCTCGAGGAGATTCCGGACGCCACCGAAGCCCAGGTGCGTGAGGGACTCGAAGGGAACCTGTGCCGTTGCACCGGCTACCACAACATCGTGAAGTCGGTCCTGGCATGTGCGAAAGGGAGCGAGAAGTGATCCCCGTGGCCTTCGACTACCGGCGCGCCTCCTCGGCTCGACACGCCCTGGAGTTGCTCACCGAACACGGCGACGAGGCCAAGCTCATAGCCGGCGGGCATTCGCTCGTACCACTCATGAAGTTCCGTCTGGCCACCCCGTCGGTGCTGGTCGACATCGGTCGGTTGGATGATCTGTCCTACGTACGCGAGTCGGGCGGCCATCTTCGCATCGGCGCCCTCACCCGTCACTTCGACGTCGAGCACGATCCTCTGGTGGCCTCGCAGTGTGGTCTCCTCGCCGAGGCCGCGTCCAAGGTCGGCGACCCCCAGGTGCGCCACCGCGGCACCATCGGCGGGTCGGCGGCCCACGGTGACCCGGCCTCCGACATTCCCTCCGCGTTGATTGCCCTGCGCGCCACCATGGTGATTTCCGGGCTCGATGGCGATCGCGAGGTCCAAGCCGACGATTTCTTCATCGGGTTCCTCGAGACGGCGGTGTCCGAGACCGAGCTCCTCACCGAGATTCGGATCCCGAAGGTGCCCGATGCCGGTTGGTCGTTCCAGAAGTTCAACCGGCGCGCCCAGGACTGGGCGATCGTCGGGGCCTCGGTTCTGGTCGACGGCGACGACGTGGGTATCGGTCTGGTCAACATGGACAACCGCCCGGTGCGGGCTTCGTCGGTCGAGGATGCCGTGCGCGCCGGCGCCGACGCCGCGGCGGCATCGGCGCACGCCGCGGACGATCGTGATGCGCCGTCTGATCTCAACGCCAACGCTGAGTTCCGAGCGCACCTGGCGCGCGTGCTGGTCAGGAGAGGCCTGGAGGCCGCGGGTCGTTCCTGAGTCGAACCCGCCGGCCCTGAACACGCATCAGCGAAGGGCCCGTACTCTTCGGTGGGCCACCGGAGTGGAGGTGACGATGTTGGTGATGGTGTCGCCGTAGTCCCAGAATCGCTCCACCAGCTCCCCGAGGTGCTCGACGTCGCGCAGACGAACCCGCAGCACATGGCTCTCCGACCCGGTCACGCGGTGGCATTCCACAACTTCGTCCATCTGCTCGGCCAGCTCGTCGATCAGATGCGATTTCGGACCGGCGGAGTGGATCCTCACGATGGCGAGCATCGGGAACCCGAGGGCACCCGGATCTACCTCGGCGTGGTAGCCGGTGATTATGCCGTCGCGTTCCAGCCTTCGGACCCTCTCGGTGACCGCCGGGGCCGAAAGCCCCACCTTCTCACCGAGTTCGCGGTAGCTGATCCGGCCGTTTCGCTGCAACTCATCGAGAATCTGGCGAGTTATGACATCGGTCATCTTGGTCTTCTCCATTGAATACATAGGTAACCAGGTCGAACTCTCGATGAATCAACGGATCCAATGGTACCAGATCTGCGATAACCATCGGTATCAAGGCGAACGATTCACTACAATGAAGCCATGAAGAACTTCGATACAGATTTCGCGAACCTTCTCTCGGCATGGAACCACCATCAGGATCTCCGCTCGGCCCACGCCCCGATCGCCGCCCTGGCCGAATCCCGCGCCGTTCTCGACGGTGCCCGCCGGATCTTCCGCTGAGATCGACCCGTTGGTCGCGTCGCCGAGGAGTAACGCTGTCGCGGTCCTTGGACAAGGCTGGTGAGCCACTTACCCTTGGCGCATGCCGATCCTCGATATCAATGCCGTCGATTCGGCGAAGTCGGTGGCCAAGGCCCTGCGGGCGCACCGCTACCTGCCCGACGATGGTCTGGCCACGGCAATATTCCTGGCGCTTCGCCTGCACCGGCCGCTGCTGTTGGAAGGTGAGCCGGGTGTCGGCAAGACCGAAGTCGCGCGGGTCCTGGCCGACTGGATCGGCGGTCCGTTCATTCGTCTCCAGTGCTACGAGGGGATCGACGTCTCCCAGGCGGTCTACGAGTGGGACTACGCCCGGCAGCTCCTCCACCTCCGTACCGCCGAAGCCACCGGGCGGGCCGACGGGGTATCCACCGACGAACTCGAGGACGAGCTCTACCACGAACGTTTCCTGGTGCGACGCCCACTTCTCCAGGCCATTGCCCACGGCGACGGACCACCGCCCGTCCTTCTCGTCGACGAGGTCGACCGCGCCGACGACGAGTTCGAGGCCTTCCTGCTCGAGATCCTGGCCGACTACTCGGTGACGGTGCCCGAGATCGGGACGTTCTCGGCTCTTGAACCGCCCGTCGTGGTCGTCACCTCCAACCGTACGCGCGACGTCCATGATGCGCTCAAGCGCCGGTGTCTCTACCACTGGGTCGAACACCCCGATCAGGCGCGCGAGGTGGGCATCATCACGATGCGCGCCCCCGAGGTGAGCGCGCGCCTCGCCGCTCAGGTTGCCGCGGCCACCGCGTCGATCCGCGACATGGGGCTCTACAAGCCACCCGGTGTGGCCGAGACCATCGACTGGGCGAGGGCTCTCACCCTGCTCGACGACGAAGACCTCGTCGAGGCCCATGTGATCGACACCCTCGGAACGCTTCTCAAGTACCGCGAAGACCAGCAACGGGTCAGGAACCACGACCTGTCCTCGGTCCTGTCGGCCGCTCGTGCCGTCTCCCGTTCCTGAGACCGCGGCCGTCGGCTTCGTGGCGACGCTACGGGGGGCGGGCCACGCGGTCTCGCTCACCTCGTCGATGCTGTTCTTCGAGGCACTGGCGATGGTCGGTATCGACGATCCGGACGGCGTCTACTGGGCGGCGAGGGCCACGCTGGTCCACCGACCCGAGGACGTGGTCATGTTCAACGGCATCTTCGTGGCCTACTGGGGTGGAATCCCCTCCGGTCTGGGGTGGCGACCACCCCGTGACGAGGTGGCGATCACCATGGCGATCGACGATCCCGACGCGGCCGGCGGTGAGCCCGGATTGGATGGTGACGAGACGATCGCGGTCACCTACAGCCCGACCGAGGTCCTCCGTCACAAGGACTTCGCGACCTACACCGACGATGAACTCGAAGAGTCGCGTCGGCTCATGGATCGGATGCGTTTCGACGGCCCGTCGAGGAGCAGTCG
>QIIW01000146.1 GCA_003231645.1 Acidimicrobiia bacterium | reverse complement strand
AGTTGGTAGGTGTCGAGGATTTCCTTCTTCGACAGGATGCGCACGACGGCGGGCCGTCGCGGGGTGAGGCTCACGAGTCCTACCAAGCCGAGTTTTCGCAGCGCCTCTCTGACCGGGCCTCGGCTCACGCCGAACTGTTCGGCGAGGTCCACCTCGGCGAGTTCTGTGCCGGGCCGGATCTCGTCCGACAAGATCGCCGACTCGAGTAACTCGAATACCTGCTCGCCCAGTGTGCGTGATTCGATCCTCTTCATTGGCTGGGCTTGTCCTCACGCCGACTTGATGTCTTCGGCCTCGGACTCTAGCTCTATCCCAGCCGATGGGCCGGATGCAAGTGGTCGCGATCAGTTAGCTGTTGACTGTCAACATCAAAACCCGTTACGCTCCACTGTGTTCAACCTTCGGAGGAGCAAGGAAAATGAAATCTGTATTGGGAAGATGGCTGGCTGTGGTCGCCGTTCTGACGTTGGTCGCCGCTGCTTGCGGCAACAGCGGAGGGAGCACGAGTTCTTCGGCAGCGACCTCGACGACCGCGACGCCCGCGACGACCGTGGCTACCGCGACGACAGCAGCAACGACGGTGACGACTGCGGCATCATCCACCACCGAGCCGGTGGTGGAGAAGGTGAAGAAGATCGCGATAGCCACGCCGGAGCAGGGCAATGACTTCGGATGGAATCAGCAGGGAATCGACAGCGCCAAGGCAGCCGCGGCGGCACTCGGCCTCCAGATCGAAGTTGCCGATGGCCTCGGGTACGACGATGTGCGACCGATCCTTCGGGAACTGGCCGGCAATGGCGCCGATCTGATCATCGCCCACGCCAGTGGTTTCAACACTGCTGCGCCTGAGATCGCCGAGGAGTTCAACGTGCCCGTCGCCATTGTCGACAACCCCGGTGCGGTCAAGCCGGGACTGGTTGCGGACTACACGACCAGCCCCCAGGGGGGCGCCTACCTCGCCGGTTACCTCGCAGCAAAGATGAGCCGGGACAACAAGCTGGGGATCGTCGTCTCCGGTGAGCCTCCGAGCTGGAACGCCCAGTCGGCCGGGTTCGCCGATGGCGCACGCGCTGCCAACTCGAATGTCAAGCTGCTCTATGCGGTCATCGGACCGGCCGCATACTCGGATGCAGCCGGAGCCAATCGAGTCACGTCAGCTCTCATCGCGGCCGGTGCCGACGTCATCTTCGGACAAGGCGACGGGGCGTCCTTCGGAATGCTCGAGGCGATCGAGACCAACAAGGCTGCGGATGGTGGCAAGGTCCTCTTCATTGATGTGATCGGTAACAAGACTTCGGTTGCCAAGCCCGGCTACCTGCTGTCCTCCGTGCTCTGGGACTTCACCGGAGCCTTCGAGAGGATGGTGGCTGACATTGATGCCGGGACCTTCGGCCAGTCGAACTACGATCTCAGTCTCGCCGACGGTTCGATCGACCTGCTGAAGACCGACCTGATCCCCGCTGATCTCTGGGCCGAGATCCAGACCCTGAAGCAGAAGATCATCGATGGGCAGATCAAGGTCGAGGCGGTCACCGATGCCGGCGCGGTGCGGGCACGGATGTCGTCGGTCAACGCGGCTAAGGGCTAGTCGGTTCGGGCTGACATTGGTGCCGGTGCAGGGCTGGACCCCTCTCCATTCGGCCCGGTACCGGCACCAAGCGGCCTCTTGTAGTACGAATCTGCGAACAAGACCCCGCTGCCGCTGGCGTGCGGTGGTACAGGGGATGCTGTGACACGCATGGACGATGACGAACTGAAACCAGCCGTCGAACTGGTCGACATCACGAAGGCATTTCCGGGTGTCGTGGCGAATGACGCGATCAGTTTTTCGCTGCGCCGAGGCGAGGTTCATATCCTTCTGGGTGAGAACGGTGCCGGGAAGTCGACATTGATCAGCATTTTGTCGGGGATGCTCACTCCGGATGCCGGTCAGATAATCATCGACGGTGAGCCCGCCGAGATTCGGTCACCACGAGATGCTCTCGATGCCGGGATCGGTACCGTCTACCAACATTCGTTGCTGGTGCCGACGCTCACGGTGCTCGACAACATGATGTTGGGTACCAACAGGTCGTTTCGGCTGGATCGAGTTCACGCTCAGAAACGAATGCATGAACTCACCCAGTTGCTCGATGTCGAGATTGATCCTGATGCGAGAGTCGGAGACCTCGCACTGGGACAGCGCCAGCAGGCCGAGATCATCCGGGCCCTTTGGAGCAGTGAGAGAGTCCTGGTCCTCGACGAGCCGACATCAATGCTTACTCCTCAGGGGGTGCAGTCATTGGGTCGTGTCATGCGACGGTTGGCCGAGCGCGGACTGTCCGTGGTCTTCATCACCCACAAGCTCAACGAGGCGATCGACTTCGGCGACCGGATCACGGTGCTTCGACGAGGTCGAAAGGTCGGGGAGCTGGAACCGTTGCAGATGGTCGGGAAAGGGGTCGATGATCTAAAAGACGAGATCATCGCACTCATGTTCGGCGCGTCGTCGGCCGGCGCCGATGCCAATCCCTCGGGCAATATCGAGAAGGCCGAATGGCTTGACCAGCAGCCGGTCTGCTTTCGACTGGTCGACGTCGAGATTCAGGGTGACGGGCCGAAACCGATTCTTGACGGCATCACGCTCGAGCTTCGGCGAGGTGAGGTTCTCGGAATCGCCGGTATAGACGGCAATGGCCAGAAGGAACTCGCCGAGGTCATCGCGGGACAACGACCGCTACTACACGGGCAGGTGTACCTTGACGACAAGGAAATTCAGCGGCTGTCGGTGGCCAAGCGTCAGGATCTAGGTATCCGATACGTCACCGATGATCGCCATGGCGAGGGTACGGTCGGGCAGTTGAGTATCGCCATCAATAGTGTCATAAAGCGAATCGGGCAACGTCCTTTTTGGCGCCGGACCAGAATACGACACGCCGTTATAAATGAGTTCGCCAGGACAATGATCGCAGAGCAGGACGTGCGTACGCCGAATGAGAAGGTACCGATTGCAACGTTGTCGGGGGGTAATATGCAGAAGATAGTTGTGGGGCGAGAGCTAGCGAAAGGTCCAAGAGTTGTCGTCTACAATAAGCCAACCTATGGCCTCGACGTCAAGACTATGCAAGTAGTCCTCAACCAGATTGTCGAACAAGCTCGCCGCGGCACAACTGCCATCCTGATCTCGACTGAGCTCGACGAACTCATCTCCGCCTCCGACCGAATCGCGGTGATGTACGAGGGTCGCATCACCGGAATCTTGCCCAGCCGGCCTGGCATCGAGGCGCAGTTGGGTGAATTGATGACCGGAGCCTCGGCCTGATGACTGTGCCTCTCTCGCCCGCGCCGGAAAATGACGACCTTGATCATCCTCGATCCGACAAGGCGGAATCGCGTCTCAAGCGAAGCCTCACGACCATTTCGGTATCCGTACTGCCGGTCGTGGCGGCGATAATTGTCGGCGGACTGTTACTCCTCGTACTTGGTCGCAATCCGTTCCTGTTCTACTCAAATGTAATCAGCCACGGCTTGATCGGTTCTCTCGGCCGTCAGGAGAGCCTTATCCGTATGGCTCCCCTCCTCCTTCTGGCGGCCGGACTGATGGTGGCGTTCCCTGCGGGAATCTGGAATCTCGGCGGTGACGGCCAGTTCGTACTGGCCGGTGTCGTTGTAGCTGCACTTGGTCCGCAGATGGCACCGTATACGAATGGTTGGATACTCTTCCCCGTTCTGTTTGTCGTGGCGTTCGCGGTTGGCGCCGCTTGGTCGATCGTGCCAGGAATAATGAAGGCCTGGCTGGGGATGAACGAGATCATTACCACGCTGATGGCGACGTTTCTCGGCCTCCGCCTGTCGGCGCTGTTGGTGAAGGAGTTCTTTGCCGATCCCTCCACAACTGTGCCTCAGACCAAGGTGCTGCCGGTAAAGGATCGGCTTCCCCGAATTTTCGGGACGCGGGTAAATATCGGCCTCGTGATCGGAATTGTCGCCATCTTGGGTGTTCATTACATGATGACGCGAACTGCGTTTGGCCTTCGTCTTCGAATCGTCGGAATGAATCCGGCAGCCGCGGTTCATGCTGGAATGAATATGAAAGCACTGACCATGAGTATTTTCCTCATCAGCTCAGGGCTGGCCGGCATGGCGGCTGCCGTTCAGATCGTCGGTGTCGATGGAGTGGTTCGGGCTGAGTGGAATCCGGCGTTCGGATTTACCATTGTTCCACTTGTGTTCTTGGCCAGATTCAATGGACCAGCCGTGATTGGTTTCGTTGGCGCGTTCGCGGTGCTGCAGATCGGCGGCGAGTGGGCATCTCGTCAGGCTGACCTTCCTAACTACTTCGTTGTGGTCTTGGTGGCACTTATGCTCTTGTTTCTTGCGGTCAGTGAATACTTACAGTCGCGGTCGGTTCGGGCGGGGGAGCGATGACCGATATCCTTTCGACGGTATTCTTGGCGTCACTATTGAGTGGGGGTGTGATCAGCGCAGTACCTCTCATATATGCCGGTTTGGGTGAGGCAATTTCCGAGCGTTCCGGCGTGTTGAATCTCGGACTGGAAGGCATGATGGTTGCCGGTGCCTACGCCGGATTCGTAGCGACCCTGAATTCTGGTTCGATCTGGTTCGGATTGTTCGTCGGGGGTATCGCCGGCTTGGTGGTGTCGTTGTTCATGGTCGGTCTGTGCGTCTACTTGAATGCCGATCAGATCGTGGTCGGGATCGCGCTGACCTTGGGTGCGACCGGGGTGACTGCCCTGCTCCACAGTGCACAGTATTCGAAGAGCTATCCCCGTCTTCCGAAGGCGGGAGTGCTCAGCATCCCGCTGCTGTCGAAGATTCCCGTGGTTGGCGTCGGCCTCTTCAGCCAGCACGCCTCGACTTACCTCGTGCTCGTGTTGGTCGCCGGAGCCATGTGGTTTTTCCGGTCGACCAGGATCGGACTGAACATCAAGGCCGCGGGCGATCAACCTCACGCCTTGGAAGCGGCGGGCGGTAATCCAAGGCGGACTCGGACGGTGGCCGTGATGACCGCGGGATTCCTGGCCGGCGTTGGAGGAGCCCACATCGCTTTGATTGGTGCCGGGCTGTTCGTGCCGGGTGTCACCAATGGTGCGGGGGACATAGGGATCGTTCTTGCCATGTTGGCTCGCGGGAAGCTGTGGTGGATTGTCGCCGGTGCCGGCCTCATTGGCGTGTCACTGTCATTGACGACGGCCTTGCAACTCATCGGGCTCAATATTCCGATCGACGCAGTCCAGATGCTCCCGTTCCTCTTGATTATCGTGGTGCTGTTCATATTCGGTCGCGACAGCTACCTTCCGGCGGCGCTTTGCCTGCCGTACGATCGTGAGGCCCGCTGAGCGGGCCGTTCGGCGGGTGGTGGCATGGCATGTGGCAGCATGGTGGCGGGGCCGTCGCGTCGGGGCGGTTGCCACCGTGGCCGGAGCGGCCGATTGTGTTGATTGTCACCTGGATCTCGCGCCACCGAGGTCCGCCGGCGTCGTGTGCGACTGGCCGCGAGCGGTCTGGCCGGGAGGGGATTCGTTGTGGACACGATGCCGCACTTCCGCCGGAAATACTGGGGAACCGGCACCGATCCGGCGGGCAGGTGGGACCCCTTGGCAGCTGTTGACAGTCAACAATAGCCATGACATAATGGCGAAATGCTGAGTGATTTAGAGGCCTTTGCCGCTGGGGCACCCCGTCCGTACACGAGCCGCGGAGGAGTCGATCAATGCATTTCGGGGTAAACCTGAACAACCGGGAGCCACTGATCGCACCCCAGTATTCACTCAGCGATCTGTTGGATCTGAGCGAGACGGTCGAGAGCCTGGGTTTTGATTCAGCATGGGTTGGCGACAGCCTGTTCTCCAAGCCGCGGTACGAGGCGATCAGTCTGCTGGCGGCTATCTCACAGCGCACCGACCGGATCAAGCTCGGGACGGCCTGTCTGGTCACGTCCACGCGCAATCCGCTGTACCTCGCCCTCGAGTGGGCGACACTTGATCAGATTTCCAACGGCCGTACGATCCTGGGCGCCTGTATGGGAAACCCGGAGCAGGGGGTTCGGCGGGAGTTCGAGGCGCTCGGACTCGATTTCAAGAAGCGCGCCGATATTTTCGAAGAGGGTCTCAGGGTGGTGCGCGAACTCTGGACCGACGGCAAGGTCACATTCCACGGAGATCAGTTCCGGTATGACGACGTGTCGTTCTTCTCGGGCACCGAGATGGGGCCATTGATGCCGGCGCAGTCGCCGCCACCGATCTGGGTTGTCTCGAATATTCGCCTGACCGGCGACCTCGACAGTGACGTGGCTCGACGGAGACTGGAGCGTTCGTGCCGGCGCATCGCCGAACTCGGGGACGGTTGGATGACATGTTGCCGGGCCGAGCACCCCGAAGAGGTCATCGAGCAACTCGGCTACCTGCGTCGGGTTGCCGATGAGGCGGAGATCGATGTAAGTGGCCATGCCATCAGCTACCAGGTGACTATGAACATCGGTGACTCTCGCGAGGATGCTCGTCGGGCCTTCGATGGCTACATATCACAGTATTACCCTGAATTGAGCCAAAAGATGGACCTCTCGAATTGGGGGCCGGTTGGGACACCTGATGACATCATCTCTTGGCTGGAAACATTCCGTGACTCGGGAGTAACTCACTTCATCTGTCGCTTTGGTGATCTTGAGCAAGGTGAGCAAGTCGAGCGGTTTGCTCGCGAGGTCCTGCCACATTTTGTTGACTAAACACTGAGGAGATCGATATGACTGAGCACAAGGAAGATAACAAGAGGACCGAAGCCCAGATGCGGTCCTCCGCTGAGTTGGTAGTCGATACTTGTTTCTCGGTACAAGATGGCGATGTTGTCACGATCATCACCGACAACCGGCGAAGTGAGGAAGCTGACATGGTCGCCACCGTGGTTTCCGAGCGTGGTGGTTGGCCGATCGTGATGAATAACGATACGCAAGTCCGGAGATGTCTCCAGGACACACTCTTCCCCATGACTCCACCGCGTAATCTGCATCAGGCGATGATTTCGTCTGATGAGATCATCATTATGACCAACCTCGAATGGGCCAACCGATTCGCCCACGTCAGCGCGGTCAAACTTTCGTGCTTGGCCAATGCTCGGATCGGATCTGTCGAAGAAGGATTCGGCACATGGCCGATCTCGATCTCCGATATAGAGAAGACCATCGGCAACGCACGAGATGCGATTGCCAAGCTCGAGGGTGCCAGACAGGTACGTGTCACGTCCCCTGGTGGCACCGATGTCCTCGTCAGCATCGAAGAACGACCTGCGCTTGAGGTGGTTCCAAGAAAGGAGCGCGGGGCGATGATGGGACCCGTGCCACTGTGGGGGGAGGTTGCCTACGCGGCGGTGGAGAACCGTACCGAAGGCAAGATTGTCGTTGACGGGAACATGCTCGGGATTGGTGTGCCCACGAACGTCGAGACGCCGATCACCTGGCAGATCGAAGCCGGCCGGTACCAGGCCATTGAGGGAGGTGCGGAGGCACGCAAGCTGCGTGACACCGTCAGAGGTGTGGAGGGCGCAGACATCGTTGGTGAGTTCGCCTTCGGCACCAGCGACTTCGCTCCCTACGGGTCGCCCTCGGAGAAGGGCAGGAAGGGCACGGTCCACTTCGCACTCGGAGATAATGAGAACTGCTATCCCGGCGGCCAGAACGTGAGCAAGCTTCATCTCGACGGGGTGGTTCACAACGCCACCCTCGAGATCGTCGATACCGGCGAATTCATCCTGAAAGATGGCGAATGGCAACTGTAGAGGGTGTCAGGACCGTCCATTTGGATGAGGTCGACCCGGTATCTCTTCGGAACGACAGCTGGAGCAGGGTGCTGATCTCCTCGTCCACCGTGCGTGGAAACCGGTCGTGTCTCGGATATTCGGTCTTCACCCCCGGGATGGCCACCGATGACCTGTCCCACGAGGTGGAGGAGCTGGCCTTTGTGGTGTCCGGGCGAGGAGAGTTAATTCTCGAGGACGGTGCGGTTCCGATGGTTCAGGGATCAGCGGCATTCATCGCGCCGAACGTATGGCACACAGTTGCCAATGTGGGGGAAGAGGACCTTGTGATGGTATTCGCGTTTACCAGTCCCGACTATCCGCCAACGGCTCACGGACCTTCGAGAACTCCGGGATCTGATGCCTGACGGCGACGTGCCTTCAGGTCGACTGGCGACCTCCGCGACCGAGGCGGTCGGACAGGTGGTCGTTGCCTCGCGTGTGATGGGAACCCTTGGTGATGATCTCACGCTGGGGCATGTCAGCGTTCGTCAGGCCGATAGCACACGGATCTTCATCAAACGCAAGGGAGTCTCGGGAAGCGAGTTGACGGTCAACGATGTGTTGGAGCTGGATCTTGATGATCCAAGTTGTCTCGACACTCCGGGTATGCACTTGGAGGCGGTCATCCACACCGCAATCTACCGGAGCCGACCAGATGTGCAAGCGGTTATCCATGGGCATCCACTGTATTCAACCGCGTTGAGTGCAACCGATATGAAATTGGAATATCTCACCCACGATTCTGTATTGTTCCGTGATGGTATTGGCGTCTACTCCGGTTCCGCGGAATTGGTGACGAATGAGCGACAGGCCCAGGCGGTGGCCGACTCTCTTGGTAAATGCCGGGCCGGGGTTCTCAAGAACCATGGTGCGGTCTTTGTCGGGGAGGATATCCGTTACGCAGTATTGGCCGCGGTTACATTGGAGCGGGCCCTACAGCTTCAGGTCATTGCTACAGGTTTGGGGAAACTCAACCCGCTGTCGGCTGATCAGGTCGACGCGATCTACCCAAAAAAGTATCAGGATCGGTTCCTTGACGAGTATTGGGCCTGGTGGTCCCGACGAGTTGGCTGGCTGGCGTTGAACGGTGGGACGACTGATGATGCAGCTTGAGTCAACCATCAATGGCCGTTGTACTCAGTTGGAGGTCAATGACAACGAACTGCTGCTTGACGTTCTTCGCGACCATCTGGGCTTAACTGGAACGAAACGCTCATGTGAGGTTGAGGTTTGCGGGGCATGCACGGTAATCGTCGATGGCTTACCCGTCAGTTCGTGCATGTTGCTTGCCAGTGAGATTGATGGCGCTGAAGTGGTCACCATCGAAGGCTTGCGCGACACCACGTTCTACGAACGGGCCCAGGAGGTGTTCACCCGTCATGCGACGGTTCAGTGCGGGTTTTGTACACCCGGTCTGTTGTTGACGCTATGGTCACTGACTGATGGCAGGTTGGGTCCTCTGCGAGATCTGCGTGAAGAGCTGAGCGGAAATCTGTGCAGATGCACTGGGTATCAGTCAATCCTCGCCGCGGCTGAGGAACTGACGTCATGACCGACGTGATTCGTCGCGTTGATCGTCAGAGCCGGGGTACGGCGGTCGGCAGGAACGTGGGGCGACTGGATGCTGCGGTCAAGATGAGTGGCAGAGCCGAGTTCGTTGGCGACCTGGAGATTCCCAGGATGCTTTTCGGCGCGGTCCTTCGCAGCCCGGTCGCCCATGCCCGCATTGTCGGTCTTGACACCAGCGAGGCCGAACGCATGCCCGGTGTCGTGGCCGTCCTGACCCGAGATGATCTGAATGATCTCGATCCGTTCTACGGACATGCCATCCGCGACCGACCGATCATCGCCCTCGAGAAAGTGCGATTCGTGGGTGAACCGGTGGCCGCTGTCGCTGCCACCACCGTGGCGCAGGCAGAGGCTGCGATTCTCCATATCGATGTGGAGTACGAGGAGCTACCCGTAGCTGCGAATATCGCTTCGGCCCTCGATCCTGCTGCTCCAATTCTGCATGAGGGGCAGTTGCGTTCAGGAGCGGCTCACGGCTTGGGAGATCTGCCCGATCGTGTCGGAAACATCTGCTATCAGTATGCGATCGAGCGCGGTCATATCGAGACAACGGATGCATCGGCCGCGATCGTGATCGATCGTGAGTACACATTCCCGGCCGTCTACCAGTATTCGATGGAGACCCACGCGGTCATCGCCAAGTACAGCGGTGGCGAGATCCGACTCTGGGCGAACTGTCAGCACCCGTTTCTCGTACGGGCCGAGATCGCCATGTTGTTTGATCTCGCCATCGAGCAGGTACGCATCACGGTGCCATTCCTGGGGGGCGGATTCGGGAGCAAGTCCTATACGAAGATGGAGCCCTTGGCGGTGGCGCTGGCGCGCAAGGCGGGTCGTCCGGTCAAGATTGTCAATCGGGTCGACGAGTCGATGGTGACCAGTCGTCGGCACGGAATGAAGTGTCGGATGAGGACCACCGCGACCGAGGGCGGCCGGCTGTTGGGTCGCGAGGCGCAGTTCTGGCTGGACACCGGCGCCTATGCCGACAATGGCCCGCGGGTGACGGCGACCGCGGGCGATGCCGCACCCGGGCCGTATCGATGGCAGGCGTTCCGGGTGGATGGGCAATGCGTCTACACGAACACCAGCCCATCAGGGTCGTACCGGGCCTTCGGTGCTACGCATCTCCAGTGGATAGGCGAGTCTCAGATCGACGAGGTGGCACGAGCCGCCGGGATCGATCCCCTCGATCTCCGCCGAGAGAATCTGCTGCATCGGGGGGACGAGATCCGTAGCCGCGGCAAGCCTCTGGACGCCGACCTGATTGGTGATGTCGAGAAGGCAGCGGCAGCTATCGGTTGGGGGCGCGAGCGCCTCGCCAACCGGGGTATGGGGGTCTCGGTCGGGCTGCTTGCGGCCGGAGCTCATCCGGTATCGATGGCAACGGTCAAGATGGGGGCGACGGGTGGAGTGGCCGTCCTCGTCGCCAGCACCGAGATGGGCCAAGGCACCCGCACGGTCATGGCCCAGATCGCGGCCGAGGTCCTGACAGTGCCCTTCTCATCGGTGGTGGTCGCCGGAGCTGACACCGGCTTCACCCCCTACGACCGCTCCACCGGCGCCAGCCGGTCCACCACGGTGGCTGGTCTTGGGGTCGAACGAGCGGCCCGTGAGGTTCTGGATTCACTGCTCGAGACTGCCCAGGAAGTCTTTGGCGTGGAGGATCCGGCCTGTCTCGAAGTCAGGGACGGTGCGATTTGGAACGGCACCGATTCGAGGACCATGGCTGAGTTGGTTGTGAGCCGATTCGGTTTCATTGGGGGTGAACTGGTCGGTCATGGCGAGGTCAAACCCGAATCCGGGAGCGGATCCTACGAAGAAGGGCCGGTGTTCTGGGAAGTCTGCGTGGCGGCCGCCGAGGTTGAAGTCGACCCGGAAACTGGAGTTGTCACCGTGTTGCAGACCGCGACCGTGGCTGATGTCGGTACCGCAATCAATCCGAAATTGGTCGAACGTCAAGATGAGGGTGCCACGGTCCAGGGTCTCGGAAACGCCCTTTTCGAAGAGATGATCTTCGCCGAGGACGGGAATCTTCTCAACGACACCCTCCTGGATTATCGGGTGCCGACGACCATGGATCTGCCCGAACGAATGACCAGCATTATTGTTGAAAATCACGATGGGCCGGGCCCCTTTGGGGCCAAGGGGTGCGGCGAGGGGGCGTTCGCCGCCGTACCGGCGGCAATCGTCAACGCGCTCGCTGATGCCGGGGTTCTGATGAACGAACTGCCCCTGACGCCTCGGCGTGTCTGGCAACGAATACAGCAACTCGAACACCGAAGTTCAGAAAGGTAGGAATATGGAAACATTCAAGAAGGTCGCAATCATCGGTACTGGAACCATGGGTCCGGGGATGGGTGCCGTTCTCGAGCGGGCCGGCTCCAAGACACTCCTGTACGACATCAGCGCCGAGGCCTTGGAGAAGGCGGCAGTTGGTGTTGACATGGCACGCGGAGTGCTCGATCGACTGGCTGCTCCGTCCGTGGAGGGCGGGAGTATCGAGTTCTCGACGAGCCTGGAGGCAGCCGTCAGTGACGCTGATCTTGTTATCGAGGCGATCCCCGAGAAGATAGACCTCAAGCACACGGTATTTTCCCAGATCATCGCGGCTGCTCCGGAGTCGGCAGTGCTCGCATCGAATACGTCTGGTATTCCGATTACGAAGATCGCGGCCCCGTTGCCTGATTCGGCTGAGCGGATCATCGGTATGCACTGGTCAAATCCTCCCCATTTGATCCCGCTCATCGAAATTGTTCCTGGTGATCAGACCTCTCCCGAGATTACCGATCGGCTTGTGGAGTTTGTGAAGTCGTTTGGATACTCTCCGGTGATCGAGGGAGAAGTGCCGGGCTTTGTCGAGAATAGGATACTCTACGCGATCCTGCGAGAGTGTCTGGAGCTCGTCGAGCGGGGGATCATAAGTCACGCCGACATGGACACCTGTGTCAAGTGGGGTATCGGTTACAAGTTGGCCGTGATTGGGCCGCTCGAACTCATTGATATGGCTGGCTTGGATATCTACGAGAACGTCGGCTCCTATCTCAACCGGGATCTCTCGACCGCATCCGAAGTTTCATCGTTCATAACCGAACGGACAAAGAATGGTCGTCTCGGGCTCAAGTCCCTGGGTGGGATCTATGACTACACCGCCGAGGAAGTGGCCGCCAAGGGGGCCGAGCGGGCTGGCAAGCTCATTGCTGTTCGCAAGGCACTTGTTGGTGATTCCTGAGGTGATGTGACCGTCCCATGGACTTGTCGGTTCGCTCATGAAACTTCCACCGTTCCAGCTACATCGACCAGCGTCGGTGGAGGAGGCCGCGAGTCTTCTCCACCGGTTCGGTGACGTCGCCTCGTTTTACGCTGGTGGCACCGAGTTGTTGCTGGTGATGAAGATGGGGCTCACGGACCTTTCGCATCTCGTCGATCTCAAGAGGATTGATGGGCTGCGGTCGGTTTCGGTGAGCAACGGCACGCTCAGGATCGGCGGAGCCGCGACCCACCGGGAGATCGAGAGCAATCCGTTGGTGATGGAGTACGCGCCTGCCATGGTTTCGGTGGCGAGCCGAATCGCAAATGCCAGGGTCCGTGCCGTGGGAACACTCGGCGGGAACCTGGCATTCGCGGATCCTGCGTCCGATCCGGCAACCCTGTTGACCGCGTTGGGAGCTTGCGTGGAGGTGAGGGGGACGGGAGATTCACGCCGGACCCTCCCGCTGGAGGATCTGTGGGTGGGCGCGTACCAGACCGCACTGGACCATGACGAGTTGATCGAGGCGGTGACGATCCCGGTCCTCAAACCTGGTACTTCCGTGGCACACGAGCGTATGAAGTTCCAGGAACGTCCGGCCATAACCGTGACGGTGTCGGTGACCGCTGTCAATGGATCGATCGTTGACGCCCGGGTGGTGGTGGGAGCGGTGGCGCCCGTACCCAGGCGTCTCGCTCGGGCCGAGTATGCCCTTGTGGGATTGGTGGCTGAAACTACCGAGGCCGGCGTTGATCTTGCCGGTGATGCCGCTGCGGATGGCGTGCAATTGCTCGACGACTCCGACGAAGCCGGGCCCTACAATCGGCAGCTGACCCGTATATTGGTCGCTCGCACCGCTAGGCAGGCAATCGAATCGGCGCTCTTGGTATGACGATCTTTTTGTCGGCCACTGACGTCATCATCACGACTAGAAATGGAGGGTTTCCACAATGAGCGATACGAAGGTCTATCTTCTCGATGGGGGTTCGTTGGTAATCGACGGATTCCATGTCTTTTGGAATCGCGGTCCGGGTGGTGAGGTGCGTTTTCCCTGTTACGGCGTGCTCGTCGATCACCCCGAGGGTAAGTTTCTCTATGACACAGGTTTTGATAAGGAACATGTCGAGAAGGTGTTGCCGTTCGAGAAGCCGCTCCAGACCGATGCGCAGACGGTTCCAGGTGCTCTGAAGCTCGCGGGCTTCCGTCCAGAAGACGTCACTCATGTGATTAACTCTCATTATCATTTTGACCACTGTGGTGGGAACAAGTATCTGACCAGTGCCAAGACGCTATGTCACAAGACTGAGCTGGAGGCCTGTAGGTCGCCGGAACCGTTTGAGCAGCTGGGGTATTCTGACAGGGCATTCGATATTGCCGATGATATATATACCCCCAACTACGAACTTCTCGAAGGTCAAGTGGAGATAGCCAAGGGTATATGTCTCATTGAGACGCCCGGCCATACGGCCGGTCACTATAGTATGCTCGTTGAACTCAAGGGCCGGCGGCCAATGTTGTTTACGGGTGACGCGTGCTATACCCGCCAAAATATGGATACGGACTGCATATCTAGTTTTCATCTGGACCCTGTCGCCAGCCTGAATTCGATGCACCAACTCCGTACTCTGGCCGAAGAGCACGATGCTGAACTCTTCTATTCGCACGATGCCGAGTCGTATGAGGAATACCTAAAGGCTCCAGGATATTACGAGTGATCTCGGGACGGAGCAGACGGAGGAACAAATGATTTCCGAACCCCTTTTTACCTTAACTGCTGGCCCCGTTCAGCCATCCGCGGAGACGGTGCGTGCCCTCGCTACACCGATATATGATCAATTTGATCCGTACTTTCTTGAATTGTACGAGAATGTGACGGAGGATCTCCGGATCGCGATGAACATCCAACGGCCGCCTCTCATCATGCATGGTGAGGCCGTCCTCGGGCTTGAGGCTGCTGCGGCATCGCTGATTGCTCGTGATGATGTGGTCCTCAACTTGGCATCGGGCGTCTACGGGAAGGGCTATGGCTACTGGGCGGCTCGGTACTGCAAGAAGTTGTTGGAGATCGAAGTTCCCTACGATGAGGCAATCGATCCGGCCTCGGTCGAGTCGATGTTTCGGACCAACCCGGAGATCGCGGTGGTGTCGGTGGTCCATTCCGAGACGCCGTCGGGCACGCTGAATCCGGTGGCGGAGATCGCGACGATTTGTGACCGACACGGGGCATTGCTGATAGTCGATTCCGTTTCATCCTTCGGCGCGGTGGAAGTCGACTTCGAGGGTTGGCCCGCGGATATCGTTGTCGTGGGACCTCAGAAGGCCCTGGGTGGCCCGCCCGGACTGTCGATCATGTACATCAGCGATCGGGCATGGGCCAAGATCGATTCCAACCCCGACGCCCCCACCGCCTCGATGCTGTCGATAAGTGATTGGCGCGATGCCCACAAGGCCGAAGTGAAATTCCCGTTCACACCGTCGATTACCGAGATCTACGGCCTCCACTCCACCGTCGCGCAGCATCTGCGGGAGGGACCCGAAGTCGCCTGGGAGCGCCACGCTCGGGTCGCCGCCTCGACCCGCGCCGGGATCCTGGGGCTTGGCTTGGAACTTTGGCCGGTGAGCGAGGAGATCTGTTCTCCATCCCTCACTGCGTTCAAGCCGCCCGACGGTGTTTCGGGTTCCGACATCCGGTCGCGCTGTCGTGAGCAGTTCGGTGTGATGATCTCGGGTGGATACGGGGAGCTCGCCGATGCGCTGCTGCGCATCGGTCACATGGGCCCCACTGCTCACCCGATCTTCGCCGCGGTGTCGGTGGCTGCCGTCGGTCAGTCACTGGTCGATCTGGGTGTCAATGTAGATGTCGGCTCTGGTGTCGCGGCCGCGATGGCCGCCAACGCCGGGCGATAGCGAGCGAGACGATAGGAGAACATGATGGGTGGTCTTTCAGATCGGGTTGCGATCGTTACCGGAGGAGCCCAGGGCATCGGCGAAGCTATATGTCGCCGACTGTCGGCCGACGGTGCCGCGGTCGTTGTGGCCGATATCAATGGTTCCGGAGCAGAGGCGGTGGCGGCTGATATCGGTGGCGCCGCGATCGCCCATACGGTCGACGTCGGTGAGCCGAGTCAGGTTACCGCTCTGTACGATATGGTGGGAGAGCACTTCGGCTCTCTGGATATTCTGGTCAACAACGCTGCGATCGTACCTTTTACGGCTTGGGACGACGTTGACTTCACTGAATGGCGGCGCATTCAAAGAGTGAATCTTGATGGTGTATTCCTGATGAGTCGAGGGGCATATGAGGTGATGAAGGCTCAGGGCAAGGGCCGAATTATCAATATGTGTTCCAATACGATCTTCGCAGGAACACCGAATATGGCAGCCTATGTCGCCGCAAAAGGCGGTGTCCTCGGTCTGACTCGGGCAATGGCCACCGAGGTCGGTCAGTTCGGCATCACCGTGAATGCGGTCAGTCCGGGCCTGACCGCATCGGCCGGCGTGCTGGCCAGCCCCCACAAGGAGGCATTCGACTTCGTGGAGACACTACAGGCCCTGAAGGGTCGTGGGCAGCCCGAGGACATCGCACCGACCGTTGCCTTTCTGGCCTCGGATGATGCGCACTGGATCACCGGGCAGCTGATCAACGTCGACGGTGGACACATCCGTCACTGAATCAGGTTGCACGACGTGTCTCGGCTCGTTTTTCTTGGGTTGCTCCTACCGGTACTTTTTCTCACGTCGGCCTGCGGATCGACCGTGGCGGCACCGCGAGTCGAGGACACCGGGGGGCGACAAGCGCCCGCGGCCGTGGTGCGGGCGGCCGCGGCGGTTGCTGCCGCCGCCCGCACCGGCGACGCACGAACGGTTGCGGCCCTCGGCATCAAGGGCTTCGAGTTCGATTTGAAACGTCCGGACATGTCCCTGGAGCAGTATCTGGAATCGGGTCCCGATGGATCCCTGCTGGACCGTCTGCAGCTGGTACTGGGCTTCGCTCCCGGTCGGCGACTGTCGCCATTCGGGAACGGGACAATGCAAGAACTCTGGGTCTATCCTGCGCTCGCCGTCGTCGCACCGTCCGAGTGGTCCGAGGCCGAAATCACCGACGCGATCGACAAGGGATTGTTCACAGCCACGGAACTGGCCGAGTATCGGGCAAAGGGTGCCTATCTCGGATTCAGCGCCGGGTTCAGCCCCGACGGGGATTGGACGTTCTTTACCTCGGACCGGGTGGCGCGCACCCCGCCGTGATGGCAGATTCGCCCACGTGACCGGGCCGCGGCGGCCCGATCGGTGTTGGCGGAGGGACGGAGCGAAGGTCTCGACTCGCTCACCAGTCGCGCAGGTCGATCGGCCAGGTGTCGACCACATCCTCCCCGTCAACCAGGTGCAGGCAGGGATGCTTGGCGACGGTCGGGTCGGGGCCGGCAAGAATGTGACACGGTCGCCTATGGCCACACCCAGGTCGGGTTCGGCCGACACGGTGGTGTGCTCATCGGAGCAGAAGAACACGTCTCCTGTCTCGGCGGTGGGGTTGCCGTGGTCCATGGCGAACGCCTTGAGGCCGGCGTCGGCTACGTACCATCCGGCCGGCCCGGGGCGAACCGATACCACGGTGGCCAGTACCCGTAGCGCCGTTCGAAACCCGAGATCACCGAGGTCGGCGTAGTGGGTGTCCATCAGTGCGTAGGAGCCGGCCTGGATTTCGGTGGCGAGATCGTTCATCGCGTGGGTGCCCGTACCGCCGGCCGAGATCATGTCGCCGCCGACCATCCGGTGGGCGGCGGCCAGCAACGCCATCGACCGCTCGACCTCGGCTCGTCGCCGCTGCGTGTCGCCCCAGTCCTGGCACTGCCCCTCATAACCCATCACACCGCGGACGGTGAGCCCGCGGCGCCGGGCGACCTCGGCCAGTCGACCGGCGTCGGCGGGTCGGCACCCACATCTGGGCAGCCCGACCTCCACGTCGATCAGCACCTCGCGCACCGCGGCTTGGGCTGCGACCTCGATTGTCCCGATCGAGTCGACGGCCACCGTCACCCTGGCGTCGTTTCGCGTCGCAAGCTTTGCCAGTCTCTCGCCGTCGAGGGTTTCGTTGGCGAGCAGTAGGTCGTCACCGAGACCGGCGTCGGCCATACCCTCCAATTCCCGCAGTGTCGCACAGCAAAAGCCGCGGTGTCCGTACTGCTCGGCCATCAGTCGGGCCAGAGCGGTCGACTTGAACGCCTTGACGTGGGGTCGAAGCGTGACGCCGGGCCGAACCGCGGCCATCGACGCGAGGTTGAACTCGAGCATCGTGGTGTCGACGATCAGAGTCGGAGTGGACAGGTTGTGGATCGTTGTCACCACCCCACCCGATCAGGGCAGCGGGCAGGGTGCCAAGGTGAGGATTCCGGGCTGGTGGCCCGAGGCAAATAGGCTTACCCCATGTCTTCGCCACCCAAGCCCGCCAACGGACCACCGGCTTGCTCCAACCACAACTATTCGAGCGCGGTCCGGCGGGCCGCGGCCCGTTCCGGTTCGTCGGCCCTGATCCGGTTGACTTTCGCCTTGGCGGACAGGGTCTCGGCGGCATCGGCGTCGTTGATGAACATCGCGGCAGCAGCCGCGACCACGAACATCAGCGCGGTGGCCATGAACCCGTCCCGATAGGCACCGAGCTTGGCGGCCTGGACCGCGGCGAGGTCCATACCCGGGCGGATGGAGCTGCGCATGCCGGTCGTGAGCACCGTGGCGGCAATGGCCACGCCGAAAGCCGATGACATCTGGCGTTGGGTCGAGAAGATCGACGATGCCCGTCCCGTTTCGGCCGTCGAGATCTTGGCATAGACCGCGGTCTGCAAGGCGATGAAGATGAAGGTCATCGACACGCCACGGGCGAACATCAGTCCGCCGATGGTCACGAGACTCGTGTGGAGCCCGAGGTTGGCAAAACCGTAGCCGACGACCGCTCCGCCCAGGAGTCCCGCCACCATGAGCCGACGTGGGCCGATGGTGGGGTAGAGCTTCCGGCCGACCATCTGTGACGACAGAATCATGCCGATGGCCTGGGGGATCTGTGTGAGCCCGGATTCGAGTGCGGAGAAGCCCCGGAGTCGTTGCAGGTAGAGCGGGAACAGGAACAGCAGACCTACGAAGCCGCCGTACATGGCCAGTCCGATGACATTGGTGCGCCGGAACATGCGTTCGCCGAGCAGCCGGAGGTGCAGCATCGGATGCTCGATGTGGAGTTCGATCACCACCAGCACCACGAAGAGAATCACCCCGATGATGCCCGGTCCGAGAATCAGCGGATTGGTCCAGCCTCGGCTCGGGCCTTTTGACACTGCGTAGAGGATCATGGTGATACCGGCTCCGGAAAACAGGAAACCGCCGACATCGAAAGGACCGGTGTCGGGCTCGGTGTGCTCCTGCAGGAACCGGTACGCGAGGATGAAGGCCAGCAGTCCGATCGGGCCGTTGACGAAGAAGATCCAGCGCCACGAGATGCTGTCGACGATTACGCCTCCGAGCACCGGCCCGATGGCCGGGGCAATGACGACCACGCCGAGTACGGCGGTGGCGGCCTTGGCTCGTTCCTCCAGCGGGAAGGCGCGGTAGAGCATCGCGGCACCGACCGGCGTGAGCATCCCGCCGCCTACGCCCTGGAGGATGCGGAACGCGACGAGTTGGTTGAGAGATCCCGACAGTCCGCAGAGGATCGACGCGCCGGTGAACATTGCCAGCGCGAACATGAACACTTTCTTGGTGCCGATTCGGTCGCCGAGCCAGCCCGAGGCCGGAATCCAGACGGCGAGGCTCAGCAGGTAGCCGAGGACGATCCATTCGATTCCGGCCGTGCCGACCTTGAAATCGCGGGCGAGTGTCGGCAGCGCCACGTTGACGATGGTCGTGTCCATGATTTCCATGAACAAGCTCAGTACGTAGACGATAGCGACCTTGGTCTTGTATTCGAGGGGCCGCTTCATGCGACGGAAGGTATCGCCGGTCGCCCCCGTGTCCGCAATCCCCCGTGGGGGACAGAGGCTCCGACGACCCCCACGACGCGTGGTAACGGTCGGTTGTGCGGTGGTCGCCTATTGTGGCGCCATGGCGACTCGGATCAGGTATGCGGAGATCGTCGATCGTGGGGTGAGGATTGGCTTCGGCCGCGACGAACGGGTGGTCGAGTTGCCGTCGCGTTGGCTGCGCGACCATGGTGACGACGAGGCCAGTACCGATCCGCGAACTCGGCAACGAAAGGTCGACACGTTCGCGATCCCAGCTGATGTCGAACCGCAGGAACTGACTTTTGGTGGCGGTCGGCTGACGCTGTCATGGTCCGACGGTGCCACCACCGGGCACGACGCCGGGGTGCTCGCCGACCTGATTGAGAACCGTCGGCGTCCCCGTGCGGCGCGAGCCGACCGGTCGATCGGCATCGACCCCGAACTCGACCTCTGGGTGGGGGAGTCCGAGCCGTTCTCCCCTGTTGACGCCGAGAGTCTCGATCACCCCGAGGGATTGGCCACGATGCTCGGGCTACTGCACCGTCGCGGCTGGGTGATGATCGACGGTGTTGCGTCGGGAGAGCAGGCCGTGGCGGAACTCGCCGGCCGAATCGGTTACGTGAGGCGCACGATCTTCGGTGACGTCTGGGAGCTGGCACCCGGCCTGTCCGAGCATCTCGACAGTGCGTACGAGGCCACTGATCTGGACGTTCACACCGACTGCACCTACAGCAACGACGCGCCGGGCCTGATTCTGTTCTGCTGCCAGGCCCGTGATGGTGATGGTGGCGAGTCGGTGCTGGTCGACGGCTTCGCGGCCGCCCGCGACCTGGCGAGTGGCGAGCCGTTCCTGGCCGGCGCGCTCACCCGGTTTGATTTCATCGGGCGTTATGTCGAGCCCGGTGTGCATCTGCGGGCCGAGCGCCCGCCCCTGCAACTCGATCCGGCCGGGTATCTGGTGCAGGTGTCGTTCAACAACTACGACCGTGCCCCGATCTTGCCGACCGACCCATGGGTCGAGACGGTGATCGATGCCCACGGTGCGTTTCACCAGTTGATCGCCGACCCGGGCCGACAGCTCCGGCTCGGGTGGAGGCCGGGGCGGGTCCTGATCTTGGACAACTGGCGCCTGCTCCATGGACGCACGGCGTTCACCGGCGACCGGCGATTCCTCGGCTGCTATCTCAATCACGAAGACCTGCAGAGCATTCTTCGTGTCATGGGGATTATCAGGCGCTGAGCGCCCGTCCGAACGCGTCGATCACGACGCCGATGTCATCGTCGCTCACATCGAGGTGGGTCGCGAGCCGGGCCGGCGACGACGAAACCAGGGCCAGCAAACCGAACGACTCGAGCCTGGATTGCAGCGCCGCACAAGCACCGACGATGTCGATGAACACCATGTTGGTGGCCAGTGATGTGACAGTGACCCCGGGGATGGCGCCGAGCCCGGCGGCCATTCGTTCGGCCCGGTCGTGGTCGTCGGCAAGGCGTTCGATGTTGTTGTCGAGAGCGTAGAGGCCGGCTGCGGCCAACACACCCACCTGGCGCAGCCCGCCGCCCAGCATCTTACGCCACTTGCGAGCTTCGGCGATCAGCTCCCTCGAGCCCGACAGGACCGATCCGGCCGGCGCCCCCAGTCCCTTCGACAGGCACATCGACACCGTGTCGAACGGGGCCACGAATTCGGCCGCGTCGGCCCTGAGGGCGACTACGGCGTTCCACATGCGAGCCCCGTCGAGATGCAGCGCGAGTCCGGCCTCGCGGCCGACATCAATGGCCTCCCTCATGCGCTCGATCGATTGCGGTACACCGTCCTTGGTGTTCTCAAGACACAACAGCTTGGTGCGGGCGAAGTGCGGATCGTCGGGCTTGATCACGGCTGCGATGTGGTCGGGGTCGGGCAGGCCGTCATTGAGCATTCTCACCGGTTGGGGTTGGATACCACCCAGTACGGCCCCGCCGCCACCCTCGTAGCAGTAGGTGTGGGCCGAGTCGCCGGCGATGTATTCGTCGCCGCGTCCGCAGTGGGCGAGAAGCGCGCACAGGTTCGACTGGGTGCCGCTGGTGACGAATACCGCGGCCTGCTTGCCGAGACGCTCGGCCACCAGTGCTTCGAGGCGTCTCACGGTGGGGTCGTCGCCGAAGACGTCGTCTCCGACTTCGGCTTCGGCCATTGCCCTGCGCATGCCCGGCGACGGGCGGGTGACGGTGTCGGATCTGAGATCGATCATTGGCCAAGGTTATGGGCGCGTCGTGAGCGGCCGCCAACCTCTGGGAACGGGCCGCGGCCCGATAAGACTCAGCCCGGCTTGCGGGCCACCAGATGGGCCTCGTGGCGCTCGCTGGCGCGCCAGCCCTCCGAGTGGTGGACGATCTCGAGCCCTTCGGCAAGTCGAAGCAACTCTGCGGGTTCGGCGAGAAAGGGTCGCCCGGGCTTGTCGTGACGCTCCAGGTTGACCACGGTGGCGACCACGACGATCAGCAGGCCACCGGGGACCAGCGCATCGACCATCGCCGGGAACAGGTCGCGTTTGAGGAAATTGGCCGTGGTGATGACATCCCACGGTCCGACGGGTAGCGGCTCGGCGTCGAGGTCGGTTTCGATCGTCTTTATCTCGACCCCGGCCATGAGTGCGTTGTCGCGGGCGATCGACAGGCCGACATCACTCACGTCGACGACAGTGACATCGAACCATTGGCGGGCCAGTTCGATGCTGTCGGACGAGCCGCCGCCGGCGATGTCGAGAAGTTTTCTCTGCCCGGCGATGTGGTCGGTGACCAGGCCCACCAGAGACGACTGGTGGGTGGTGCCGACGCCATGGTCGGACCATTTGTCGTTCCATCTCTGTTGGTCGCCGGCGGCCACGGTTCAGGCCCCCGCCGCGGGTGGTTCGGGTTCGAGTTCGGTGACGACCGTTATCTCGTTGGTGTCGATGGTGAC
>QIIW01000073.1 GCA_003231645.1 Acidimicrobiia bacterium | reverse complement strand
AACTCGACCGCGTCGAGATAGACCGGTGTGCCGTAGACCTTGGTCCGCCACCAGTCGGGGTTGCGTACGAACTTGGTGCTCTGATTGAGTATCCGGCTCTTGAAGACGAACGGCCCGGTGCCGATCGGATGCTGGTTGAGCGTCTTGTCGGCCTTCGCCGCGGCGAGCCACTTCGGGGACCCCATCAAGCCGAGCTGATCAGACAGTCTGGCCGCGAACACCCGGTCGGGGATCGAGAGATTGAATCTGACCGACAGGTTGTCGACCTTCTCGATCGGGTTCTTGAGATCAAGACCGGGGCGCATGGCCAACGAGATGATCGGGTCGGCCAACTGCCCCTCGACGTTGGCGATCACCGCGTCGGCGTCGAATGGCGCACCGTCGGTGAACGTGATGCCCGACCGCAGATGGATGGTGAAGCTCATACCGTCGGCAGAGGTCTCGTAGGTCTTGACCAGGTAGGGCGTCGGCTCACTGTTTGCGTCCCAGGTGAACAGCGGCTCGAGCACCGCGTCGGCCATATCCAGGCCGGACACCGCGAGGTTGTTGGCCGTCGGGTTGAGGCCATCGGACTCGGCCTCGATCGCGATGCGCAACGTGCCACCGCTCTTGGCCCCCTCGATGGTGCGAGTCAGGTCGACCGGCGCGCTGGTCGTCGTGGTGGTGCTACCGGGGCCCGTGGTGGTCGTGCTCGCCGGCGCGGTGGTGGTGACGCCGGTGCTACCGGTGGTCGGTGTGGCGATCCCGGACGAGCTGCTGCCGCAGGCCGTGGCGACCAGCGCCAGCGAGAGCAGTACGGCCGCACCTCTCACCCGCGAGCCTCGCGGCATACGAATGCGGTTCCGAATCGACAGGTGTGGCATTGGCGAGTCCCCCCTCGAGTCCTACTGGCCGGACCACGACTTACGTCGTAGGTAGACGTACTCTGGCGCATCGGGACGGAGTCGGCCAAATCGTGGACCCAAGTAGCGCTGCCGAGGGAACGACGAGTACGCCACGCCGGCGTGGCCGGCGACATCAGCCTTGACGTCGGAGGCGACCAGGGTCGAGGACGGTCCGTACACGTTGTGGATGGTTGGAAGACCGCTCAGGTCGAAAGGGGAGAACCGAGCTGATGGCCCTCATCCGGCATCCGGCCGCGCAACACACCCGCGGGGCGCACCACACCTTCGATCATTCCCCGATTGCCGCAGGCCGATGGCGACCGCGGTGCGTGGCAGGATCGCGCACCGCGCGTCGCCCCATCCACCGCGAATCGACGACGTATCGCTAGTTTCTGGCCGAGGCGAGGTCCGGCAGTTTTATGTGCCGGCCCCAGTCCGATGCAGGAGATCCAGTGACCGACAAGGCCAGCACCACCCAACAGAGCGCCGACAAGATCCGTTCGTCGCTCCTGGCCGATCTCGCCGACCTCGTCGCATCCGATGTCGACGACCTGACCCGGGAACTTCAGTCCAGGGTCACCCTCGGTCGGCTCACCGATCCCGCGATTCTCGTCGATCTCGACGGCACCGTGCTCGGCTGCAACGACCGCGCCGACTCTCTCGGCGCCGACCGCGCCGGACTTCTCGGCCGCCCCCTGTGGGTTTCACCTCTGTGGGGGGCCACCGACTCGAGCACCACCCTCGGCCCCCTCGTCCAGAATGCAGCCGCGGGGCGCCATGGCACCCGCACCATCGACACCGGCAGCAGCTCCGAACGACCGATACGAATCGAGATGACACCGATCACCGACTCCGATGACATTCCGGTGATGCTGCTCGCCGAGCTTCGCACCCTCGCCGACGAGCGCGAGACAGTGGCGATCATCGAGGCCACGACACAAGCTCTCGCCGAGGCCGAGGACATCTTCCAGGCCGTCGCCGAATACACCTCCGATCTGGTCTGTCTCCACGAGCCCGATGGCACCTTTACCTACGTCTCCCCTTCGGCCCGAAGGCTCCTCGACCACGATCCGGCTTCGCTGGTCGGCACCCATCCTGTCGATCTGTCCCACGCCGACACCCGCGATGCCCTCGTACAGGCGCTCCAGGACGCTTCGAGGCGCGGTGCCGACCCCACCCGATTCCGGCACCGCATGCGGCACCGCAACGGCTCCTATCGGTGGTTCGAGACCGCCCTCACGCCGATCCGCGACGCGTCGGGCACGGTCACTCAGCTCCAGTCGTCGGGGCGCGACATAACCGAACAGCGCGAGACCGAGCAGAGTCTCATCAAACAGGCTTTCCACGACGATCTCACCGGACTCCCCAACAAGGCGTTGTTGCTCGATCGCCTCGATCAGGCGTTCGCAGTGAGCCGCCGGTCCCAACAGCCGATCGCGATCCTGTTCATCGATCTCGACGGTTTCAAGACCATAAACGACACCCTCGGGCACCAAACCGGCGACATCGCGCTCAGCAAGGTGGCCGAGCGTCTCTCGGCCATCGTGCGCCCCGGTGACACTCTCGCCCGCATCGGCGGCGACGAATTCGTGATGTTGTGTGCCGGCACCGATGGCGCCCGCGGTGCCACCGCCGTCGCCCGACGGATCCTGGGAGCGTTCGATCAGCCTTTCGTGCTCGGCGGCCATTCCATCGGACTCGGCACCTCGATCGGCATCGCCACATCACTGGGAGCCGACAACCCCACACTGCTTCTCGACAACGCCGACACCGCGATGTATGAGGCCAAGCATGGCGGCAGGGGTCGATTTGCCATCCACGACGAGGTCGACCAGAGCATCGCCCTCGAGCGAATCGACACCGAGGAGGCGCTGCGGCGCGCCGTCGGCAACGGTGAACTCCGGCTTCACTATCAACCCGAACTCGATCTCGACTCGGGCAGCATCGTCGGTTTCGAGGCGTTGGTGCGATGGGAACGCCCCGACGGCCGGCTCATCCCTCCCGGAGACTTCATCCCCCTCGCCGAGGAGACCGGCATCATCGTCGAGATCGGCAAGTGGGTGATCGCCGAGGCCTGCCGCCAGGCCGCGGCGTGGCGCCTGTTCCGCTCTCCCGAGAGCGAGCCGGTGCGCATCTGGGTCAACCTCTCAGGCCGACAACTCGGCGACCCCGACCTCGTCGGCTACATCCAACGCACCATCCTCGAGGCAGGTATCACCACCGACGAGATATGCATGGAGATCACCGAGTCGGCTCTCATGGGTGATGCCGAGGTCGCCGCCGGTCAACTCGACGAACTACGGGCGCTGGGAATCAGTCTGGGCATCGACGACTTCGGCACCGGATGGTCGCAGTTCGCCTACCTCCACCGGCTGCCCCTCGATGTCCTCAAGATCGACCAGTCCTTCGTGGCCGGCTTGGCCACCGACCGCGACTCGGCCACGATCGTCGCCGCGATCATCGACCTTGCCCATGCACTCGGCCTGATCGTGATCGCCGAGGGAGTCGAGACGGAGGAGCAGTTGATCGTCCTCAAGGAACTCGACTGCGACCAGGCACTCGGCTACTTCTTCTCCAGGCCCAAGTCATCGGACCACTTCGACGAGGTCCTTGACCTCCGCTGACGGCGCGGGAAGCGAAGTCAGTCGTCGAGGAGCATCTCGACGGCATGGCGCAGCTCGACACCTACGCTACCGGTGTCGGCCAGGCCACCGATCCATCGGCTGATCGACGAACCCCACACGTGGCCGATCACCCGGGCCACCCCGAACGCGTCGATCGAATCGTCGTCGCCGATGGCCATCACCACGAGGTTTCTCACCTCACGCTCGACCGCCAGCTTGTATTGCGCGGCCGCCACGTCGGTGGTGCCAAGGGCAGTGACCAACGCTCCCATCAATACCGGGACGTTGTCGGTAGATGTCGATGCCGCGCTCAGCACGGTCGACAACCTCTCACCCGCCGTATCACCTTCGATCGGAGCCTTCTCCAGACGGTGACGCATCAGGCCCAGCCACTCGGCCAGGCCGGCGATGAGCATTTCGTCCTTGCCCGAGAAGTAGCGGTAGATCGTGCCCAGCGCCACCTCGGCCCGATCGGCCACAGCCCTCATGTGGACAGCGTCGTAGCCGCCGTCGAGGGCGAGCCGCATGGCCGACTCGATCACCCTCGTTCGGCGCTCTTCGCGACGCTGTTCGCGAACCGTGGCCTCCGCTTGCATGGCCCGGAATCCTCGCGGATGAGCCGACCGCTGGCCAATCCTTACCGTGACCGACGGCGTGGCGCCGTCGAAAACCCGGCTCAGTCGATCGGAGCCGGCGTCGGCAGGCTCGACCCGATCTCACCCCGCGGCTGGTCGCCCGGAACTTCGTCGGACCGCATCGCACCGAGGATGTCGACGCCGGTCATGGCTCCGATCTGCTCGGCCAGCCCGGCCACGGTGGCAGGAAGCTGAGAAAGGAATGCGGGAATCGCGCCTCCGTCGGAACCACCGGCGTCGACCACGGCAACCCGGTCTATCGAGACGTTGTCGACCACGGAAACGATCTTGTCAATCAGATCGGGCAGCATGTTGAGCACGAAGATCCGCTGACCGTCGTCACCGGCCAATTGATATTGGTCGGTGATGCGCCGGAAAATCTCGACCTGGGCCTTGCCGTTCTCGATGATCGACGCCGCCGCGGCCTGGGCGTTGAGCTGGCGGGCCCGGAGATCGGCACGCGCCGGGGTGACGACGTTGGCCTCGAGGCGACGCTTCTCGAGTTCGATTCGCTCGGCCTGGAGTTCCTGCTCGGCCACCGCCTGGGCGGTGTCGCCGGCCACCTTGGCCTGCGCCTCCTTGATCAGGCCGAGAGCATCGAGTTCGGCGGTGCGCACACGAAGGTCGTTCTGCTGTTCGACGATGGCCTTGTCGGCCTGCACCTTGGCAATCTCGGCCAACTGGCGGGCCTTGGCTTCGGCCTGGGCGGATTCGGACTGGCGGTTGGCTTCGGCCACCCTGGCGTCACGCACCACCTCGGCGGTGAGCTTGCGCCCCACCGATTCGAGGTAGTTGACATCGTCGGTGACGTTCTGGATCTTCAGTACGTCGAGGCTGAGTCCAAGGGTCTTCATGTCGTCATCGGCCTCGTCGATGAGCGTCTGCGAGAACTTGAGCCGGTCCTCGTTCACCTCCTCAGGTGACAGAGTGGCCAACACGCCGCGCAGGTTGGCCTCGAGGGTCTCCTTGGCAATCTGGCCGATGTGCTCGGACGGAAAATCGAGAAAGCGTTCGGCTGCGTTCTCGAGCAGCCCCTCGGCGCTCGACACCTTCACGTTGGCGATGCCTTGTACGTTGAGCGGAATCGCCCCACGCGAATAGGCGTTGGTGACCGAGACGTCGAGCGGGATGGTATTGAGATCCATCCACGCCACCTTCTCGAGGATCGGCACGCGCAGGGTGCGGCCGCCCTTCAGGATCCGGTAACCGACCGTGCGGCCGTCGGACAGAACACGTTGTCGACCGGAGATCACCGCCACCCGGTTCGGCGGGCAGATGATGACCAGCGACTTCACCACCATGACTATGAAGATGACCACGAGGGCGACCGCCAGTCCTGACACCAGAGCTACATCCATCCGTATTTCCTCCTGATCAGCAACGATCCATCGGGCGAACTAGTCGGTGTCGTTCCCGGCGCCGAGCGCCGGATCGAGCGACGCGACCAACGCGACACCTTGCGATACTTCCACGATCACGACCTTGTCGCCGATTGCCATCGACGATCCGTCGGCGGGCGAAGCGGTCATTTGTTCGCGAGCACCCGCGATGTTGACTACGATGCGGCCGCGGTGGGCGGTGTCGACGGGCAGAATGACACGCGCGATCGAGCCTTCGAGTTCTCGGTTGGTGACATCGCTCGACGACGAGTTTCGCCGCAACCAACGGAAGGCCGCCGAGTTGAGCACCCCGGCCCCCATGCCGACCGCCACCGCCATGATGAGGGCGAACACGGTCGAAGATCCCACCGATTGCGCCGCCAACCCGGTGGCGCCGAAGAATGTCATGACGAAGGCGATGCTCGACAGCGGGATGACCGACATGATTCCGTCGCCCGTGTAGCCGTCGCCGGCCATGTGGCCGCCACCCATGCCGCCCATGTGACCCATACCACCCATACCGCCCATGCCGCCCATGTGACCACCCGCTCCTCCGCCCCCGTCCAGGCCGGCAAAGAGAATCCACGCGAGCACCGGGCCGCCGACGGCCAGGGAGAACAGGTAGAGGCTGGTCATATGCTCATCACCAACTGACACAGTAGCCGACGGGAGAAGAGGCGATCAGGCCTCGGCCATGGCCGGAGTGGGGCCCCGAGCAGGTGGTCGGCGGATACCGGTCGCCGCTTGGCCCGGTGGCCGTTTTTCGACCGTATCCGACAGCCGTATCCGGCAGGTGCTATCAATTCAGGGCAGAAGCGGGCGAGCGGCCCGCAAGGGAGGTTTGACATGGCACTCGTGGAGACGCTGACCAACATCGATCTCTTCTCCGAGCTCAGCAATCGCGAGCTCAAGAAGGTCGCCTCCTTCATGACTCCTATCAGTGTCCGAGCAGGACGTGATCTGACCGTGCAGGGCAAGCCCGGCCGAGAGTTCATGATCATCGCCGAGGGCACCGCCACCGTACGCCGCGACGGACGGGTGATCGCATCGCTCGGGCCGGGCGATTTCTTCGGCGAACTCGCGGTCATCGCCGGTGTCCCTCGCACGGCAACGGTCACCGCCGACACCGACATGGTGATCCAGGCCCTCAACCGACGCGAGTTCTCATCGCTGCTCGACGGCAGCCCGAAGCTGGCCAAGAAGATCCTCGTCGGTGCGGTCAAGCGCCTCCACGAGATCGAACA
Source organism: Acidimicrobiia bacterium (assembly GCA_003231645.1). Classification (GTDB taxonomy): domain Bacteria; phylum Actinomycetota; class Acidimicrobiia; order Acidimicrobiales; family Aldehydirespiratoraceae; genus SZUA-87. The sequence goes on along the minus strand of QIIW01000073.1, from coordinate 10,725 downwards.
GAGCCTCGTTCGCTAATCGGGCCGATCGGGCATCGACGGGGTCTGACACAGTGATCCATGCGGCGGCCGGATGACATCGGCCGTCCGCCGGGAAATCGGTTCGAAGGCACCGAGGAGACCGACTTGAACACCGAAATCGTCGTTGTCGGCAGTGCCAACCTCGATCTCGTCGTCGACGTGGCTCGAGTACCCTCGGTGGGCGAGACGGTGCTCGGCGGTGACCTCAGACGGGTTCCCGGGGGAAAGGGTGCCAATCAGGCCGTGGCGAGCGCTCGACTCGGACGTTCGGTGGCCATGATCGGTCGTCTGGGTGACGACGAGGCAGGCGCCATGTTACGCGCCGCCATGGCGGACGACGGAATCGATACAACTCACACGGTCTCCACCTCCGGAGTGCCGACCGGCGTCGCTCTGATTGCCGTTCAGGCCGACGGCGACAACTCCATAGTGGTCAGCCCGGGCGCCAACGCGCGGCTGGGCGCCGATGACATCGAGCGAGCCGAAAGGATGCTCACCGAGGCCGCGGTTACGATCGTACAACTCGAGATTCCGATCGATGCCGTGGTCACAGCAGCCCGGGTTGCCGCGGGAATCGTGATCCTCAACCCTGCTCCGGCACCCTCGGGCGGGCTGCCGGAGGAATTGTTCTCGTACGTCGATGTGCTGGTCCCCAATCAATCCGAGCTCGCCACGTTGGCCGGATTCGAAGGCCTGGTCGATGTGGCCAGGGCCGTCGAACTGGCCCGCGATCTTCCCTGCCGAGCGGTGGTGGTCACGCTCGGGGCCGATGGAGCACTCGTTGTCGACGGTGACACGATCGACCATGTCGCCGCCCCGCTGGTGCACCCGGTCGACACAACCGCCGCCGGCGACTCGTTCTGCGGAGCTCTCGCCGATGCGCTCGTCGGCGGATCCGATCTGGTCGCGGCCGTGAGCTGGGCGGTGCGGGTGGGTGCCGCGACCACCCTTCGGGCCGGCGCTCAGACCTCACTGCCCACGCGCCACGAGGTCGAGGAGCTTCTCGCCTGAGAGCCCCTCCCGCCACGGCCGACGTAGCATCACCGCCATGTCGACAATCCCGATGCTCATCGACTGCGACCCCGGCCTCGACGATGCGATCGCCATCCTCACGGCTGCCGTCGTCGCCGACCTCATCGGAATCACCACCGTGAACGGCAACGTCGGAATTGAACACACCACCCACAACGCTCTGGCGATCGTCGAGACGGCGGGTCTGGACATACCGGTCCACCGGGGTGCCGAACGACCATTGATCGCCGACGCCGTCGATGCACACCATGTCCACGGGGCCACCGGCCTCGGTTCGGTCGATTTGCCCGACGTCCACCGCACCGTGGCCTCCCACGACGCCGTCGGCTACATCCTTGACATGGCCGCCGGGGTCGAGGGGCTCCACCTCGTGGCCATGGGTCCGCTCACCAACATCGCCTTGGCGATACAGCGCGACCCGGGCCTGCCACAGCGTCTCTCCGGTATCACGATCATGGGCGGAGCGGCGGTCGGGGGAAACGTGACCGCGACGGCCGAGTTCAACATCTGGGCCGATCCGGAGGCGGCCGCGATGGTCTTTCGTGATGCCGCGGCGCTCACGATGGTCGGACTCGACGTCACCCACCAGGTCCTGCTCGGCGCCACCGAACGTGATCGCATGCGCGAGGCCGGATTCCCAGCCGCGAGTCTCGCTGCCGACCTTCTCGACTACGCGCTCGAACGAGCCGGCGAGATGCGCGGGTGGGCCGGTGCGCCAATACACGATGCGTGTGCCGTCGTGGCGGCCACCCACCCCCACCTGTTCGACGGCGACCTCCGCCACGTCGAGATCGAGCTCCATGGCAGGCTCACCCGCGGAATGACCGTCGTCGACCAGCGAGGGCTTTCCCCTCTCGGGCCCCCCGACACCAACGCTCGGACTCTCGTCCTGCACGATGTCGACACTCCCGCCGTAGTCGACACGATCGTCGATGCCGTCCTTGCGCTGAGGCCCTGATCGAAATCATGTGGGGCCGGAGCGTGACGTTCGTCTTCATCGCCGTCTGGGTCGGCGCCGGAACCGTCTGGATCATCCTCGATTGGCTCGGAAACCCCAATCGGGGAGCGTTTCGGCCCGCGGGTCGACGCCGGCCACGCCGTCTACGCGGACGTCTGGCCGACCGGGCCCGTCGCCGGGCCCAGGACGACGCCGCGGTACGAGCCACGCTGCGCGAGCGATACGGCAAGTCGAGCCTGCGCCTCACATGGAACGAAGACCGCGAGCGCCGCGCTCTCGACGCCGACGCCGAACTCGTCACCGATCCGCTGCACATGATGGCCCCGGCGGCCGAGCCCGAGCTTTCGTACGGGCCATTGTTGTTCGACGCCGAGTTCGGCGAAGCCCCGACGATACCCGAGCCGGAGCCGGAGCCCGAAAACGGACCGGAGCCCGCACCCGAGTTCGATCCTCGATCGATCAGAGGGTGGAGCATCGGGGTGCATCCACTCGCACTCACCCGTGCGGGGGCGTTGCCATCGGAGGCCACCATCAGGTCACGGGTGTGGAAGAATCTGGCGGCGGAGGGCTCGTGGGGCGACGACAACGGCGGCCGCATGCGCGCCGGCAAGCCTCCCCGACGCGTCAGCCCCTCGACCGACAAGGTCGAGACGGGCCGCGTCGACCTCACCACCGCCAGGCCCTACTGGTCCGGCGAAACCGTCGACACGTTCTTCGAGGATCCGACACCCCGGTCCACCTGAGATCCGCTCTCAACCGGGACGGTGAATCACGGCACGCCAGCGATTACCGGGCGAGACGTACTCGCTCAGCAACGTGATCGCCTCGATCAGCCAGACGACCACCTCGCCAAGATCCACACCTTCCGGGAGTTCGGCCACGATCCCGTGCTTGCCATGGTCCTGGCGGCGCCTCCAGTCAGCCGGCATCGGGTGGCCGGCCTCGCTCAATCGGGCCAGAGCATTGGGGCCGGTGCCGTGTTCGATGCCGACCTGCGCCGGAGTGGGGCGGCGACCCGTGGTCAGACCGGGAATCCAGGTGGCCATCGGAACGTACGGGCCGAGTCCGGAGAACCACGCTCCGAGTCCCGACCGCTGCGGAACCTCTGCCATCACGTCGTCTGACAGCCATGGCCCGATGTTGATCCAACCACCGGCCTCGGCCCGTTGGAGTGAGTCCATGGCCTCGACGATGGCGTCGATGTCGGACCGGCTGAATCTGATGATCTCCTGATCGCCGGACACATGCCGACGGTAGCCCGAAGTGACGCCATAGCCGGCGCCCCGCACGTTACGGTGAGCGGGCGCGGGCGACGGAGAGCCGCCGTTTGATCATGATTCGACCCACCCGATCCATCATCTCGATCCTCCTCACCTTTGCGATCACCGCGGTGGTGGCTCAGCCCGCCGCGGCACAGATCGATCCGGGAGAGATCTCACAGCTCGAGGTCCATCGCGACGAGATCGCCAACGAATTGGCCGGCCTCGATGTCCAGATCGTCCAGGCCGGTGCCAACGTCGACGATCTCGTGGCACTCATCGACCGCCGTGAGGTCGAAATCGAACTCACGGCCGACCGCATAGCGCTCACCGTCGACTCGAGGCGTGAGCCGGCCCGGACCCGCACCGAGATCGCTCTCGCCGGCTACACGGCCGGTGACCCCCGGGGCAACGCCCTCCTGGCCGAGATCCAGACTCTCGAGGGCAACGACTCGGCCGACCGCCGCCGTGAGTTCTACAGCACCGTGATCGACGACGCCCAGAGCAGACTCGATGTGATCGACGAAGCCCTCATCTCTCTGCGCGCCGACCTGACGACAGCCCGCGACCGTTTCGCCGAGGCCCGGACCCAGAAGTCGGAGGCGGTCGATGCCCTTACCGCCCTCGGGCAGAAGCGCACCGATCTGGCGCTCGAACTCGACGATGTCAAGAAGCGGATAGTGCGGCTCCGCTCGCTCGAGAATCGTGCCGTTCTCACCGGGCTCTCGACCTTCGACGATCCGAGTCGGCCGGCTCTCGCCGTCAAGATCGACAATGTCAGCTTGGCGAGACCCCAGTCGGGCATCAACCAGGCCGACATCGTCTTCGTCGAGGAAGTGGAGGGCGGCCTCACGAGGCTCGCCGCGGTGTTCCACTCGACGGGGGCCAAGGTGGTCGGCCCGGTTCGTTCGATGCGCACCGGCGACTTCAATCTCCTCGGACAGCTCAACTCGCCGCTGTTCGCGAACTCGGGCGGAAATCGTGGCGCACGCGCCGCCCTGGCCAAGTCGACACTCATCGACGTCGGCGCCTCGTCGAAGCCCGAGGGCTACTACCGCGACCGCAGCCGCAGCGCCCCCCACAATCTCTACACGAACACCTTCAACCTCTGGGCCATCGGCGCCGATCTCGACACGTCCACCCCCTCCCCGATGTTCACCTTCAGGGATCCGGCGGACCCGATTGATCCGTCCGCCCGACCGGTCGGTGGAGTCACCATCAACTATCCGAGATCCACCGTCGACTATTCGTGGAACGGCAGCGGATGGAACCGCTCCCAGGACGGCTCCCCCACCGTCGACACCAATGGCAAACGGACCGCCCCCACCACCGTCATCGTCCAGTTCGTCGACTACGGAATATCCGCCGCCGATGCCAAGTCTCCCGAGGCGGTGACGATCGGTACCGGTACGGCTTGGGTGCTCACCGATGGCCAGGTCATCGAGGCCACTTGGCGCCGCCCCGAACTCACCGACCAGACCGAGTACGTCGACTCCGAGGGCCGGCCGATCTCGATCCTTCCCGGCCGCACCTGGATCGAACTCCCGCGTCCGGATTCCGCCACACTCCGATGAGGCAGCGCTCGCAGAGCACGCCACACGGCTAGCTTTCCGGACGTGCCACGCTGCTTCGTCCGCTGCCCCCCCGACCCGAAGATGATCGAGGGGTTTCGACACCTCAGGGCCGAACTCGATGTTCCCGAGACCTTCACCGGCCCTGTCCTGGCCGCAGCGGAGGAGTCGGCCGACCGGGGCCCGGTGCTCCCACCCGGGGCGACCGACCGGGTTCGTGATGCCCGGGACATCCCGTTGGTGGCCATCGACCCCGAAGGCTCGATGGACCTGGACCAGGCATACTCGGCCCAACGGACCAAGGCGGGCTACCGCGTCTTCTATGCCATCGCCGACGTGGCATCTCTGGTCGCCCCGGGCGGTCTCGTCGACGAGGAGGCGCGTGCCCGCGGCCTCACGCTCTACAGCCCCGACCGTCGCACCTCGCTGCATCCGCCACGCATAAACGAGGATGCCGGAAGTCTTCTCGAGGGCCAGGACCGTCGGTCGGTGTTGTGGTCGATCGACCTGGATTCTCAAGGTGAGATCACCACCGCCAACCTCGAACGGGCCACGGTGAGGAATCGTGCGCAGCTCAGCTATCGGCGGGCCCAGGAACTCATCGACGAATCCGATACCGACGACCCACTCACCCTGCTGCGCGAGATCGGCCGACTCCGACTGGAAAGGGAGGCAGCCCGCGGGGCGGTCAGTCTGGCGTTGCCTTCCCAAGAGGTCTACGAAACCTCCAACGGCAGCTACCGGCTCGAATACGACGAGCCCATCCCCATCGAGGATTGGAACGCCCAGATCTCCCTGCTCACCGGGATCGCGGCCAGCCGGATCATGCTCGACGCAGGAGAGGGCCTGCTGCGCACGCTTCCACCACCGGATCGCCGAACGATCTCTCGGCTCCGTCGCACCGCCCGTGCCCTGGGCATCGACTGGCCCGACGAGATGAGCTACGCCGATCGCATCAGAGGCCTCAAGCCCGATACCCCCACCAATGCTGCGATGCTGAGTCAGGCCGCACGTGGACTGCGCGGTGCCGGCTACGTCGCCTTTCACCAGCATCAGGAGCCGGAGCAGAGCCGGCACTCGGCCATCGCCTCGACCTACAGCCACGTCACGGCGCCGCTGAGGAGGTTGTGCGACAGATTCGCCAACGAAGTGATCCTCGCCAGCTGCGCCGACCGCAAGGTCCCCGGTTGGGCGTCCGAGGCTCTCGATGAACTTCCTGCTCTCATGGGCGAGGCCAAGCAACGTGATCGTGCCCTGGAACGGGCCGTCGTCGATTTCGTGGAGGCGGTGACACTCGAATCACGAGTCGGCGAGAGATTCACGGCCGTCGTCACCGATATCGACAACCGACGCAAGCGCGGTCGGGTTCAGCTTCGCGACCCCGCGGTGGTCACGAAGATGTCTTCCGACGGACTGAGCCTCGGAGCAGAGGTGGAACTCAAGCTCGATCACGTCGATCGCCTCGCGCGTCGAGTCGAATTCTCACTGATCGGCTGAGGGTTCAACCCGGTTGGCCCACCCCGGAACCTGCTTCACGGTGGCGGCGGGACGGAATTCAGGCCACTGTCTCGAGGACGGTCTGGTGCGCACACTCACCCGATCCGGTCACGGTGATCTTCTCCGCTCCCTGTTCCCCCATGAGCAGCGTGTGCTCGAACTGGGCGGTACGGCAGCCATCGACGGTGACCGCGGTCCATCCGTCGTCCCACATGGCGACATCCGGGGAACCCAGGGTGAGCATCGGCTCGATGGTGAACGACGTACCGATCTCGAGTGCCTCACTGTGATGACGATCGAAATAGTGGGGTACTTGGAGATTGCTGTGGAAGTCGATCCCGACACCATGCCCGATGAACTCGCGCACCACGCCGAGATGGTGCTTGTTGGCATGGCCCTCAATGGCGCGACCGATGTCGCTCACCGGACCGCCGGGTCGACAAGCAGCAATACCGAGTTCGAGCGAGGCGAGGGTCTCGACGACCAGCCTCACCGAGGCCGGATCGACATCGCCGATCAGGAACGTGGCCGACGTGTCGCCATGGACACCATCGATGTAGACGGTGACATCGATGTTGACAATGTCACCGTCGGCCAGCGGCCGGCTGTCGGGAATACCGTGGCAGATGACCTCATTGACCGAGGTGCAGACGCTCTTGGGGTAGCCGCGGTAGTTGAGCGGGCTCGGGTATCCGCCCTTCTCAACGGTCGCCTCGTGAACGACACGGTCGACCTCATCAGATGTGACGCCAACACCCACCATTGAACCTGCCTCGAGCAACACTTCTGCCGCCACCCGACCCGCGCGACGCATGGCAACGATTTCTTCGGGGGTCCGCACCAGAGCCGACCGCGACGGTCCGGGCTCACCGGTGAGGGCGTAGGACGGGCGCCGAATTCCGGTGGGCACGCGGCGGCGAGGGCTCTGCAACGCCGGGGTCACCGGAGGCAACGAAGGGCCGACGTCGGGTGCCGCCCAGTTTCTCTTCTTGCGCTTGGCCATCGATCATCGCCTCCGAAGAACGCCCAACTCTATGACCCCCACCGACGATGCGAGCCGGACAGCATATGAATCGGCTGACCGACTCGCATGCGCAGGCCGGTCCGCTCACGCCGAGTTTCTCGCCGAGGGCACGGGGCGGATCGTCACGGAGCGCTTGGGCCCCGGAAGCCGAGAAGGGATTTCGAGGAATCCGCCGATGACCTCGGCCCCGGCGGCCGGCCTACCGAACAGGTACCCCTGCCCGTACAGGACGACCCCACCGGAATCGTCGCGGAGCTCCACCAGTCGATCGACCTGAGAATCGGATTCGACTCCTTCTGCCACCACGGTGAGTCCGATCGCCGAAGCCATATGGAAGACGGCCGAGACGATCGCGTCGGCCCGCACGTCCTCGCCGAGAATGGACACGAAACTGCGGTCGATCTTCACACCGTCAACTTCGAAGCTCTGAAGCGTGGCCAGCGACGAATAGCCGGTTCCGAGGTCGTCGAGAACCACCTTGACCCCGAGTTTCCGCAACTTCTGCAGATGACGTGTGGCGACTCTGGTGGGCTTGAGCAACACGGTTTCGGTGATCTCGATGACCATGAGCCGTGGATCGACGTCGTGGGCGGCCAGACGCGAAACGATCCAGTCGACCAGGCCGGGTTCGGCCAACGTCCGGGCCGACACGTTGACGGCGACGGGGCGCGGCGATACTCGGCGTGACAGCAGCCCGAGGGTGGAATCAATCACCCGGTGGTCGATCTCGGCGATGAGTTCCGTCTCCTCGGCGAGAGGAATGAAGTCGTCCGGACCGACCAGGCCGCGTCGCGGGTGGCGCCAGCGGACCAGCGCCTCGAATGAGACCACTCGGCGCTCCGGCAAAGACACGACCGGCTGCAGGAAGACGCACAGCTGATCTTCACGGAGCGCGGTTCGAAGTTCGCGCAGTGTCGCGAGCCGATCGCGCTGGCTCCGGCGGAGTTCGACATCGAAGATCTCGACCCGCGATCGACCCAGACGCTTGGCTCGGCTGGCCGCCAGATCAGCGTTGGCCACCAGATTCTCGGCGGTGTCCGAGGACGACCCGCCCGCCACCCCGATCGACACGGTGATCAGATGATCACGGCCCGACACGGTCATCGACCGGGCGACACGATCCTGGATCCGATGAGCGAGTTCGACCGCCCCGACCTCGGTTATGCCTTTGCAGACCACCACGAACTCGTCGGCCGCCACCCGCCCGACCAGATCCTCGTCGCGGACCGAAGACCTGATCCTTTCGGCGACCACGGTGAGCGCCTCGTCACCGGATCGGTCTCCACCGCTTCCAGTTCGCGGTCGAGTCGTTCGAGCACCGTCAAGCGGTTGGGCAGACCCGTGAGATGGTCGTGCTCGGAACGGTGGCGTTCCCGATCAAGCGACATTCTCATCGCCTCCATCGCACGCGAATCCTGCAGGGCGATCGACGCGTGCATCGACAGCGCGATCAGCGACTCCTGCTCGGCGGCCGAGAACATCGTCCTCGGAAGGCTCTTGTAGGCCGTGAGGCACCCGACCACCCGACCGGCAACGCGGACAGGCGCCGACATGACACACGCGCCGTTCGCCGACCGACCCGGACCCCCGATCGTCGACCTCTCATGGTCGACGACCAGACGGTTCTCCGACATGGCCCGGCATGACGTCGGCCCGGGATCGCTGCGAATCTCACGGTCAGAACTCGACGCCGCCAGGTTCCGGGCCACATCCTGGAGATGGATGTCGACCGCGTCCGCAGCGATGAGATACGACGCCCCGGACACCACCGACTCGAGCAGCAGATCGATCGGTGGACGAAGTGAAATGAGTTCCTCGATCCGGGCCAGGCGATCGAGGAGACTCTGGTCTCTGTCGTGATCCCGGTCGAGGCGTTCGACCCGGCGGGTCACCGCCCGGAGTTCATCTTGCAGCTCGGCCGCCCCCCGGAGCGTCTTCTGCAGACCGAGGGCCATACCCGCCTCGCGCGCCACGGCCGACGCGAACTCGGTCTCGTCGCGCGAGAAGTCCGGTCCGACTCGAATGAAGATCAGACTCGACCCGACGGCCACCACGCCGATCTCGAGGGTCGCGGTGGCGTTCACGGACGATCGGTGGGGCAGCTTCACCGGATTCCCGGCGAGAGCGAGAAGTCGATGCTGCGACAGCCTCGGCCCGCTCGACCGGATCGTGCGGGCGATCGTGTCCCCGCGTCTGAGGACCACGGTGTCGGCACCGAGCGCCGCCCCGAGCAGCCGGGCCAGAGCGTCGAGATCACAACGGCCGGCTGAGATCCCCAAGGCATCGACGAAGTCGTTGAGATCACTCAACGTTCGACGTGCACCGTTCGCCGGGTGCGGGCACGAATGGGGCACATGCCCCCATCGGACAGCGAGCCGGGGAATTGAGATCACCGCAGCCGGTGAACGGATCGCCGTTAGCATCGTCGCCGTTGTCGACACGGAGACGCGATGAGCACGAGTGGTGGCACCAAGGCGATATTGGCGGCCTTTCTGGCCAATCTGGGGATCGCGGTGTCGAAGTTCGTCGCCTTCCTGGTGACCGGCGCCGGCTCGATGCTGGCCGAGTCGATCCACTCCTTTGCCGATACCGGCAATCAGGCTCTCCTCATGTTGGGGGGCCGACTGTCACGGCGGGCTCCGGACGAGGACCACCAGTTCGGATACGCGCGAGAGAGATACTTCTGGGCCTTCGTCGTCTCACTTGTCCTGTTCTCGGTCGGGTCCTTGTTCTCGGTGCTAAAGGGCATGGAGAAGATCCGTGATCCCCACGGAATCGACAGTCCCACCTGGGCGTTCGTCGTGCTCGGCCTGGCGATCGTTTTCGAGGGCGTGTCGTTTCGGACCGCGGTCCATGAAGCCTCGCCGCAAAAGGGTCACCAGAGCTGGATCTCGTTCATACGCGATACCCGGTCTCCGGAACTTCCCGTGGTCATCCTGGAAGACCTCGGCGCGCTGGTCGGTCTGGTTCTCGCTCTCGGAGCGGTGATCATCGCCATCACCGCCGATGCACCGGTGTTCGACGGGATCGGCACCCTCTCCATCGGCATCCTGCTGGGTGTGATCGCCATCGTGCTGGCGATCCAGATGAAGAGCCTCTTGATCGGGGAGAGTGCCAACCGCCGCGACCTCCAACGAATCACCGCCGCGATCGAATCGTGCGACGGCGTGGTCGGGTTGATCCACATCCGTACCCAGCATCTCGGGCCCGACGAATTGCTGGTCGGGGCCAAGGTGCAATTCGATGCCGAAATGACCACCCACGAGATCGCCGGCGCCATCGATCGAGTCGAACAATCGGTGCGGGCCGTGGTGCCGACCGCCCGGCCCATGTACATCGAGCCCGACGTGGTCGACACCACGCGGC
>QIIW01000014.1 GCA_003231645.1 Acidimicrobiia bacterium | reverse complement strand
TCGGCCATCTCGGTCCACGGGTCACGGCGGGGCGAATGGTGGCCGAGTACGACGAGCGTTTCTATCGCCTGATGCGGCGCGGATGAACGAGCCCGACCCGCCCCTTTTCGGCGACCGTCAGCCTCTCGGTGTCATCTGGGATGGTGCCGGGGTCAACGTTGCCGTCTACTCCGAGACCGCTGAATCGATTGACCTCTGCCTGTTCGACGAAGAGGGCACCGAGCAACAGATCGAGATTCCCGAGAACTCGGCCCACGTGCACCACGGATATTTCCGGGGAGTCGAACCCGGTCAGCGATACGGATTCCGTGTCCATGGTGAGTGGGATCCGTCGCGCGACCGTCTGGCGAACCACGACAAGCTTCTGATCGACCCGTACGCACGCGCCATCGAGGGTGAGGTTCGGATGGGACCGGACCGTGTATGCCCACGACCCCGACGACCCCCTGGTTCGCAACCGGCACGACAGTGCTTCGTCGGTGCCGCGTTCGGTGGTCGTCGACCAGTCATTCGACTGGGGCCTCGATGTCGCCATGCGTACGCCGTGGCACAGAACGGTGATCTACGAGACACATGTGCGCGGTCTCACCATGACCCATCCCGATGTTCCGGTCGGGCTGCGAGGCAGCTACGCCGGGATGGCGTGCCCGGCGGTGATCGCCCATCTCGTCGATCTGGGTGTCACCGCCGTCGAACTGATGCCCGTTCACCATTTCATCCCGGAAGGATTCCTCGTCGAGCGAGGCCTCACCAACTACTGGGGTTACGCCACGGCGGCCTTCTTCGCCCCCCACGCCGGCTATTCGGCGTCCGGCTCGAGGGGCCGGCAGGTGGACGAGTTCAAGCAGCTGGTCAAGACCCTCCATCACGCCGGCATCGAGGTGATTCTCGATGTGGTCTACAACCACACCACCGAGGGCGGGCCGAGGGGACCGACGCTCTCACTGCGCGGCCTCGACAACACCACCTACCATCGGGTTCGCAACGACGATCCCTCCACCTACCTCGACTACACCGGTACGGGCAACAGCCTCAACGTCGACCATCCGGCACCCCTGCAGTTGATCATGGACAGCCTGCGGTATTGGGCAGTGGACATGCATGTCGACGGGTTTCGTTTCGACCTGGCTTTCGCGCTTGCTCGTAACAGCCACGACATCGGCCGTCGGTCGTCATTCTTCGATCTCATTCACCAGGACCCCGTGCTCAACGGCACCAAGCTGATCGCCGAGCCCTGGGACGTGGGGCCGGGAGGCTACCAACTCGGCCACTTCCCACCACTGTGGTCGGAATGGAACGCCGGCTTCCGCGACGACGTCCGTGACCACTGAGGGAAGCAAGGCTCGTTGTCAGTAGAGGAACATGGGTTTGCCGGCGACGTGTCGCAGCTTGGGCCGGTAGTTCTCGGAGTCGTAGAGCTCGTTGATGTCGACCCGCCTGACATTTTCACCGGTGATCGAGATCGGCACATTGGTGTAGGTGCCCGAACGCAGCGCGACCATGCGCCCGAGCGTGCCCTCGATTGCCAGGTCGACGGCCATGATCGCGTAGTTCATACCCACCATCAGGTCGAGCGAATCGGGATTCCCCGACCGGGCAAGATAGGCGAGTTCCTGGAAGACGATTCCCTCGCCGGTCCGGTCCTTGATCAGGTCTCCGGTGAGCTTGCCGATGCCCCCGAGCTTGCGATGCCCATAGGCGTCGGCATCTCCGGTGAGGCTCATCTCGCCACCGATGAGGGTGGACCCTTCGGAAATGGTGATCATGGCGTAGTTGCTCGGGTTGGCCGCTTTGTCGACCATGACCAGGTCGGTCAGCCGATCGATGTCGTAGGGAACCTCGGAGATGATGGCCCGGTCGACTCCGGCCAGGTAGGCGGTGATCAGCGACGTCTCCCCGCTGTAGCGCCCGAACAACTCGACGATCGCGATCCGCTCGTGGGAACCCGTGCTGGTGCGCAGACTGTGGATGAACTGCACACCGCGGGTGACCGCGGTCGAGAACCCGATGCAGTAGTCGGTGCCGTGGACGTCGTTGTCCATGGTCTTGGGGATGGCGACCACCGGAACGCCCTCTTCGTGCATGCGCAATCCGTAGGAGAGCGTGTCGTCGCCGCCGATGGGAAGCAGCACATCGATGTGCAGGGCGTCGAGCACCTGCAGCACATGTGGTGTGAAATCGAATGGTCCATCGCCGACGGTCTGGTTGGCCAGGAAAGTCGGAACGTCGTCGGAACTCACATGGCTCGGCTTGGTTCGCGAGGTATGGAGGAATGTGCCGCCGGTACGATCGACGGTGCGCACGGCGCGGCGATCGAGCAACATCGTGTTGGCGGCGATCGAGTCGGGGTCGTCAGGATTGCAGTTGAGAAGGCCGCCCCAACCCCGTCGAATGCCGATGACCTCGTGACCTTCGTCAATCATGCGGTTCACTGCCGCCTTGATGCAGGGATTGAGGCCGGGGACGTCGCCGCCTCCGGTGAGGATTGCAGCTCTCATTGGTGTCTTTCTTGGTGATGGGGGAGGAGTCGACGACACCACTCTGCCACTCCCGGCACCGTTGGCGTCGCCCCCCGGGAATCGGCCGCATGTCACACGCCGGATCGGCCTGAAATCTCTTGCCAAGTCAGTCTCACTTCGATATACATCGATATGAGAAGTATCCGTTGCGGCTTCATGGGTCGCCAAGAGGAAGGGACCGTGGTGATGGTCGAGACATCGGATTCGGGAAGTGGGGATCGCCGTGGCTCATTGGCCGACGATGACCTGAGATCGAAGGTCGAGGCCCGCTACGGAGCGTTGGCTCGGGACGTAATTGTGCGGGATGGCCCTTCCACCTGTTGCGGGGGATCGGCTCACGTTCTGCACGATGACCCGATCACCGCCGCGCTGTACGACGAGCACCAAGCCTCGGTGCTGCCGGAGGCCGCGGTGGCAGCGTCGCTCGGCTGTGGCAACCCGACCGCCCTCATCGCGCTCGAGGAGGGGCAGGTCGTGCTCGATCTCGGGTCGGGTGGAGGCATCGATGTTCTGCTGTCGGCGCGCCGGGTCGGCCCCACCGGAAAGGCATACGGCCTCGACATGACCGACGACATGCTCGAATTGGCCCGAGGCAATCAACGAGACGCCGGTGTGGACAACGTCGAGTTCTTGAAGGGGACCATCGAGGACATCCCGCTGCCGGACGGGAGCATCGACGTGATCATCTCGAACTGTGTGATCAACCTCTCAGTCGACAAACCGAGAGTTTTCCGCGAGGCGTTTCGGGTGCTGCGACCCGGCGGCCGATTCGCAGTGTCCGACATCGTGATTCGCGGCGAACTCGACGGCGAGATTCAACGAAGCGTCGAGGCATGGCTCGGTTGCGTGGCTGGTGCGCTCGAGGAGGGTGACTACCGGGACGGGCTCCGTGCGGCCGGATTCCTCGAGGTCGAGATCGAACCGACCCGCATCTACACCGCCGACGACGCGCGCCAGTTCCTCGATGGCGATGAGATGGACGAACGAGCCGTCCGTGCGGCCGAGGGCCACGTCATGTCGGCGTTCGTGCGGGCCACGAAGCCCTGATCGCTCGACGCCCACGGATCGACCCTTGACCGGAGGATCATGAACCGCTCCGATTTCTACGCCCGAGTCGAGGCGACGCTCGATGAAATCCGTGGCGAGGGGTTGTGGAAGACCGAGCGTCAGATCACGTCGCCTCAGGGCGGGTCGGTGACAGTCGAGGGTGTCGGCGAGGTCCTCAATCTGTGTGCCAACAACTACCTGGGTCTCGCCGATCATCCGGACATCATCGAGGGGTCGCGTCGGGCGATGGATCGGTACGGCTACGGGATGGCGTCGGTGCGTTTCATCTGCGGAACCGCCGACCAGCATCGCCTGCTGGAGCGGGAGATCGCCGACTACCTGGGCACCGACGACAGCATCCTTTTCGCGGCCTGCTTCGACGCCAACGGCGGGGTGTTCGATCCGTTGCTCGGTGCCGAGGACGCCATCGTGTCCGATTCGCTCAACCACGCATCGATCATCGACGGCGCTCGCCTCAGCAAGGCCAGGCGATTCCGGTTCGCCTCCCGCGACATCGGTGATCTCCGCACCCAGGTGGAGGCGGCCCGGTCCGGTGGTGCCCGGACCATCTTGATCGCCACCGATGGGGTCTTCTCCATGGACGGCTACATCGCCGACCTGGGAGCGATCTGCGAGGTTGCCGACGACTACGACACACTCGTCATGGTCGACGACTGCCATGCCACGGGTTTCATCGGACCCGATGGCCGCGGCACACCGTCATTGCACGGCGTCGTTGATCGGGTCGACATCGTGACCAGCACCCTCGGTAAGGCGCTCGGTGGGGCAATGGGGGGCTTCGTTGCGGCGCGAGAGAGTGTGGTCGATCTCCTGCGCCAGCGGGCCAGACCTTACCTGTTCTCCAACGCGCTGAGCCCGGCTCATGTGGGCGGGGCCCGGGTGGCATTACGACTCGCGCGCCAAGGCGATCACCTGCGCGAACGGCTTCGTGCCAACGCCGAGAGTTTCCGCGAGCAGATGACAGCGAACGGCTTCGAGCTCAGCGGTGAGGGGCATCCGATCATTCCTGTGATGCTCGGTGACGCTCGGGTCGCCTCGGAGATGGCCGACCGACTGTTCGATCGGGGGATCTACGTGACCGCATTCTCCCATCCCGTCGTTCCCCGGGGCTCGGCTCGGATACGGACCCAGATGAACGCGGCGCACAGCCAGGCCGACGTCGACCGGGCAGTGGCCGCCTTTGTCGAGGTCGGTTGCGATCTGGGCGTGATCGGACGATGAGATGAAGGCACTCGTCAAGGCCGCGCCGGGCCCGGGACTGTCGCTGGAGGACCTGCCGGTGCCCGTGCCGGGTCCCGCCGAAGTGGTCATAGGAGTCACCCACGCCGCCATCTGTGGCACCGATCTGCACATCTACAACTGGGATGACTGGGCTCGTGACACGATCACACCTCCGGTGGTCATCGGGCACGAATTCGTGGGAAAGGTGGCGGCGGTGGGCGATCAGGTTGCCGGTCTCGTGATAGGTGCCCGGGTGGCGGGGGAGGGCCACGTGATCTGCGGCCACTGCCGCAACTGCCGTGCTGGTCACGGGCATCTCTGTCGCAACACCGTCGGCGTCGGAATACACCGAGACGGTTGTTTCGCGGAGTTCGTGGCGATTCCAGCCGCGAACGCCTACCCCGTACCCGACTCGATCGCCGATGAGGTCGCGGCGATCCTCGACCCGCTTGGCAACGCCGTCCACACTGCGCTCTCCTACGACCTGGTCGGCGAGGACGTTCTCCTCACCGGCGCCGGACCGATCGGCCAGATGGCCGTCGCCATCTGTCGTCACGCCGGTGCCCGCCATGTCGTGAGCACCGATGTTCGTCCGGCACGCCTCGCCATCGCCGAGCGCATGGGGGCGAGCAGGGCGGTGGCGCCGGGAGAGGAGTCTCTGCGCTCCGTCATGATGGAACTCGGGATGACCGAGGGATTCGACGTGGCCCTCGAGATGTCCGGCCACCCGGACGCCGTATCCGATGTGTTCGCGGTGATCAACCACGGCGGGTCGGTCGCTCTGCTGGGCTTGTTCGGCGAGCCGGCCACGGTCGACCTCAACCAGGCGATCCTGAAGGGCCTCACGATCAAGGGAATCTACGGACGAGAGATGTTCGAGACCTGGTACAAGGCCACCGCGATGCTCGATTCGGGACTCGATGTGACCCCGGTGATCACCCATCGGTTCGGACTCGAAGACTACGTGGAGGCCTTCGAGACGCTTCGTTCGGGCGATGCCAGCAAGGTCGTCCTCGAGATCGGGAGCCAGGAAGCCGGGTGAGGGTCGATTGTCGGCTCAGGTGTGGGTGAGGGGCAGCCCGACCTCTGATGCAAGTAGTTGCTGCACGAGGTCGGTGGTGCGATCGTCGCTTCTGGAGCCAATGACGGTGGCTCCATCCAGCAGAAAGCCCTGACCGTCGCGTTCCGAGTAGACGTCAGGGTCGGTGAACAGGCGGGGCTTGATGACGGCGGGATCGCCGTCTTCGGGGCAGAAGGTCATGCAGTTGCCGCAGTTGTTGCAGAGTTCGGCGAAGACAAGGTACTGCTGGCGGCCGGTCATGGCATCGAGGCTCTTGATGCTGAAGAACGCGTCATTGGGACACACCGTGATGCAGAAGTTGCAGGCCACGCAACCGAACATCTCGAGTTCGTGGTCGACGGCACGAGGCAGTTTTTCGTTGCCGGCGAGGTTGTAGAGCCCGATGCCGTCGCCCCGGATGTGGGCGACGTGTCGAGCGACCGTCGTGGCGAAACCGGCCGCCCGCGCCTCGGCTTGCCGAGCCGCCTTCCAGGACGGTAGGTCGGTGAATCCTGCCTCGGCGATCTCCTTGGTGAATGAGCGCAGCATCGGGGCGAGACGCCCGTAGCCACCGGGCTTCAACAAATCAGAGCACATCGTTGCCGGATGGACGCCCATGGCGATCGAGTCGGCGAGATTGTCCTTGGTGATCCCGGCCGAGAAACTCACCATCACGTCGCCGTGGTGGCCGGGGATGTCGAGCCGACCCGGCAGCGCGTCGGCCAGCGCCTCGAGCAGCACCGAAGCGATCACGTGGAGGGGAGCGCCCGACAGGTACATCGTGTCGTCGGGCATCCATTTCTTGGTATTGTCGACCACGAGGGTGTTGGTGAGCTTGATCCCGAATCGGTGACCACGTTCCTTGGCGTAGCAGTCGAGTTCGTCAACCAGTTGTACGCCACGATCAAACTGGAGGTCGGCATCGAAGGCCTCGTTCTTGACGGACACGTTGCGGTAGCCGAGTTCATCATTGACTATTCCGGCGACCCGTTCGTAGCCGAGCAGTGTGGGGTTGAGTTTCACGACCACGTCGAGATCGTGCTCGTCGATCAGGTGTTTGGTGATCGACTCGATCTCTTCGGGCGGACAGCCATGGAAGGTGGAGAGGGTGAGGGTGTCGGCGATTCGGGGGTCGAAGTCGAGATCGGACAAATCGGCGAAGGAGCCGGCGATCTCGGGCCGTAGCCGATCGACCACGGCCGACGCGTCGCGCATACCGCTGATGAAACCGCCCACCTTCTCGGACTGAATGCCGGCCAGGTCGTAACCGACCGACATGTCGAACACATGAGGACCGGGGTCGTCGCCGACGAATTCCTTCAGCGGCCCCCAGTTGCGGAGGATCTCGAGCAGCATGGCGGCCTTCACGTACTCGGTGAGGCTGTGGGAAACGGTGAGTTCCTGGCTCCATTCGATGTTGTAGCCGATGGTCTGCATGTCGATGCAGGGCCTGGAAATCTCGAGATCGTCGATGACCTGCACCGTCTTCAGCTCGAACAGACGGGAACCACCGAGCCACGCCAGGACGATGTTCTCGGCGAGCTGGCTCTGGGGTCCGGCCGCCGGGCCGACCGGAGTGGCGCACCGCCGGCCCAGGAAGTCGAAGCCGAGATCGACGGCGGGGTCGGGCCTCCAGATCCGCGCGTTGGGGAGATCGAAGATCTTCTTGCGTGTGCTCCACTCGTGGTCGATCCGGCCCAGCAGGGTCGACAGCGACATCGGTGTGAGCGGCAGCGTCATCTGCGCACCATAGTCGACCCCGAATCAGCGGATGGCGGTGAGGACGCGACCGATCCGGTCGTGACTCCTGCCGACGATTGCCTCGTACGCGACCGGGTCGGTGGCCCCCTCGGTGACCACGATCAGTACCGTGCTGCCGGCTCGGTCGGGCAGGGCGTGCGCTCCGTCGGCATGGGCGAGCAGAGCCTGGAGGCCGGCGAGTGAGGCCGCTCCGGTCTCCCCGGCGACCACCGCGGCCGATGCGAGGTCGCGCATCGCCTGGCGGGCGTGGTCGTCGTCGACGCTCACGAACCAATCGATGCCCGCTGACAGACGGGGCCACGCAATGAGCGAAGGACGGCCGCAGTTGAGTCCGACCATGATCGAGCGGTGGGGGCCGGGGACGTGGGTGATCTCACCGGCCATCGCCGATGCCTGGACACAGTTGGCGTCCATCGGTTCGACCCCGACGAGCACCGGACGGCGACGGCCCGACCGGTAGTGGGTGACGGCCGCGGCCATGAACGCTCCGACACCCATCGGTACCACCACCATGTCGGGATGGTCGAGTTCACTGGCGTCGATCGCTTCGTCGACCTCCGCGAAGATGGTGGTGTACCCCTCGATGACCTGGGCGGGGATCGTTTCGTAGCCGGGCCACGAGGTGTCGGACACGACGAGGCAGCGGTCACTGGCCTCCTCCCCGGCCCGGGCCACGGCATCGTCGTAGTCGCCGTGGATGATCGTGACCGTGGCGCCCTCGGCCATCATGGCATCGATACGGGCGGCCGCCATTCCCTCGGGTACGAAGATGTGGGCCTCGAAACCGAGCAGACGCGCCATGAACGACACGGCCCGGCCGTGATTGCCGTCGGTGGCGGTGGCCAGCTTGAAGGGCTTCAGGTGGGCGAGGTTGGCCGCCAGCTCGTTGATATTGCCCCAGGGCTCGGGTTCACCGCCGATATGGGCGCAGATTGCCTGGTAGGTCGCCCACGACGCCCCCAGGATCTTGAACGAGGGCAGGCCCATCCGACGGGTCTCGGCCTTGATGAGAATTCGACCAACATCGAGTTGCCGGGCCAGGTCGGGGGCATCGAGCAGGAGCGTCGGGGAGTAGGCGGGCATACGCCTGTGAAAGGCGGCGATCGCCGCGGGTGGCGCCTCCCACTTCCGGTCGAGACGGAGTTGGTTGGCGACGACTAGCGATGACATGGGGGCGGCTCCTTGGCCCTCCGGTCTATCAGACACCCCCGGTCGGGGTGCCGGATCAATGAGCGAGCTACTGGGCGGTCCAGCCGCCGTCGATGGTCAGGATCGTTCCGTTGAGCATGCTTCCCGCTTCGGACGCCAGGTACACGACCGCGCCGCCGACATCGCGGATCCGACCCACCCGGCCCACCGGAATTCGATCGACTACCGCGGCCAGGTACACGGGATCATCGAGTCGCTCCGCGGTGCCGGGTGTGTGGACGAATGTGGGGGCCACCGCGTTGACGGTGAGGCCGAGTGGTGCCCACTCGAGGGCGAGCACCTTCACCATCTGGTTGACGCCGCCCTTCGACGACGAGTAGGCGACGTGGTCACGGATCCCCACGAGTGATGCCTGCGAGCTCATCGCGATGATGCGGCCCGAGCCCCTCGCAACCATGTGTCGCGCACAGGCCTGGACAGTGAAAAAGGTGCCCTTGAGGTTGACGTCCATTATCGAGTCCCAGTGTCGCTCGGTGACATCGAGGGCCGGGAGGTTGTGTCCGACGCCGGCGTTGGCGAAGACGACGTCGATTCTGCCGTGGCGGCCCGACACCTCGTCGACCGCGGCGTCGATCGACGACAGGTCGGTGACGTCGAGTCGGTGAGCGCTGGCGCGCCCTCCCGCTTGCTCGATCAAGTCGGCAACGCGGTGGGCGGCGTCGAGGTATCGAGCAGTGACCACCACGCTCGCTCCGGCCGCGGCCAGAGCGAAGCAGACCCCGCGACCGATCCCCCGACTGGCACCGGTGACCAGCGCCACCTTGTCGTCGAGCCTGAACGACGGGAGGTGATCGGATTCCATCACCCGGACTGTACGACGTCCGGGTGATGGGAACGTCGACTGCCGGCCGGCGGCCCGACTTGATCTACTCTGGGTGGTGGTTGACCGAACTTCACGGAGGGAGCAGCACGGACATCAGGATCGGGCCGCTGAGGGCGGAATCGGCGAACGAACTGAGTGCTCTTGCCGAGCGGGTCTATGGGCGCTCGTATGCGGCGGCGCCCTGGATCTATGACCCCGACGAGGTGGCAGGACGGCTGCGAAGTGGCGAGCTCTGGTCGGTGGTGGCCACCGCACGTGTCGGAGAGATCGTGGGCCATATGGCTCTTTGGCATCGTCGGGACAACAAGCGGATCTGCGGGTCCGGCATGACCATCGTCGCTCCTGAGGCACGGGGTCATCGACTGAGCACCGCGCTCGCGATCGAGATTGCCGGCGAGATGGAACGGCGGGGTTACGTCGGATGTGTGTCGTATCCGGTCACCCTCAGCACCGTGACCCACCGGCTCACCCGGGCCGGTGGGGGAGTGGAGACCGGAATGCTGGTGGCTCACCTACCGGCAGAGACCACGACGCATGTGGCGCGAGTGCCGACTCGATCCCGTTCCTCGGTGTTGGTGATGTATCAGCCTCTCCGGGAGGCCCCGAAGAGGGAGGTGTTCGCGCCGCAGCGGCATTCCGCGATCATGCGCCAGATCTACGGTCGAGCCGGACTGGGGAGGCGCATCGTGGACGCCGGACACATCGCACCAACCGGTCTCACCATTCTCGTCACGAAGTTCGAGGAGGTCAGGTCGTTGATGAGCTTCGTGGTGGCCCGAGTAGGTGCGGACGTGTGCGATCGCATCAGCAGCGAATACGGGAGCACGGTGATCCAACAGATCGACCTTCGCCTCGACGACGTCCACACGCCATGGGCCGGCGAACGCCTGCGCAATGAAGGCTTCGCCTTCGCCGCGGTTCTGCCCGAGTACGCCAGCGGAGACGTGCTGCGGTTGCAGCGTTGTAGCGCTTCCGAAGCAGATCCTGAACCCACGAGGCTGGTCTTCGCCGAAGCCGATCAGATGAAGCGCTACGTCGAGGCCGACCTCGCTTCCGTCGGTCGGGCGCGATGACGGGATACCTGGTGACGTTCACCGTCGGCACTACACTCGGAGCCGATGAGGAACATGAGACGAACAGTGGGCTTGGGTATGACAGTGGTGATCGTGGCTGCGTCGTGCGGCGGCGGCGGCTCCTCGGCGGCGGCAGCGACCACCACCACGGCCGCAGTAGCCACCACCACGGCCGCAGTAGCTACCACCACGGCCGCAGTAGCTACCACCACGGCCGCAGTAGCTACCACCACGGCCGCAGTAGCTACCACCACGGCCGCCCCCACCACGACGGCCGCAGTAACCACCACCACCGGCCGAACCTCAACCTCGCTGCCGCCGGCACCGGATCGTCCCTGGGATCAGGGCGATCTGCCCCACGTCGCCGGGTTCGACCCGTCGCAGCTAGCTATGGTGGTGCTTGTCGCCGATGGCGATGTGCTCAACGCGAGGGTCGCACCGGGGGTCGACGCCGCGGTGTACGCGGGTCTCCTGCCATACTTGGTGGTCAATCCGACCGGAGCCCAACAGGTCGTTTCGGGCACGACCTGGATCGCGATCAACACGTGGGTCGGTCCGCTCTGGGTGAACGGCACGTTTCTCGCCCCCCTCGTCTCGCCCCAGGATTTCGAGGCTGATCCGAGGGTCGTCGACCTTCTCGACCGGTTTGCCCGGATCATCGTGCAACGTGGTGACCTGACGCCCGTGATCTCGAGACGCGGCCTCTATGTCGCCCATCACGCTCCCCCGCGGAGGTTCCGAGCAGCTTCGCTTCCCACTCTCCTCACCGACCCGACCACCTACTACTGGGCGACGAGTGGGGCCAGTGCCGACGAGGTGAGGAATTCAGGTCGACCCGCAATGACCTTCACCGAGGCGGTGGCCGACAGCTTCGTGTCGGCTTTCGACAGCACCGACAGGGTTACGACGTTTGACGAGCCGCCCACCGGCAGCAACGGACCGGCTCCGGATGCCACCATCATCCCGACGGAGCTCTGGTCCTTCAACTACGTGGGTGTCCGCGACCCTGGTGGCGATCCCCAATATGGGGGTCTCGACTGGACCACCTGGTATGTGTCGATCAACTACGAGAACGGTTCACCGGTGATCGTGGGGCTGACCCTCGACGAGTGGGCCCCATGACCGGTTGTCGATCGGTCGCCGATATTGGTCTAGGTCTCGCCGCCGCTTGCTGCGGCGATGACGGCCCGGTACTTGGCCTGCTCTGACGGTCGAATATTGGGATCGGCCAGCCGCCGCCGGGCGGCAATGGCCAGCCAGTCGGCGTCGGAGCGAAGCGGGCCGTAGGCGTGTCTATAGGAGCGCCGGAAGATCGAACGGCCGGCACTGGCGGTGGTACGAGTGAGCGGCCCACCCGGAATCTCCGCAACGAGAAGCAGGATCTCCGTGTGGGCGGTGTTGAGTGCGGCCGGTCCGGCGATGACGTTGGCGGGATGAAAGTCGAGATGAACGATCGAGACCGGTTCCCCCGGGGCGGTCGACGCCAGCCACGACGGGGGAGTGAGACGATGGAGCATCCGGTGGAGGCGGGCCAGGGTCCGTGCGTGGGCGCGGATCGTCCAGGGACGCCGGCCGGCGTCCTCCAGCATGGTCGGGCCGTCGATCTTTCTCATCACCATGTCGGCCCCGGCGACCGACATCACCTCCGGCACCGGAAAGCCGGCGTCGTGCACGTAGCGCATGAGTTCAGCCTCGCCTTGTTGGGATCGCCCGTCGCGGGCACGCCTGAGCACGGTTCCGTTCCCCGGGTCGAAGACCTCGCCGTCTCGTCCGCTGCCAATGCGTTCCACAGGCGATCAGTCGAGGTCGTCGCGCCCGGACGGCGAGACCTGGAGCACCTCGTCGCGGGCCGAGAGCATCTCGACCAGCCCCGACAGGCCCTCCTCGGCGATGCCGGACAGCGACATGGTCACATGGCGAAGCCCGTCGTCCTCAGTCATCCACATCTGCTTGACCTCGCCTCCCGCCGCGTGTACGGCGGAATAGAGAGGTCCGAGTGTCCCGTGACCTGGTTCATAGAGGATTTCGAGGCGGCGTACGTGGCGCCAGAGCCTCGAGAATCTCAATGAACCCAGAACCACCAAGGAGAACAAGGCGATCGATCCGGCGGCAATCGACACGGCGTAGAGGCCGAGGGCCGCACCCACTCCGAGTGCCGCCGACATCCAGAGAGTTGCCGCGGTGGTGAGGCCGCTCACGTGAAGCCCGCTGCGCATGATGGTGCCCGCCCCGATGAAGCCGATGCCGCTGACCACCCCCGCAGCCAGGCGTGACGCGTCGGCCTTCGATCCCTCGAAACCGAAGGCCCCGCTCAGCGTGAACATGGCAGCCCCAAGAGCAACGAGTGTGTGGGTCCGCAGTCCGGCGGTCTTGCTGCGGGCTTCGCGTTCGTAGCCGAGAATCGATCCGAGCAACGCGGCGAGAAGGAGTCGGGCAATGAGTTCGCCGGTGCTGATGCCAGCCATGAGATCTCCCTCTTCCCAACGGGGTCAGGGCCGCGATGGATGGTCCATCGGTTTCGGCTCGATCCCGGCAAGGATAGTTGACGGCACACTCGTCGGTGGTTGACCCGAGTGGTGTCAACGAAAGGAATGACAAGAGTCGGTTCTTCGGAGGTGTCCGCCAGAACGGGTATGTGGTGCGCGACATCCATGCGGCGATGAGCCAGTGGACCGAGGTCCTGGGGGTCGAGCCGTTCTATTTCGTCGAGCAGGTGCCCGTAGTGGACTTCGAGTATCGAGGGGTTCCCTCGGATGTCGAGATCAGCGTCGCCCTCGCCAATACCGGCGATCTGCATCGAGCCCTCGACAACGGCTTCGAGATCGGCCAGCAGGGTCGGATCGGTGACCCGGGAAGGTTCGTGTACTTCGACACTGAGTCGCCGGCCGGATCACACCCCGGCACGGTCGTCGAACTCTCCGATATCTCGGGTCCGAAGGGCAGGTTCTTCGATCACGTAAGGGAGAAGGCGTCGAGCTGGGATGGAAGACATCCGATTCGGCCGGCCGGAGATCCGTCGGGAACCGACTGTTGAAGTGACGGATCGGCTGTGACCGGAAACACTCGCGTTGTGGTCTCTGAATCGATACAGTAATCACTTCGAATCAGAGACCTCAACGATCCGACCGCTCAAGGAGGCCGAAATGACGACTCTCTCGTTCACCACCTACGTCGATGCCCCGACCGACGAGGTTTCGGCTCGTATATCTGCTCTCACCGTGAGTGCTCCCCCCGGGGCGACCGTCGAGGTCGTGCCGTTCGTGGACCGGAGCCGGCTCGTGGTCCACATGCCGTGGCGGGCGGGCACCGAGACCGAGCGCTCGAGCAGCACCCTTGCCGCGACTCGATTCTTTCGTGCTCTGAATCTCGCCGCGTTTGCCGCCTGAGCCCTGATGGTCGGCCGGCGAGCGTGGGCACCTACGGTACGGTCATGGCATCGGTCACCCTGCAGTCGATAGCCGACGACATCGGTGTGTCTCGCACCACGGTGTCCAACGCCTACAACCGACCCGATCAGCTCACCCCCGAGATGCGGGTGCGCGTTCTCGATGCCGCCGACCGTCTCGGCTACGCAGGACCCAACCTCGCGGCGCGCAACCTCCGCACGGGCAGACGAAACGCCGTCGGTCTGTTGTTCACCGAGGACTTGCGTTATGTCTTTCACGACCCCGACACCTCCGCGTTTCTGCGCGGCGTGGCGGAGACCACAGCTTGCGTCGGGACCGGCCTGATGCTGCTTCCGGTGCCGGCGGGGATCGACCCGACAAACTCCCCGGTTCGGTTCGCGGCCGTCGACGGCTACATCGTCTACTCGGTCGCAGGTGACCACCCGGTCCTCAAGCTTCTGACACACGCCCGTGGCCCCGTGGTCGTGGTCGACGAGCCTGATCTCCCCGATTCCGCCGGTTTCGTCGGGATCGACGACCGCAGCGGCTCGATCCTGGCGGCTGAACATCTCCTCTCGCTTGGCCATCGCCGGATCGGGATCATCACCGGACGCCTCGGGGTCGAGCCCCGGCCCGGGCGGGTCGACCGGGTGCGGCGGGAATCCTCAACGGTGAGAGTGGCACGAAACCGCCTCGAAGGGAGTCTCGAGGCGTTGGAATCGGCTGGACTCGACGCCGACTCGGTGGCGGTGTGGGAATCCCGGGCCAACGACCCCGACGCCGGCCGCACGGCAGCCACCGAAATGCTCTCCGTCGACCCCGACGTCACGGGTGTGCTCTGTTTCTCCGATCGGATCGCAATCGGTGTCTGTCAAGCAGCTCGGCGTCTCGGTCTAGGGGTACCCGGGGACCTGTCCGTGGTCGGATTCGACGACATTCCGAGAGCCATTACCTGGGACCCGCCGCTGACCACCGTTCACCAACCCCTCATCGACAAGGGTCGGATCGCGGCTCGGATGCTACTCGACGCGATCGACGGGACATCGGCCACACGAAACATGCTGCCGATCTCGCTGAAGGTCAGATCCTCGACCGCCCCTCCGCTCCAGCCCGGACGACCGCATCCGGCAGCCTGAGCTCCTCGCGTTGCGGCGGCCGATGAAGTCGAACACCCGGGTCAAACGCGTCGTACCGGTCCCGCGACCGTTTCAGCTGTCATCGATCTCTCGATTCGAGACCGTTTGACACAGCTCTGGGGTCCCGGTACGGTCCAGCGGACGTCAGACGTCAGACGTCCGACATCTGAACCATTTCACATGACCACAATCGCCAACACGACGATCAGAACGATCCAGTCGCTCATCCGGAATCAGCTCCAGCCCGGAGATCGGTTGCCCTCTGAACAGGAGTTCGCGCACCAGTTCGGGGTCAGCCGCGCCACGGTACGAGACGCGCTTGCCCGCTTGTCTGCGGATGGCATTATCCAGAAGCGGTGGGGTGTTGGCACGTTCGTGGCTGAACCGGCACCGCCCACCGCCACCGGGCTTCTGTCCATCAGGCCGGGTATCCCGGGTCTCCTGGCCACGACCGGTGGGTCGCCATCGGTCAGTAGATTTGAAGTCAAGGAGGCTACGTCGGACCCCGACCTCTTCCCAGATTTCCCGGACATGCCGACTCTGTCGCTGCTTCGGGTTTTCGCTCTCGATGGGGTACCCGCGGTTGCCATCCAGGATCGACTGGTGTGTGAATTCGGCCAGAGTAGAATCGACCCGTTGCCCCTGGAGTCGGTGGACACTCTCGTGGCCGATGTTTTTCAACGCGTTGGGGTGGATTTCAGTTCGCTCAAGGTCGAACTGTGGGCCGCAGACCTCAGCAAGGAGCGGCGGTCGATATTCGACCTGACCAGATCGGAACCCGCGATGGAAACAAGGGGCGTGGGCTCCGACGCGGATGGTCGACGGATCCTCGTGTCCCGTGGAATATACCGGACCAGCGTCGTTCGATTGAGTCTCACGGTTGCGTGAGACAGCGGTGACGCCAGTCGGCAGAAACAGGGCTGACACACAATCCGAGCACATCGCTCGGGATCGGAGAATGAAAATGACAAAGTCGAGACGAACACTTTGGACTGTCATCGCGACGATCCTCCTACTGTCCATGGTGGCGGCTGCCTGCGGCAGCAGCAACTCAACTGCAAGTGGCACCAGTTCAACCACGAGTACCACTCAAGCAACCGCGACCACCACGAACTCAGCCGCGAGTACCACAGAAGCGGCCACAGCCACGACGGCGCCAGAAACTCAAACTGTCCGTATTGCGTCGGACGGATTCCTCCTCGGAACGCAGGCCTGGGTCGCCTTGGACCGAGGCTTCTTCAAGGATGAGAATCTGAATGTCAAGGTGTCATTGTTCGGTACTGGTATCGAGGCAATTCAGGCGGTCATCGCTCGACAAGCCGATATCGGACCAGCGTTGGACTTCGCGGTCCTCAACCTTGCCGGCGCCGCCAAGGACAACATGCGCGTGGTCGCCTCGATAGCAGCCCCCAAGCCCGGATTCCACAGCCTTGCCGTCCGGAAGGAAATCAACGGACCCCAGGACCTCGTCGGAAAGAAGATCGGCTACGTCGTGGGTACATCCGAAAACTTCGTCACCGTAAAGTACTTGCTTGACAACGGTATCTCCCTCAAGGACGTGACACTCGTACCGCTGCCAGGGCTTTTTGAACTGGTCGGTGCGCTGCGCACGAACAAGATCCAGGCAGCCTGGACTTGGCTGAGCGGCACGACCGAGGTCAAGAAGGACGACAATCTCAAGATCCTGACGAACGACTCGTCGGTACTGGATACAGTCTCGATCTACTTGGTGGCTGGAGCTGAGTGGACCGCGAAGAACCAGGACACCCTGGTCAGACTTCTCAAGGCGTATGACCAGGCAAGCAAGGTTATCCAGGCCGAGCCGGATGCAGCGGCGAAGATCGTGGCGAAGGATGTCAGCGGTGACGAGGCACTGTTTGCGCAGATAATCCCGAACCAGCGGTACGGCATAAGTTTCACTCAGGTGCAGCTTGACTCACTCGACGCTATCGCTAAGTTCCTCATCGACTCGGGGAAGTTGGCACCCGACTTCGATATTCGTAAGTTCATTGATTTTAGCGCAATGGAGAAGGCGGTTCCAGGCTCGGTCACGGCCAACTTGAGTAAGTGATCGGAGAGTAGATGCAGATGCGGCGTGAGAACGTCCCGGAAGGTACGGTTACATTTTCGGACGTCGTCTTGCGCTACAGCAGAGACGAGTCTTCCCCGCCCGTGATATCGGACCTCGATCTCGAGATCCAGGCGGGGGAGTTCTTCGTCATCGTTGGACCGTCCGGCTGTGGGAAGTCCACGTTGCTCAGACTTGTTGCCGGGTTCTTGAAACCCAGCCAGGGTTCGATCGCGGTGGGAGGAGAAGTGGTCTCGGGCCCCGGGCCAGACAGGGCAATGGTCTTTCAGAGCGTGGACGG
>QIIW01000005.1 GCA_003231645.1 Acidimicrobiia bacterium | reverse complement strand
TCCCATTCCGAACACGGAAGTTAAGCCTGCCAGCGCCGATGGTACTTGGGCGGTCACGCCCTGGGAGAGTAGGACGCCGCCGGATTTCTCAGACGGAGGCCCCGCATCAGCGGGGCCTCCGGTCGTTTTCGGGTACTCGCGAGAAGCCGAGGGCATCGAGGCCGATGCCGTAGCTGTCGATGCGCCGATAGAGAGTCGCCCGAGAGATTCCGAGGAGGCGAGCAGCGTCCTTCTTGTTGCCCTCGGTGGTGGCGATGGCGTCGATGATCGCGTCGGCTTCTTGTTGACGGAGTCCGTGCAGCGGCTTGCGATTACGCATCCGGCGCACCCGAAGTGGGAGATGACGGATTTCGAGGTCTTCGGTGCCGGCCCGAGCGACGGCGGCGCGCAGTGTCTGGCGCACCTCGGTCACGTTGCCGGGCCAGGGCTGGCGGTAGAGAACGGCCATGACTCCGGGGTCGACCGAATAGCGGCCGAGTCGCGCCGCCAGGTGACGGACTATGGGTGGGATGTCGTCGCGGCGGTTGCGGAGTGGGGGAACGTCGATCCTCAGGACGTTCAATCGGTCGAGCAGCGTGGCGTCCGCGAAGTCGCCTGTCGTCGCGGACTCCGTCGTGGCGATGATCCGGGTTCGGTCCGGAGCCTCGCCGACCATCGCGGCGAGAGCGGCCGCGACCTCGGGGATCAGATGATCGATCCGGCGCAGGATCACGGTGGACTCCGGTGCAAGTGCGTCACGGAATCGGGAGATCCAGTCGAGGGCGCCTACCGAGAGGGTGTCGGCACTGTTGAAGACCCGGATGTCGGCGCACCCTGCCAGTTTGGCGACGGCCTCGGCAATGGCGAGTCGACCCGTACCGCGTTCACCGACGATCAACGCCGGTTCCCGGCTTCGAGCGACCTGTCGGGCATCGTGGACCACGCCACGCCACTGCTCGCTCGCCCCGACGAGTCCATCCAGGCGACTGTTGCGTCGTTGCTGCCTGCTCCGTGTGCCGGGTCGTGAGGCGGACACGAACTCGACGACGGCGCCGTCGACCTCGCCTGCCCGGCGGACGGGTCGGCAACGAAGACGGAGCGGGCGTCCGTCGGACCGGACGAAGTTGATACTGCCGCCCGAGCCCTGCCCGACAACGCCCGAGACGTGATCCCAGAGTTCGGCCTGAACGACTCCGGCCAGGAGTCGCTGAGCGGCCGGCGTGGCGATCAGCACTCTCGCACTCATCGTCGCAATCGCATCATTGGAACGTCTGCGGTGCTGCAGGAACTGTTCGAGCAGGAATCGTTCCTCCGGTGCGGCTCGCTCCAACAACAGTCGGGTGATCTGCGCCGACAACTGTGTAGCGGTCGGCAGGAGCAGCGGGCTGGTCTCCTCCGCCGGGCAGATCACCCCGACGGTGCCTTCGACCCGTCTGGAGATGGGATGAAAGATGGGTGCATTGGCGCATGTGAACGACTTCAACGCCTCGAGAAAGTGATCTTCACCGACCACTACCGCAGGACGCCTGGTTTCGAGCGATGTCCCCACACCGTTGGTGCCCACGTCGGTTTCGGCCAGGCTGAAGCCCACGTCGATACAGCGCTCGTCCATCGCGGCCAACGTCGACCGATTCCCGGCGTCGCGGTGGGTGACCTGCCCCGACCGATCGGCGAGCACGACTCCGATCGTGCTGTCCATGATCTGGGCCACCAACCGGTCCAATACCGGACCGCTCAGCTCTCTCAGAGCGGTCGCCGCCGGAGTCAGGGCACCTCGGTACGGCGGTTCGGAGTTGGCTGGATCTATCCCGTAGAGCACCGATCGCCGCCTCGACGCTTCGATGTAGCCGGGAGTCTGTGTTGCTGGTGCCATGGCCCGAGCCCTCGCGGTCGGTCTCGCGTACTCTAGAGCAACCGTTTCGACTGTGTCCGGCGCGTGTCTCATATTGAGACACCTCTGGGCCCTGGTGAGTGCGATGCTCGGAGTCGTCACGCTGCATGTGACCAAGGCCATGGAACGTCCGGAGCAGACATGGCGATGGGCAGCGCGTCGACGGTCCCCGTCGTGGATGTCGCGACCGCCGGGTTGCGGGCGTCGATCGACCCGGCCGGCCACCGGCCCAAGGAGGAAAACATGAACTCACCCAACCGGCTCGATCTCTACAGGGGGATGGTGCGGATCCGACGGTACGAGTCACGAATCCTGCAGGAATATCACGCCGACAAGAAGCCGGCCTGGGACATCGGAGCCGGCCTCATCCCCGGCGAAATGCACCTGGCGGCCGGCCAGGAGCCGACGGCAGTCGGTGTCTGCGCCCACCTTGAGAAAGGTGACGCCATCACCGCTCCGCATCGCCCACATCACTTCGCCCTCGCCCACGGCGTCGACATGAACGCCATGACCGCGGAGATCTACGGCCGCACCACCGGGTTGTGCCGGGGAAAGGGCGGCCACATGCACCTCTTCGATCCGGGCAATCACTTTTCCTGTTCGGGCATCATCGCCGAGGGCTACCCTGTCGCGTGCGGCCAGGCACTGGCCTTCAAACGCAGAGGCACCGACCGGGTTGCCGTTGCGGTCGCCGGTGAGGGTGCCGCCAACCAGGGAGCGTTCCACGAGTCGCTCAATCTCGCTGCGCTGTGGAACCTGCCCGTGGTCTTCGTGATCGAGGACAACGACTGGGCCATCTCGGTTCCTCGTTCGCGCTCGACCGCCACGGCGTCGAACGCCGATCGGGCCGCCGGGTACGGCATACCGGGCGTGCGGGTCGAGGACAACGAGGTGGAGGTCGTGTTCGAAGCGGCCGGGGCCGCAGTCGAGCGAGCCCGATCGGGGGAAGGGCCGAGCCTCATCGAGATCCACACTCTACGACTCTGGGGTCACTTCGAAGGTGACGCCCAAGCCTACCGGGGGGCGGATCTCGAGACCGTCGACGAACGGGACCCGATACCCCGCTACGCCACCGCCCTCCTGGAATCCGGCGATCTCACCGAGGACCGGATCCTGACCATCGCCGCTGAGGCGGATGCCGAGGTCGATGCCGCGATCGCCTTTGCCGTCGACAGCCCCGTCCCGGCCCCCGAAGACGCTCTCCTGAGTGTATTCGCCTGAGAACGAAGAAGGACGAAACATGACAGTCACCGAAATCCCAACCCGTCGCATCACCACCGCCAAGGCCATGGCCGAAGCCATTGCCCTGGAGATGCGTGCCGACCCCGACGTCTTTGTCATGGGAGAGGATGTCGGCCCGTACGGCGGCATCTTCGGCTCCACCACCGACCTCTTCGACGAGTTCGGTGCCGACCGTGTCATCGACACGCCGATCTCGGAGACCGGATTCATAGGCGCCGGCATCGGTGCCGCGATCGAAGGGCTCAGGCCGGTCGTCGAATTGATGTTCGTCGACTTCTACGGCGTGTGCATGGACCAGATAAGCAACCACATGGCCAAGATCCACTATGAGTCCGGTGGTGCCGTCAAGGTCCCGATGGTGCTCATGGCCGCGGCCGGTGCCGGATACTCCGATGGCGCCCAGCACAGTCAGTGCCTGTGGGGCACTTTCGCCCACCTCCCGGGCATCAAGGTCGTGGTCCCGTCGAATCCCTACGACGCCAAGGGCCTGATGACATCGGCGATCCGCGATGACAATCCAGTGTTGTTCCTGTTCCACAAGGGTGCGCAGGGCTTGGTCTGGATGAAGAAGAACCCGCGCTCCATCGCCGACGTCCCCGAGGAGGCCTTCACCGTTGCGATCGGTGAAGCCGCGCTGGCCCGAGAGGGCACCGACGTCACGATCGTCACGCTTTCGCTGTCGGTGCAACACAGCCTCGACGTGGCCGAGCAACTCGAGGCCGAAGGTATCAGTGTCGAGATCGTCGATCTCCGCAGCCTCGTCCCACTCGACCGGGACACGGTGCTCGACTCGGTTGCCAAGACCGGCAGGCTGCTCGTGGTCGACGAGGACTACGAGAGCTTCGGATTGACCGGCGAGATCGCGGCGGTCGTGGCCGAGACCGACCCGACGATGCTCAAGAAACCCCTCAGACGCCTGGCCGTACCCGACGTGCCGATTCCCTACGCCCGGACGCTCGAGTACGGGATCCTGCCGACCCGCGAGAAGATAGCGGCGGCGGTGAAGGATCTGATGGCGTGATCACCGAGGTCCCGTTCCCTTCGATTTCGCGAGAGGATCCCGGGGCCGAGGGCGTCGTCGGAACCTGGTTCGTGAATCATGGTGAGGCCGTGTCCGTGGGCCAGGTAATCGCCGAGGTCCAGGTTGACAAGGTGTCCCAGGACGTCGAGGCTCCGGTCGCCGGTGTCATGTACCAGTACGTGGCCGAAGGCGTCGCAATCATTCAGGGCGCGATGATCGCCCGTATCGATTCGTGAGCCCGCGGCACAGAGGCCGGAGTCGGCCGGCGGGCTAGGATCGACCCTCGTGTCCGACGAGGCTTCTGGTAGCGATCGATCAGGCGGCCGTGGCGGCCGTGGGGGAGGGCGCGGCCCTTCCCGCTCGGGTGGGCGTAGGGGTTCCGGAGATGGTGATGGACTGGCCGGTCCGGCCAAATGGGGTCGGGTGGCGCGCCGCGGTGCCGGCGGACTGGGTGAAGAACGCACGGGCGCTCCCGATCGGCGCCGGGCGGATCGCAGTCGTCCCCGAACCGAGAACCCCGCCGGTGTCGACACAGGTCCGCCGAAGCGGTCGGTTCCGGCCCCGCCCGACCGTAATCTTCCCGGCGGAGATGATCTACGACGATCGGCATCACGCGCCGTGACGCGCGGGCGGATCTCGGTCGGTCGGGATCGCGGACCGCTTCCTTCGAGGCCCCGACGGGTGGTCGATCCCGAGGTCGCCCTTCGGGGGCTGGTGGGCGACGCTCGGGCCCGCCGACTGGTCCACCGACTCGACGATGCCGGCCGGGAGTTCGCAGCGGAGCATTTCGAGGAGAGCAGAAAGATCCTCGTTCCCCTTGTGAAGGAGGCACCCGGGTTACCCGAAGGGCGTGAGTTGCTGGGCCTGTCGCTCTACCGGATGGGTCGGTGGAAGGAAGCGATCGACAATCTCGAGATCTTCCGGGAGCTGACCGGCTCCACCGAGCAGCATCCCGTCTTGGCCGACTGCCATCGGGCCCTCGGGCATTGGACCGATGTCGAGTTTCTGTGGGAGGAACTCGGTGGGGTCTCGCCCAGTTCTGCCCTCGTGGCCGAGGGCCGCATGGTCCTGGCGGGGGCGAAGGCCGACCAGGGCGACGTGGCGGGAGCGATCGCGATTCTGGAGGATGGCTGGCGACTCCCGAAGAAACCCCGCCCCCATCATCTGCGTCGTGCCTATGCACTCGCCGATCTGTACGAGCGGGCGGGTCGCAACCCGAGAGCACGTCAGTTGTTCACCTGGATCGCGAACCATGATCCCGACCTGGCCGATGTGACGGCGCGCGTTCGCTCCCTGAGTTGATGCCGGCCGGGGCCGGCCCCATGGCTGTCCCACCCGGTCGATAGTGTCAGCGGTGGCTTCCCCGTCAATGTGAGCCCGGGGTCCCGGGCCGACTTGGAGGTCACGAATGACCGAATCACAACTGGACGAATCGCAGGTGAACGTCGCGGTGATCCGCGGAACTCTGTCGAGCGATCCGCGAATCCGCGTTCTCCCATCCGGATCGGTGGTCGTGAACTACGAGTTGACCGCGGTCGGCCGTCCGGGAGAGCGGGCATCGGTTCCCGTCACCTGGATCGACCCATCGCGGCCACCGGCGCTCAGAGCGGGCGATGAGGTGGTGGCGGTCGGGTTCGTGCGCCGACGTTTCTTCCGGGCCGGAGGTCTCACCCAGAGCAGGACCGAGGTGGTCGCAGAGTTGGTTTCACGCCCGTCGTCGGCCCGGGCCGCCAAGGTCGTGGAATCGGCGATCGAGAGTCTCAGGATCTGACGAGGTGGAGAATCTCATTTCCCGACCCGACGTTGGGTACGGTGGGGTGATGCCGGCGACCGACCGGTACGACGCCTCCCAGGAGCAACGATCGTGGACATCCAGAGCCTGCTCGGTGATGCGGCCGAGTCACTGTTGGCCCATGTGAGCACCACCATCCCCCGTGAGTCGCTGACCCTTCCGGGCGGCGACTTCGTCGACCGGGTTTTCGCTCACAGCGATCGTTCGCCGCAGGTCCTGCGCAACCTTCAGTCGCTGTTCGATCATGGACGCCTCGGAGGTACGGGCTACGTGTCGATCCTTCCTGTCGACCAGGGCATCGAGCATTCGGCCGGGGCGTCATTCGCTCCCAACCCTGCGTATTTCGATCCACTGCACATCGTGGAGCTCGCCATGGAAGGCGGATGCAATGCCGTGGCCTCGACCTTCGGTGTGCTGGCGATGGCTTCCCGGCGATACGCCCACCGGATTCCGTTCATCGTGAAGCTCAACCACAACGAACTGCTCACCTACCCCGAGACGTTCGACCAGATCATGTTCGGAGACGTCGACCGGGCGTTCGATCTCGGGGCGGCCGGTGTCGGCGCCACGATCTACTTCGGTTCCGACGAGTCGGGTCGTCAGATACAGGAGGTCGGTGAGGCATTCGCCGGCGCTCATGAACTCGGAATGTTCACGGTCCTGTGGTGCTACCTCCGCAATCCGGTGTTCAAGATCGACGGCGTCGACTACCACACCTCGGCCGATTTGACCGGTCAGGCCAATCACCTCGGGGTCACACTCGAGGCCGACATCATCAAGCAGAAGTTGCCGACCAACAACGGCGGCTACCGGGCCGTGGGGTTCGGCAAGACCAGCGACCTCGTCTACGACCAGCTCACCTCCGATCACCCGATAGATCTCTGTCGCTATCAGGTCGCCAACTGCTACATGGGCCGGATCGGTCTCATCAACAGTGGCGGCGCATCATCGGGGGCGACCGATCTGGCCGAGGCCGTCACGACCGCGGTCATCAACAAGCGAGCCGGCGGTACCGGTCTCATCAGCGGCCGTAAGGCTTTCCAGCGGCCGATGGCGGAGGGCGTCGAGTTGCTCAATGCCATCCAAGATGTCTACCTCGACGACTCGATCATCATCGCCTGAAGCGGCGGACCGCGGCCCGGATGGGGCGCACGCACCAAGTCGCCGTGACTTTCGTCAATTCGACCAAGCGGTGTCCGCGACAACATCGACCGGCCCGATATGGTGATCCGGTCGAACGACGCAGAGTACGTCGAAGGCAAGGAGACCGTCGTGACCGACACCGAAGAACGGACGTCGGAGATTCCCGAAGTCGAGCGGATCATTGTCCGTTTCGCCGGCGATTCCGGTGATGGCATGCAGCTCACCGGCGACCGTTTCACGGCCGCCAGCGCGCTGTTCGGAAATGACTTGGCAACCCTGCCGGAGTATCCGGCCGAGATCAGGGCCCCAGCCGGGACGCTGGCCGGGGTCTCTGCTTTCCAGGTCCATATCGCCGACCACGACATCAACACGCCCGGTGATTCGCCGGGCGTTCTGGTGGCGATGAACCCGGCTGCGCTCAAGGCCGACCTGCCCAAGGTCGTGGAGCATGGAACGCTGATCATCAACTCCGACGCCTTCGACGAGCGCAACCTCCACAAGGCCGGATACGAATCCAATCCGCTCGAGGATGATTCGCTCGCCGGCTATCAGGTGATCAGCGCACCGATGACCTCGCTCACCAAGGAGGCCTGCAAGGACCTCGGCGTGAAGCCACGTGATGCCGAGCGTTCGAAGAACTTCTTCGCTCTCGGCATGGTGTCGTGGCTCTATTCGAGGCCGACCCGACCCACTCACGATTGGATCGAGGAGAAGTTCAAGGGCAAGGACCTGGTGATCGCGGCCAACCTGGCGGCGTTCAAGGCCGGCGACGTTTACGCCGAGAACGCCGACCTCTGGGCCAGCCGTCGGATCGTGCGTCCCGCCCACCTGGCGCCGGGCACCTACACCAACATCAACGGAAACACCGCCCTTTCCTGGGGTCTGATCGCCGGGTCCCGACAGGCCGGCATCCCACTGTTCCTCGGGTCCTACCCCATCACCCCCGCCAGCGACATCCTTCACGAACTCGCCAAGCATCGGAATTTCGGAGTTCGCACCTTCCAAGCGGAGGATGAGATCGCCGCGGTTGGTTCGGCCCTCGGCGCCTCCTATGGCGGGCACATCGGTGTCACCACCACCAGCGGGCCGGGCCTGGCCCTGAAGTCCGAGACCATTGGCTTGGCCGTGAGCCTCGAGCTTCCACTCGTGATCGTTGATGTCCAGCGAGGCGGCCCGTCCACCGGTCTGCCGACCAAGACCGAGGCATCGGACCTGATGATAGCCCTCTACGGCCGCCATGGTGAGGCACCTCTTCCGGTCATCTCCTCCTCGACTCCAGCCGATTGTTTCTTCGCGGCGATCGAGGCGGTGAGAATCGCGGTCGAGTACCGCACTCCGGTGATCCTGCTCTCCGACGGCTATCTGGGCAACGGCACCGAACCGTGGCGGCTGCCATCGATCAATGACCTGCCCGAGATCAAGGTCAACTATCTCACCGGGCCCAATCACGTCGACGCCGAAGGCGCTGATGAGTTCCTTCCGTATCTGCGCGACGAGACGCTCACCCGACCCTGGATCCTGCCCGGCACGCCCGGCCTCGCCCACCGCATAGGTGGCATCGAGAAGGACGAAACCGGAAACATCAGTTACGTCCCGGCCAATCATGAACACATGGTCCGCACGCGGGCCGAACACATCGCGAGGATCGCCGACTCGATCCCACCGATCGTGCCGGCCGGCGACGCCGATGCCGATGTGGTGGTTCTCGGTTGGGGTTCGACGCGTGGCGCCATCACCGCGGCGGTCGGACGTATCCGCAAGAAGGGCCGCAAGCTGGCCCGGATCCACCTCCGACACATCAACCCGTTCCCCCCGAACTTCGGTGATCTGTTGCGTGGCTACGAGACCGTGATCGTGCCCGAAATGAACATGGGCCAACTCGCCCACGAGATCCGAGCCGATTTCCTGGTCGACGCCAGGTCGATCACCAAGATCATGGGGCAGCCGTTCACGCCGGCCGAGCTGGTCGAGAGGATTGAGGAGACCATCGATGCCTGAGACAGCGACAACAACTCGCAAGGATTGGGTCAGCGACCAAGAGGTCCGCTGGTGCCCGGGTTGCGGTGACTACGGTATTCTCCTCGCCGTTCAGATGGCGATGACCGAGCTCGGCAACAAGCCCGACGACACGGTGTTCATCTCCGGTATCGGGTGTGCCGCCCGATTCCCCTACTACATGAACACCTACGGTATCCACAGCATCCACGGCCGGGCGCCGGCGATCGCCAGCGGGCTGGCATTGACCCGTCCGGATCTCGACGTGTGGGTCGTCGGCGGTGACGGCGACATTCTGTCGATCGGTGGCAACCATCTCATCCACGCCATTCGCCGCAACATCAACCTCACGATCCTGCTGTTCAACAACCGGATCTACGGGCTTACCAAGGGCCAATACTCGCCGACCAGCGAGGAAGGCAAGATCACCAAGTCGTCGCCGATGGGTTCGATCGATCATCCGTTCAATCCGATTTCCCTGATCCTGGGTGCCGATGCCACGTTCGTGGCCCGTACCCATGACATGGATCGCAAGCACATGATCGAGATGTTCAAGCGGGCCCACGACCACAAGGGCACGGCCGTCGTCGAGATCTTCCAGAACTGCAACGTGTTCAACAACGGGGCGTACGGCCAGATCACCAGCAAGGGCGCCCGCGAGGAGATGATCATCGACCTCCACGACGGGCAGCCGATTCGGTTCGGCGCCGAGGGCCGACACGGGGTGATCGTCGAACACGGCGTGGCAAAAGTCGTCGAGGTGGCCGACGTGGGCGTCGGCGCGCTCACCGTGCACCATCACGACAACCCTGACCCGTCGGTGGCGTTTGCCCTGTCGAGACTGGCGTCGAATCCCGATGCCCCCACTCCGATGGGCGTGTTCCGTGATTTCGAACGCTCCGAATACGGGTCGGTGCTCAACGCCCAGATTGCTCAGGCCATCGCCGACAAGGGCCCCGGGGATCTCGACACACTGCTCCACGGCCTGCCCACCTGGGAGATCGACTGACCGCCTGGGCGCTCGATCTCGACGGGGTCATCTGGCGAGGTCGACAGACCGTGCCGGGGGCACCCGAAGCGGTCGAGCGCCTGCGTCGCGCCGGAGTTCGGATCGCCTTCGTGACCAACTCGGCCCAGCGGACACCGGCTCAGGTGGCCGAGAAGCTCGCCCATCACGGAATCGACGACACCGAGGATCTCGTGATCACGGCAGCCATGGCCGCGGCCACCCTCGTCGAGCCCGGTGAGAGGGTGCTGGCGGTGGGGTCCGACGGAGTGTTCCAGGCGCTTGTTCAGCGGGGGGTCGAGGTGGTGACCTCCGGTCCGGCCGATGCGGTGATCATGGGGCTGCGAACGGATTTCGACTACTCCCACATGACCACGGCGATGCAGGCGATCCGTGGGGGAGCGCGATTCATCGCCACCAATGACGACTCGACCTTCCCGGACGCCGATGGACTCCTGCCCGGAAACGGGGCGTTGGTGGCATCGGTGGCCACCG
The DNA here is from genome assembly GCA_003231645.1 of Acidimicrobiia bacterium. Lineage (GTDB taxonomy): Bacteria > Actinomycetota > Acidimicrobiia > Acidimicrobiales > Aldehydirespiratoraceae > SZUA-87. The sequence goes on along the minus strand of QIIW01000005.1, from coordinate 7,503 downwards.
CCTCGGGAGTACGGCCGGTGGTGGCGGGCAAGCCTCACAGTCCCATGGTCGATCTGGTTCGCACCAGCCTCGGTATCGACGGTCTGATGGTCGGCGACCGGGCCGAAACCGACGGGCTGTTCGCCAAGTCCCTCGGGTACCGGTTCGGGCTCGTCCTCTCCGGCGTGGTCGGTGCCGATGACCTGCCGGTGAATCCGATTCCCGACTTGGTGGCCGATGATCTTCTGGCGCTGGTCGAGAATCAGATAGCCGGCGGGAGATGAGAGACGTGGGTCGAAGGCGGGCTCTTGACGCTGAACTCGTCAGAAGGGGGCTGGCGCACGATCTGCAGCACGCCCGAGAGCTGATCGAGAGGCGGCTCGTCACCGTGGGAGGTGCCCCCACCGCGACCGCCGAGCGGCTCGTCGGTGGTGGCGAGGCGGTGGTGGTTGTGCCCCCACCCCCACGCTTCGTGTCACGAGGCGGGTTCAAGTTGGAGGCCGCACTCGACCGTTTCGGTGTCGATCCGGCGGGGCTGAGGACGGTCGATGTCGGCTCGTCGACGGGTGGTTTCACCGATTGCCTGTTGCAGCGGGGCGCGGCCGAGGTCGTGGCAATAGACGTGGGTAGCAACCAGTTGCACGAACGTCTTCGAACCGATCCGAGGGTCAGCGTCCACGAGCGGACCAACGTGAGACATGTCGATGTCGAGTCTCTGGGCGGCCCAGGCGACCTTCTCGTTGCCGATCTTTCGTTCATTTCGCTGCGGACCGTGGTCGACGCGCTGATGTCGCTGACCAGATCAGGGGGTGAGATGGTCCTGTTGACCAAGCCGCAGTTCGAGGCCAGTCGGGCCGATGCCGACCGCGGTCGTGGCGTGATCACCGATCCCGTGGTGTGGCGCGAGTCGCTCGATCGGGTGTGTTCATCGTTGCGGGCCTCCGGAGCGGCCATCATGGGGGTCATGGTTTCTCCCATCACCGGTGGCGAAGGCAACGTCGAGTTCCTGTTGCACGTCGGAGTCGGTGTCGGCGATGGGGCCGACCCAGCGCCACTTTGTGAGGCTGCGGTCGCGCGAGCAAGGATGAACTGATGGCCGCAGTCGCTCTGATCGTTCACCTGGGCCGGGAGTCGGCTGCGGTCCACGCACGTGAACTCACCACCTGGCTGTTGGCCGAGGGCCACGAGGTGCGTGTGCCCGGCAACGACGCCGAGATCACCGGTCTGGGTGAGTACTGCGTCGAGGCCGGGAGTCTGGCTGACGGACTCGACCTGATCGTCACGCTCGGCGGCGACGGCTCGATCCTGAGGGCGGTGGAACTCACCGGCGAGGCAGAGGTGCCGATTCTGGGAGTCGACTTCGGCCAGCTCGGCTACTTGACCGAGGTACGACCGGAGGACGCCCGGGAGGCGGTGCGCCGCACTCTCGGCGGCGATCACGGCATCGAGTCGAGGATGCTGATCGAGACGACGATCGTCACCGATGCCGATGGTCGGTGTGACCCACACCTGGCCCTGAACGAGGCGGTTATCGAGCGTTCGGCCGAGGCCAACACGATCAGACTCGGGGTCGAGTTCGACGACGAATTCTTCACCTCGTACGCCGCCGACGGCATGATCGTCGCGACCCCCACCGGCAGCACCGCCTATGCATTCTCCGCGCGCGGGCCGATCATCGCGCCGATGCATCGATCGCTGCTGCTCACCCCGGTGTCACCCCACATGTTGTTCGACCGGTCGTTGGTGTTGGCTCCGTCCACTGTCATCCGTCTCACCGTCGGTGGTCACCGTCCGGCGTCGGTGTCGGTGGACGGACGTAGGATCGGAGTTCTCGGAGATGGTGATCACGTGGAGTGCACCGAATCTCCCTACTCGGCCCGGCTGGTGACGTTCGGGCCCCGACGTTTTCATCGCGTGCTCAAGGCGAAGTTCGGGCTCAACGATCGGTGAACGGATGATGGGCGATGGACACATGAACACGGGACAACCATGCTGAGCGAACTGGTTGTGCGCGACCTCGGGGTGATCGACGAGATGTGTCTCACTCTCGGGCCGGGGATGACGGTGGTCACCGGCGAGACAGGTGCCGGCAAGACCCTGCTGGTGGGGGCCATCGACCTTCTCACCGGCGGCCGGGCCGACGCCGCGCTGGTGCGGCCGGGGGCCACGGAGGCCGAGATCCAAGGTCGGTTCGTGGTGGGCGATACGGAGACCGTCGTGCGCAGGGTGGTGCCCCGCGACGGACGGTCGCGCGCCTACATCGACCGCCAACTGGCCAGCGTCGCCGCGCTGGGCGAACTGGGCGCGAACCTGATCGACCTCCACGGCCAGCATTCCCATCAGTCGTTGCTGAGAGTGTCGGTGCAGCGCGCCGCGCTCGATCAATACGGTGAAGTCGACACGTCGCGGCTGGAGGCACTGCTCGATGATCTGCGGTCCACCGAGATGACCCTGGCCGACATGGGTGGCGACGCCCGCGTCAGAGATCGGGAGATCGATCTTCTCCGCTACCAGATCGAAGAGATCGATGCTGGCGTGATCACCGACCCGGACGAGGACGAACGGCTCGATGACGAAGAGAGTGGGCTGGCAGATGCCGCGGCCCACATCGAGGCCGCGGCTGCCGTGGCTGGTCTTCTCGGCACCGATGGCCCGGTGGGCGACGTGCTGGCCAGGGTGCTGGCCGAACTCGACGGTCTCCGGCCGCTGTCCGATCTGTCCGATCGTGTCTACTCCGTGGCGGCGGATGTGGCCGACATCGCCGAGGCCTCACGTCGGCAGTTCGAGTCGATTGTGGTGAACCCCGAGAGGCTCGACGAGATCCGCGAGAGGCGGGCTCTGCTCAAGGACCTGCGAAGGAAATATGGCGATGCCCTCGGTGACGTGATGTCCTACCGCGATGAGACCGTCGAACGTCTGGCGCAACTGGTCGCCCACGATGAATTGGCGGCCGAGCTCGACGCCCGACGCGACTCGATCCGTACCAATCTCGCGAAGGTCAGGGCCGAGGTGAGGGCGGCCCGGACCGAAGCGGCGCCCGCCCTGGCTGTCGCGGTCGAGTCTCATCTCGCCGGTCTGGCCATGCCCGGTGCCCGCCTGGAGGTCTCGGTCGACGGCGAGGCCGGTGAAAGGGTGATGTTCCGCATCGCCGCCAACGCCGGCCATGAGCTGCAGCCGTTGTCAAGAGTGGCGTCGGGCGGTGAGTTGGCTCGCACCATGCTCGCCCTCCGACTGGTACTGTCGGCCGGTCCTCCCACCCTCGTGTTCGACGAGGTGGATGCCGGAGTCGGGGGTGAGGTGGCCAACCGGGTCGGCGCCAGCCTCGCTGCCCTCACGTCGGACCATCAGGTTCTGGTCGTCACTCACCTCGCCCAGGTCGCGGCATTCGCTGACGGCCACGCGGTCGTATCGAAGATCACCGTCGACGGCATCACCGTGAGCGAGGCCCGCATGCTGCGTGACGATGAGCGGGTGGTCGAGCTGTCGAGAATGTTGTCGGGTTCTCCCCACTCGAGTGCGGCGCGAGAGCATGCCGAGGAGTTGCTGGCCGCGGGCCGGGCGGCTCGTGATGCGTGATGTCGTGCCGGGTTGACCGGCAGGTCCGTCGCCGGCCATTGCCGCTGAGCAGGCTGTTCGGTGTGTTCGCGTCAGACGTCCCCGGCGCGGGTACGGTGAGATCCCGATGACGAAACACATTTTCGTGACCGGTGGTGTGGTCAGTGGACTCGGAAAGGGCCTGAGCGGTTCGTCGCTCGGTCGGCTTCTCAAGGCCCGTGGTCTTCGGGTCACGATGCTGAAGCTCGACCCGTATCTCAATGTCGATCCGGGCACCATGAACCCGTTCGAACACGGCGAGGTGTTCGTCACCGACGACGGCGGAGAGACCGATCTCGACCTCGGGCACTACGAGCGGTTCATCGACGAGAGTCTCACCCAGGACTCCAACGCCACCACCGGATCGATCTATTCGGCGGTGATCGCGGCTGAACGCAGGGGCGATTACCTCGGCAAGACGGTGCAGGTCATCCCCCACATCACCGACGAGATCAAGCGCCGCATCAGTCGGCTGGCCACCGACGACATCGACGTGGTCATCACCGAGGTCGGCGGCACGGTGGGCGATATCGAAATCCTGCCGTTCCTCGAGGCCATCCGGCAGTTTCGGCTCGATGTCGGCCGCAGCAACGTCTTCTACGTCCATGTCACGCTCGTGCCGTTCCTCGGCCCGTCGGGTGAGCAGAAGACCAAACCGACGCAGCACTCGGTCACCGAGTTGCGCAGCCGTGGTATCCAGCCCGACGCGATCATCTGCCGCAGCGAGGGCCCGTTGTCATCCGACCTCAAGCGCAAGATCTCGAATCTGTGCGATGTCCCCATCGAGGCGGTGGTCAATGCCGCCGATGCCAAGTCGCTCTACGAGATTCCCTTGGTGCTCCATGAGGAGGGCCTCGATCGGGTCGTCTGCGAGCTGCTCGGCCTGGCGGATCGACCTGTCGACATCAGCGGCTGGGAGGAGCTGGTTGCCCGTGTCGAATCGGCCACTACACCGGTGAGGATCGGTTTGATCGGCAAGTACGTGAGCCTCCCCGACGCCTATCTCTCGGTTGTCGAGTCGCTCAACCATGCCGGCATCGATCACGGTGCCGACATCCGACTCGAGTGGATACAGGCCGAAGAGCTCGAGGGGATGCTCGCCGCCGGCCGGTTGCGTGACCTCGACGGCATAGTGATTCCCGGAGGATTCGGTGAGCGAGGGATCGAGGGCAAGGTGGCCGCGGCCGCCTACGCCCGGGAGGCCGACATCCCGTGTCTCGGGTTGTGCCTGGGCATGCAGGTCATGACCATCGAGTACGCCCGGAACGCGTTGGGTCTCACCGGCGCCAACTCGACCGAGTTCGATCAGCGAAGCCCTCATCCGGTGATCGACCTGATGGACAGCCAGCGCGACGTGACCGACATGGGCGGCACGATGCGGCTCGGTGCCTACTGGGCCAGGCTGAAGCCGGGGTCGCAGGTCGCCCGGGCCTACGGCGAGGAGGTCGTGTCGGAGCGCCACCGCCATCGATACGAGTTCAACCCGGCCTACCGGCGTCGTTTCGAGGAAAGTGATCTGGTCCTGTGCGGCGAGTCACCCGACGGGCGTCTCGTGGAGTTCATCGAACTCGACGGTCATCCGTTCTGGGTCGGCACTCAGGCCCACCCGGAGTTCAAGAGCCGACCCGATCGCCCGGCGCCGCTGTTCCGCGAGTTCATCGCGTGTGCCATGCAGAGGGCCGAGGGACGTAACCCACGGCTGCATCTCGGAGAGGTCATGTGCGGCGAGGCGACCATGCCGGCCGTATCGTGACCGAAGTCGGGTCACCGGCCGGGTCACGCGGCTTCAGCCTCGTCGCCGAGAACGAGATCTATCGAGGTGATGTGATCACCGTTGTGACCGGAGAGTTCCTCACCCCTGAAGGCAAGACCATCACCCGCGACATCGTGCGCCATCCCGGTGCCGTTTCGGTTGTTCCGGTGGACGGAGACGAGATCGTGCTGGTACGGCAGTACCGCGCCGCGGCGGGCCGGGAGATCCTCGAAATCCCGGCCGGGAAACGTGATGTCGAAGGTGAACCGCCGGAGACCGCGGCGATTCGGGAACTCGAAGAGGAAGTCGGATTCACCACCGGTCGATTGGTGGAGCTGTCCCGTTTCTACAACTCGGTGGGGTTCAGCGACGAATACTCCTACGTCTATCTCGCCACGGATCTCCAGCCGGTGCCAACCGACCGTCAGGGTCCGGAGGAACACCACATGACGATCGAACGCCTGGCTCTCGAGGAGGTCGGTGCGGCGATCACCGATGGCCGTATCGAGGACGCGAAGACGGTGATCGGTCTGCTCGCCGCATTGAGATTCCTGGGGCGCTGACATGGCGGCGTCGGTCGACCCCGATGTCGACGGGCTGCCGTCGGAGGTCGACGATTTCCTCACCTGGCTGGCGGTTGAGCGTGGGCGGTCCACCAACACGCTCGATGCCTACCGCCGCGACCTGCGGCGCTGGAACCTGCATCTCGGTCGCCGTCATCGCACCGAGGTCCTCGCCACGGCCGACGACGTGATCGCCTTTGTCCACGTCTTGCAGGGTGAGGGATTGGCGAAGTCGTCGGTGACCCGAACCCTGGTTGCGGTCAGGGGGCTTCATCGCTTCATGGTGGCCGAGGAGATCAGAGCCACTGATCCCACCGCCGACGTGGAGATGCCACGGGTGCCCAGGGGCCTGCCCAAGGCGCTGACGCTCCAACAGGTCACGAATCTCATCGAGAGTGTGATCGGCGACAATCCGGTGGCGCTCAGGGATCGGGCCATCCTTGAGACCCTCTACGGCAGCGGCGTGCGCGTCTCCGAGTTGGTGGGCCTGTCGGTCGGCGACCTCGACATGGTCGACGGCCTCATGCGGGTGACGGGCAAGGGCTCGAAGGAACGGATAGTGCCGATAGGACGCCAGGCGTGGACTGCGCTGTCGGCCTGGTTCGGGCCCGGTGGCCGACCCGAAATGGAACCCGGGCGTTGGGCTCGGCGAACCGATGCCGAAGCGGTGTTCCTCAACATGCGTGGAGGGAGATTGGGTCGGCAGGGCGTGTGGGGGGTAGTGCGGGCTCGCGGACGCAACGTGGGGATGGGCAGCGAATTGACCCCCCATGTGCTGCGTCATTCGTGCGCGACCCACATGCTCGACCACGGTGCCGACATTCGTACCGTGCAGGAACTGCTGGGCCACGTCTCCATCTCCACCACGCAGATCTACACCCGTGTGTCCACCGAACGCCTCGTCGCCGTCTACCGCTCGGCCCACCCGAGAGCCACCGTGAACTGATGGGTGGAGTGTGGCATCTGAGCCGCAGATTCTTCGGCTCCCTGCTGCCCGGCGGGCCGAGGCGCTCCGACCGGGACTGGATCGAGTTGGTGCTCAGCGAGGACGAATTCCGGCTCTGGTCGAGGCTGTACGGCCCCGATCGCCGCCACTCGGCCGGCGCCGCCCGGGAGGTGCAACAACGGCTCGGCGATGAGGCGACCAAGCCCGTGCTGGCCGCGGCGTTGCTTCACGATGTCGGGAAACTCGACAGCGGTCTGCACACGTGGGGCCGAGTGGTGGCCACCGTGTCGGCCAGGGTCGCTGGGCGTGACACCGCCGTCCTGTGGCGCAGGAGTTCGGGTTTTACCCGCCGCGTCGGGCTCTACCTTCATCATCCCGATCTCGGGGGCGACATGCTCGAGATGGTGGGAAGCGATCCACTTGCCTCGACGTGGGCTCGTGAGCATCATCTGGCACCCGACGAGTGGACCGTCGAGCGCCGTATCGCCGAGGTGCTGCACGCGGCAGACAACGACTGAACCGGCCGTTGCCGGGAATCAACCCTCGAGGAGCCCGATGTTGGCTTTGGCTCTGGCCATGGTGGCCGCGGCGATCTCGCGGGCCTTGTCGGCCCCCACCGCGAGGAGGCGGGCCGTCTCGGTCGGATCGGCTTCGAGCTCGGCGAAACG
>QIIW01000079.1 GCA_003231645.1 Acidimicrobiia bacterium | reverse complement strand
GGCGGATGCCGTAGGTGTCGAGCTGCTCGGTGAGCGGCAGATGGGAGTACTCGATGGACTCGGCCAACTCCACGCTCAGGGCGCTCAGGGTGGCAAGGATCTTCGGTTGGGGTTGCAGGTGATACGAGTTGTGCGAGCCAAGCACCTGGATGTCGTTGATCCGCAACAGACTCGCCGGATCGGGTGCCACGGTCGTGATTGGTGCCACGGTCGTGGTCGGTTGGGCGGTCGTCGGTGGGGCGGTCGCGGTGGTGGTGGCCGCGACAGTGGTCGATGGGGCCGACGCGGCGTCATTGGAACCAGACGCGCCACACGCCGCGGCCAACATCGTGAACACGACAATCACCAGAAGGGTTCGACGAACGGTCACGGCGTGCAGTCTCGCATCTCGATCGAGATACCGGAAAACGGACGGCGGGATCAGGTGTAGTCGGCGTACTTGGCGAGGTGACGAACCGGCCTCGACAGCGCGTCCTTGCGGAACGGGTCACCGAGTTCCCTGGTGCACATCACCTCGATCACGGTGGTCCTGGCGTCGTTCATCTGAGCATCGACCGCGGCGGTGAGGGCCGGGCCAACCTGATCGAGGTGGTCGACCCTCACTCCCTGGGCACCCATGGCCCGAGCGATCTCGCGGTAGTCCTCACCACCGTCGAGTTCGCCCGCTACGAACCGGCGGCCGTAGAAGTCGACCTGGTTCTTCTTCTCGGCCCCCCACTGACGGTTGTGGAACACGACCGCGGTGACCGGGATGTCGTGGCGTACCGCGGTCATGGTCTCACCCATGCTCATGGCCCACGCGCCGTCGCCGGCATAGGCGATCGCCGGACGGTCGGGTGCCGCGGTCTTGGCACCGATGATCGTGGGAAGCGCATATCCGCAATTACCCCAGCTCATGGGAGCGAAGAACGAGCGTGGTTCCTCGAATCGGAGGTAGCTGTTGGCGATCGAGTTGATGTTGCCGATGTCGGTCGACACCATGGCTCGACGGGGCATGGCCTTCTCGAGTTCACGCAGGATCTGGCGGGGATGCATCCAGTCGCCGCGTTCGTCGTTGGCCTCGGAGATCATCTCCATGCTGAAGTCGTCACGCTCGTGGGTCCATTCGTCGAGCTCGGTCTCCCATGCCGCCTTCTCGGCGGCGGTGGCGGCGGCTCGCTCGGCGCGGGTCACGTCGCAGTCGAGCTGTCGACCGTCGAGCCTGGCGAACAGCGCCCTCGCCGCCGCCCCGGCGTCGCCACAGATTCCCACCTGGATCTTCTTGACCAGACCGAGCATCTTGGAGTCGGCATCGACCTGGATGATCCTGGCGTCGGCCGGCCAGTACTCGAGGTCGTGCTGGGGCAGCGTGCCGAATGGGCCGAGGCGGGTGCCGAGGGCCACCACCACGTCGGCCCGCGAGATCAGCTTCATGGCCGCCTTCGAACCCTGGTAGCCGAGTGGACCACACCACTGCGGATGTGAGGCCGGGAAAGAGTCGTTGTGAAGGTAGCTGTTGACCACCGGACAGCCGAGCCGTTCGGCGAGCCTGATCGCGTCGGGGACGGAGTCTCCCATGACCACGCCCCCGCCGGAGATCAGCACCGGGAACTCGGCCGATGCGAGCAGATCGGCGGCTTCGTCGAGACTGCGCTCGCCGCCGGGGCCACGGTCGAGCGGTCGGGGCTGTGGGATCTCCACGTCAATGTCTCCGTAGAACCGGTCGCGCGGAATGTTGAGCTGGGTCGGGCCGATCTCCGAGAGGGCACGGTCGAAGCAACGGGCGGTGAGTTCGGCCATGCGCTTCTCGTTGTTGACATGGCCCTGGTACTTGACGAACTCCTCGAACATGGGGAGTTGGTTGGCCTCCTGGAAGCCACCGAGTCCGATGCCCATGGTGCCGGTCTGGGGAGTGATGATCACAACCGGGCTGTGGGCCCAGAATGCGGCGGCGATCGCGGTGACACAGTTGGAGATTCCGGGACCGTTCTGGCCGATCACCACACCATGGCGGCCGCTCACTCGTGAGAAGCCATCGGCCATGTGGGCGGCACCTTGCTCGTGGACCACCGGCACCAGCCTGATACCGGCCGGCTCGAATATGTCCATGGCATCCATGAAGGCCGATCCCATGATGCCGAACACCGTGTCGACGCCGTGGGCGACCATGGTCTCGACGAACGCTTCACTGGGGGTCATTCGGGTCATTTCGGTATCTCCTGTGGTTGCAGGCCGGTCCCTTTGGTGGGAGAGGTGGTGACGGTTTCCATGGTGGCGATCCCGGAGCAGATCAACTCGATCATCTGGTGGAACGAGTCGTCGATGTCTTGGCTGAGGGGGTGGCCGTCTCCGGCTTCGAGGTGGGCGAAGCCGTGAAATGCGCTACGCAGTGTGCGGGCGGCGTGAACCCGATGATCGTCATCGAGGTCGTAGCCGGCAAGGGCCTGGCCGAGGATCCCCACAACGCGTTCGACCGCCTGCTCGAGTTCCTGGTCGCCGGCGCAGGGGTAGCGGTCGGTGGCGGCGTAGAGGCCGGGGTGATCACGCACGACCTGGCGCCAAGCGAGGCCCACCGCCTCGACCGCGTCGTCCCGACTGACGCCGGCCGCCGCCGTGACGAGGGCATCGGCCAGGACCTCGCGGCCCAGGAGGCCGAGACTCCGGAGCAGCCCGTCGAACCCCTCGACGTGCCGGTACAGGGCGGGCTGGCGCACTCCCAGCTCACGGGCGACGCTGGTGAGCGTGAGGGCGTCGAGGCCGTCGCGATCGGCCAGGCGCGCCGCGACATCGATCACCTTCGACTCGTCGAGCGGCTCCCTTGCCATCATTCCTCCGGCTGCTGGTTAGACGTTATATCACATTGGTTAGAGGCTGCTCGCTCGCGCCTGGGCCTGAAGCGCCGCAATCACGGCCACATTGACGATGTCGAACGCCGTACAGCCCCGCGACAGATCATGGAAAACGCCGTCCAGCCCCTGCAACAACGGCCCGAGGGCCTGGGCTCCGGCCAGCCGCTCGGTGATCTTGTAGGCGATGTTGCCCGAGTTGAGGTCGGGAAACACGAATACGTTGGCTCGGCCCTCCAGCGGCGAGTCGGGGGCCTTGTCGGCGGCGATCTCCGGCACCCAGGCGGCGTCGAACTGGAGCTCACCATCGATGATCATCTCCGGCTGCCGGGCGCGCACGATGGCCAGAGCCCGGCGCACCCTGTCGACACGAAAGTGCTCGGCGCTGCCCACAGTGGAGAACGAGAGCATCGCAACTCGGGCGTCGTGGCCGGTGAGCGCCTCGTAGGTCGCGGCACTGTCGACGGCGATGGTGGCGAGCTGCCGCTCGTCGGGCTCGGGAATCACCCCACAGTCTCCGTAGACGATGGGGGTGCCGTCGTGGAGCACCATCAGGAAACAGCTGCTCACGGCCTCGGAGTGGGGCCTCATCCCGATGAATCGGATCGCGGTCCGTACCACATCGGGGGTGGAGCGGCTTGCGCCACCCACACCGCCGTCGGCCCAGCCCGACTTCACCAGCACCGCGGCGATCACCAGCGGATCCTCCAGGGCCATCGGGCGACCGACCCACGGCCCGTCCTCGTCGGCGACGGCCAGCCACTCGGCCAATTCGTCGGCGGCGGGGTGACCAACCTCGGCGATCGAGCCGACGTCACGGCCGACCACCACCGGCTCGGCCAGACCGTCGGCCCTCAGCCGGCCGGCAGCCTCGACGGCGCGTTCATCGCCCCCGTCGGCCAGCACAATTCTCATCGGGTCGGCGGCAGCCCGGCGATACCACGAGTCGAACATCCCGAGCATGCGACAGGGCCCGGAGTCTCAGCGCCTGCCGGCTATCCACTCGCCGGTGCGCTGCAGCACCTGGTCGGTCCGCTCGAGGATGTCGTCGAGCACCTCTCGGTCGGCCACCAGCGGTGGGGCGAAGGTGAGCATGGTGGCCCCGCGGTCGTCAGGCCTGATCAGCAGGCGCGCCTCCTTGAGGAACCCCAGGAGCACCCCGCCCAGCAACGCGAGCGCGTCATCGTCGGTGAGGTCGGTGCCGGTTTCGCGGTCGGCCATCAGCTCGACCGCGTAGAAGTAGCCGGCACCCCGTACCTCGCGCACGCAGCTGTGTCGATCGGCGAGCGCATCGAGACCGCGTCGCAGGTGGTCCTGGTGGGCGAGGACGTGGCCGGGGATTCCCTCCGCATGCATGGCGGTGATGGTGGCGACCGCCACCGCCGTGGCGACGGGGTGACCGCCGAACGTCGAGCCGTGCAGAAACGACCCCATCGGCGAGTCCCAGACCTGCTCGACGAGCGGGCGTCGGATGACCACACCGCCGAGCGGCTGGTAGGCGCTGGTGACGCCCTTGGCGAAGGTGATCATGTCGGGCACCACAGCGAAGCGCTCGCTGGCGAAAAAGTGACCGATGCGCCCGAAGGAGTTGATCACCTCGTCGGCGCACAACAGCACGCCGTAGCGATCGCAGACCCGTCGCAGCTCCGGCCAGTAGCCATCGGGCGGCACGAGGGCTCCTCGACCGTTCTGCACCGGCTCGGCGACCACCAAGGCGACCGTGTCCGGGCCTTCGGCGAGAATCATGTCCTCGACCGCCTGCACCGAGGCCAGCTCACTCGGCGGGGTGCCCGGCGGTACCGAGTCACCAAGGGTGTTGCGGACGTGGCGCACACCGTCCCACAGCATCGGCGCAAACGGATCGCGGAGCTTCGCGATGCCGGTGACCGCGAGGGCTCCGAGTGTGGTGCCGTGATATGACCACTCCCGGGAGATCACCTTGTAACGGCCGGTGTCGCCCCGGCTGAGGTGGTAGTTGCGGGCGAACTTGAGGGCCGACTCGATCGCTTCGGAGCCGGAACTCACGAAGAACACCTCGTCGAGGTCGCCCGGCGCCACCTCGGCTATCATCTCCGCGGCCCGGCTCGCCGGCTCGTTGGTGTATCCCCAGGTCGGGTAGTAGGCGAGCTTGCCCATTTGCTCGGCGGCCGCCGCCACAAGGTCGGTGCGACTGTGGCCGAGGCTGGTGCAGAACAGTCCCGACAGTCCGTCGAGGTAGCGGACACCGTCGGTGTCATGGATGTAGCAGCCATCGCCGTGGTCCATGACGATGAGATCGCCGCGGCGCCACGCGGCGCCCCTCGTGAAGTGCGGTACCAGATGGGCTTGCGCCTTTGCCCTGAAATCGTCCATCCCGCCAACGTACCACCGAGACGTTAGATGATCTATCGTATTCGGAACTACCACTAACTCGGTTCAGAGTGACAGGTCGACCACGAGCTTGCCGTAGATCTTGCGGTCGGCCATGTCCTGGAGCGCCCGAGCGGCCTGGTCGAACGCTACCGGCGGGTACAGCGCCGGCTGTACCCTGCCCTGCTTGGCCAACCCGAAGATGATGTCCATCTGGCGTGACAGGCCGGTGGGGTCGCGCATCAGCGACGCCCCCCAGTGGACCCCGACGATCGAGTAGTTCTTGAGCAGGGCGTGGTTGGTGGGGGCCTGGGCGATTCCACCGACGAAACCGATGATGAGCAACCGACCGTTCCATGCCATGCAACGCCGTACCTGGTGGAAGGCATCGCCACCGACCGCGTCGTAGGCAACATCGACTCCCCCACCCGACATCTCGCGCACCGTGTCGACCCATTCGGGAGTGGCCCGGTGATCGACCACCAATTCCACACCGAGGCTGCGCACAAGGTCGGCCTTCTCGCCGCCGCCGACGATCGCGATCGGCACGGCTCCCGCCGCCAACGAGAGCTGAATGCAGGCCGTGCCCGTACCGCCGGCCGCACCGGTGATGAGCACGGTCTCACCCTCTTGGATTTGTGCCCGGTCGTGGAGGGCGAACCATGTGGTGCAGTAGTTGATGGGAATCGCGGCCGCCTGCGCGGCACTGAGCGCGTCGGTCGGGTAGGCGAACACCGAACCCTCATCGACCACGTTGTGCTCACGTAGTCCGCCGCCGAGCATGGTGACCGAGGTGCCCACGTCGAGCCCCTCGACTCCTTCGCCCAGAGCGCTGATCACACCTGCGGTCTCGCCGCCGGGTGTGCTGGGGAAGCGGGTTGGCACCTGGTACTGGCCGCGGCATGTGAGGACGTCGGGGAATATGAGGCCCACCGCGGCGGTGTCGACCAGAACCTGACCGGGTCCCGGCGTGGGGGCATCGGTCTCCTCGAGCCGTAGCACGTCGATGGGATCGCCGAGTTCATGTGACTGCCAGATGCGCATGACCCGAACCCTACGCATCGGGTCGACCGATTGCCGACCCGGTCGGATCCGACCGGGTCGCGTCAGCCTCGGAGCACCGCGCCCTGCTGCCTGGCCACCATGTCGATGCAAGCCCGGCGGGCAGCAGCGACTTCGGAGTCGGTGAGCGTGTGATCGTCGGCCTGGAACCGAAGCCGATACGTGAGGCTGCGGACACCGTCGGGCAGCCCGGCACCACGGTAGACGTCGAAGAGCCTCACCTCGGTGAGCAACGATCCGCCGCCCTTGTGGATCGATCCCTCGACCCTGGCCGCGGCCACGTCCTCGGGAACCTCGAAGGCCAGGTCGACATCGCTCGACGGGTACTTGCTCACCGGCCGATACCTGTGATTGCCGTGCGGTCCATCGAGCAGAGCACCGAGATCGAGTTCAAGCCAACCGACCCGGCCCGACACGCCGAACGCCTCGGCCACCTCGAAGGCCACTTCGCCGACGACGCCGCGCACCCGGCCGGCCACCACGACCTCGGCCGACCGGGTCGGGTGGAGACCGGGCGGCACCGCCGGGCGGAGCTGCACATTGGGAAGGGCCAGCGAGCGGCCGAGCAGTCCGAGGATGGCGACGGCATCGCCGGCCTCGCGACCCGCCAGCGCCACCGCCAGATATTCACGCTCATCGGGGAGGATCCCACCTGGCTCGGCCGCCAGGAACACGTGGTCGATCTCGAAGAAACTCACGTCGGGGTTGCGATGCGACTGGTTGTAGGCGATGGCCTTGAGCTGGCCGGGCAGCAGCGATGTGCGCAGTACCGACTCGTCGGCGACCAGCGGATTGGTGAGCGTGACACCGTCCTCGGGCATTCCAGCCCTGGCGAGATCGCCCGGAGCAAGGAACGGCATCGGCTGGGTTTCGTCGCATCCCGCGCCCACCAGTAGCTCCCTGACCAGTCGGCGGTCCCTCTGGTAACTGGTGAGGGCTCCGGTCTGCACACCGCGTGGCACGGTGCGCTCGATATTGGCGTATCCGTGCAGGCGACCAACCTCCTCGGCCACATCGGTCTCGGTGACGGCGTCCCAGCGCCAAGTGGGTATGGCCACGTCGAGATCGTCACCGGTGACTTCGGCCCCGAAGCCGATCGAGCTCAGGTGGCCGGCCATCTCGATCGTCGACAGCGAGGTGCCGAGCAGACCGTTGACCTTCGAAGTACGCACCCGGATCGGCGTGCGATCCGGTAATTCACCCTCGACGTCGATTCGGCCGGCGATCACACCGTCGGCCGAGATCACGCCGTTGGCCACCGCCAGCTGTACGAAACGATCGCAGGCCCGGTCGATGTTGACACCCCAGTCGGCGCCGCGCCGGAACCGGCCGGACGCCTCGCTGGGCAGGTTGAGCCGCTTGACCGACCGCGAGATCGACGGCGGATCCCACCACGCCATCTCGAGGAGCACATCGGTGGTGGTGTCGGAGATCTCGGTAGAGGCACCACCCATCACGCCGGCGATGCCGATGGCGACATCGTCGCCGTTGGCGATGACACCGTCGGACGCCACGAGCGTGCGCTCGACGCCGTCGAGGGTGACGATCTTCTCGCCCTCGCGGGCCCGACGCACCCGGAGGTGTCCGCCGGGGACGAGGCCGAGGTCGTAGGTGTGGTTGGGCTGGCCGAGTTCGAGCATCACGTAGTTGGAGATGTCGACCACCGAGTTGATGGGACGCATGCCGAGCGAGGTGAGCCGATTGGCCATCCAGGCGGGCGAGGTGCCGATGGTGATGTTCTCGAGCACCCGGCCGACGAAGCGACCGCACAGCACCGGGTCGAGGATCTCGATCCGGGTGAGGTCGTCAACGGATTTCCCGATTGGGCCCGCGGGCACGTCGAACCCGGGGAACGTGAACGGCACCCCGAGACCGGCGGCCAGGTCGCGGGCCACTCCGGCCACCGACATGGCGTCGGGGCGGTTGGCGTTGACCTCGAGGTCCCACAACACGTCGGCCTCGATGCCGAGCGCCTCGGTGATCGGTGCTCCCACCTGCTCCTCGGAGGCACGACCGGTGAGGATCATGATGCCCTGGTCGTCGCAGCCGAGTCCGATCTCGGCCGCGGCACAGCACATGCCGTTCGACAGCTGCCCCCTCATCTTGCGCCGGCCGATCTCCATGCCGTCGGGCATGACCGTCCCGATGGTGGCGAACGGGATCAGGTCGCCGACCGACATGTTGAACGCACCGCAGCAGACCTGGGTGGCCTCGCCGTCGCCGGCGTCGACCTGCACGATCTGAATCTTGTCGGCGTCGGGATGCGGGCTCAGATCGAGGACCTTGGCCAACACGATGCCGTCGAGGCCTCCGCCGGTGATGGTCATCTCCTCAACCGCGAGGCCGAGGGCGCTGAGCGTTTCGCCGAGTTCGACGGGGTCGCCATCGATATCGGGCGCGAATTCGCGGAGCCAGGAAAGTAGGACCTTCATCAGAACTGCCTCAGGAAGCGGACGTCGTTGTTGACCAGTTCGCGAATATCGTCGAGTTGGTGGCGCATCACCGCGAGGCGGTCGATGCCGAAGCCGAAGGCGAACCCCTGCCATTGCTCGGGGTCGATGCCACAGTTGCGCAGCACATTGGGGTGCACCATCCCGCAGCCCCCCAGCTCGAGCCATGTTCCGTCGGCCGTGGAGATGTCGAACTCGGCCGACGGCTCGGTGAACGGGAAGTACGACGGACGCAGACGGCTCTTCACCTCGCCGCCGAAGAAGGCGTGAACGAAACTGTCGATGGTGCCGGCCAGATCACCGAGGGTGATACCGCGGTCGACGACCAGGCCCTCGATCTGGTTGAACGCCGGCAGGTGGGTGGCGTCGGCGGTGTCGGTCCGGAACGTGCGGCCCGGGGCCACTATGTATATGGGTGGCTCCTGGTTCTCCATGGTGCGGATCTGTACCGGGGAGGTGTGGGAGCGAAGCATCACCTCTTCGGGCTCACCGAGGTCGACGAAGATGGTGTCGAAGCTGCCGCGAGCGGGGTGCCACTCGGGAATGTTGAGGGCCTCAAAGTTGTACCAGGCGGTCTCGACCTCGGGCCCTTCGGCGATTCTGAAGCCCATACCGACGAACACGTCCTCGAGACGATCTCGGGCTTGGGTGACCAGGTGGTAGTGGCCCCGCTCAATCTGCTCGAGCTGCTCGGTGAGATCGAGACGTTCGGCTTCATAGCGGGCGTGGAGGGCACCGGACTCGAGCCTGGTACGGGCTTCGATGACTGCGGTCTCAATTCGTCGGCGGGCCTCGTTGAGCGCTTGTCCGGCGTTCCTGCGTTGGTCCGGATCGAGCCCGCCGAGCTGTTTCTTGAGTCCGGTGAGCACGGATTTCTTGCCCAGGAATTCGGAATCGACCGCGCTCAACTGGTCGAGATCGGTGGCCTCGGCCAGTCGCTTCTCAGCTTCGCTCGCAGCATTTCGGAGTTGCTCGATCATCGGAGGCACATCGTAGGGCGTGTGGACCGCTGCGATGGCGACGTTTGCCGGGTACCGGCGGGGATCGACCGTCGGTATCTGCGACAATCATCGTGTGAGTGACTTCACCGTGACCGACAACGCCGATCGCCGCCGCTACGAGTTGAGGGTCGACGGTCGTATCGTGTCGATCGCCGACTACGAGCTGACCGGCGACCAAGTCGTGCTGGTTCCCCACGTCGAGACCGATCCCGAAATGCGTGGCCGGGGAATGGCCGACCGGCTCATGCGCGGCATGCTCGACGACATGCGCGAGAGGGGCCTCCGGGTGACCCCGATCTGCCCGTTCGCCGCCGCCTATGTCCGCCGCCACCCCGCTGACCACGATCTCCTCGCCTGATCAGCCTTCGACGTGACCTTGCTGAGCGATGACCCGCGAGATGGAGAAGCTCGTCGTGGATCTCCCGCCCGATCGAGGCGCCTGGAACGGCGATGCCGGTTCATCGATCAGGTTCGCCGCCGGGCTTCGAACGCCAGCAGCGTTCCGGCCATCGCCACGTTGAGTGACTCGGCTCGACCCGGCATGTCGATGCGCACCCACGTGTCGACCAGTGAGTTGAGATCGCGACCCAGCCCATGGGCCTCCGAACCGAGGACAATTGCCACCGGGCCGCGGATCACGCCCGAGTCGTAGGCGACACCACGGGCCGCATCGCCGGCAACGACGGCTGCACCGGCACCTCGCAGCGCCCCGAGGGCGGCCGCGGCCGACTCCGACTGCACGACCGGAACCCGCATCACCGAACCGGTCGAGGACCGCACGGCCTTGGCTCCCCACGGATCGGCCCCGGCGATCACCACCACGCAGCCGGCGGCCACCGCGTCGGCCACACGGATCAGCGTGCCGACGTTGCCCGGGTCGGACACGCCCACCAACACGAGCACCACGTCGTCGGGCCCCAGATGCGACGGGATCTCGGCCTCGGGTCGACCGAGTAGTGCCAGCATCGGCTGAGGGGTGACCGACGGGGCGAGCCTGTCGAAGACCTTGGCTCGCACCCACAGGACCTCGACCTCGGCTCCAAGACGATCGAGCACGACCGAAACACCGGAATCGGCTCCCCGCCCCTCGGGGACCATCACCGTGGACGGCATGAATCCGGCATCGATGGCCTCGGCGACCGTGCGGGGTCCTTCGAGCAACACGTCGGGCGAACGCGAACTTCGTCTCCCGATCAGGCGACGCAATTCGACGATTCTCGGATTCTTCGCCCCCGCCACCTCGCCATCGGCGAAGGCCCGGCCGATGTGAGAGCCACTCGTCATGATCGTTCGATCAGGGCGCCGAGGCTTCCGCGAGGGCACCGTTGGCGACCTCGACCAGAGCGGTGAACGACGCCGGATCGGTGATGGCCAGATCGGAGAGGATCTTGCGGTCGACCTCGACCTCGGCCACCTTGAGCCCGGCGATGAACCGGCTGTAGCTGGTGCCATTGGATCGACACGCGGCGTTGATGCGCTGAATCCACAATCTGCGGAACTCCCCCTTGCGGGCCCGGCGGTCGCGGAACGCGTAGTTGCCGGCGTGCATGACCGACTCGTTGGCCGACTTCCACGAGCGTGACCGGTTGCCGTAGTGGCCCTTGGCTCGTTCGAGGACGACCCTGCGGCGCTTCTTCGAGTGAACGGCGCGCTTTACTCTCGCCATCGTGTTTCTCCTTGCTCAGTTCTTTTCGTGCAGTCGTACGATGGAAGGGGTCAGACGCCGAGATCGCGCAGCTTGCGCTCGTCGGCCTTGGCAACGGGAGCGTCGCCACGAAGCTGACGAATGCGCTTCGGGCTCTTCTTCTCGAGGATGTGGTTCTTGTTGGCCTGGCGGCGGCGGAGCTTGCCGGTGCCGGTGCGCCGAAAGCGTTTGGCGGCACCTCGGTGAGATTTCATCTTGGGCATGACTTGACCTCGTGTTCACAGCACCTCGGGGGTACCGGACTTGGTTGTTTCAGGATTCGGTTTCTTCGCTGAGCGCTTCCTGCGCCGCCGCGGCTTCCGCTTCGGCCTTCTGCAAGGCCTTTTCGTGACGAGCCTTGGCTTGTTTGTCGGGGGCGAGCACCATCACCATGTTGCGGCCGTCCTGGCGGGGGTGGAACTCGACCTTGCCGACGTGTTCGACGTCCTCGGCCACCCGGTTCAGGATCTTGCGACCCAGATCGGGATGCTGCATCTCACGGCCCCGGAACATGATCGTGACCTTGACCTTGTGGCCGTCACCGAGAAACTGCTCGACCTTGCGGGTCTTGGTATCGAAGTCACCGGGTCCAATCTTGGGCCGGTACTTCATCTCCTTGACGGAGATGTTGGACGACTTCTTCCTCGACTCCTTGGCCCGCTGAGCGGCCTCGTACTTGTATTTCCCGTAGTCCATGATCCGACAAACCGGTGGGTCCGCCCGATCGGCAACCTCGACAAGGTCGAGATTGGACGCCCTCGCGATGTTGAGCGCCTCCGACAAAGGCTTGATACCAATCTGATCGCCGTCGGCTCCGACCAGTCGGACCTCTCTGGCGCGGATCCTGTCGTTGATCCTCGGCTCGTCTGCTGGACCGGCTATTTGCTTGAACTCCTCGTGAGCACGAAACCTCCGTGGTGGTGGTGGTGATCATCCACTCCGCCAAAACGACGAAGCGGACGCCGGAAAATCGACGTCCGCGACCACACCGGAGTGTGACGATCGGTCGACCCGGACGCACATGACCCCGAGAGGTCGGTGGCCGGGTGGGGGCTGAACCCCACTTTCCGCTGAATTGTCGCCGCTAGCGTAGCAGGCCGAGGAGTCGACCACGCCCCGGGGCCGACCGTCCTCACCGTAGACGAAGCGAATCAGAGACGAGGACCGACAGATGAGTTCACTTTGGACCCCCGACGGCGAGCACGAGGTTCCCCGCAATCCGGAGCCCACGCCCGATGGCGTGCCCGACGCGCCGGCCGCCGACCCCAACCTCGACGACGCCATCGCGACGGTCCTGCCCGAAGGCATGACGCTCGACGATCTCACCCCCGCGCAACGGGGTCAGGCCGAAGAGATGGTTCGCGAGATGATGGACTCCCAGACCCGCCTGTTGGAGGCCGACGCCGCTTCGATCGTCGCCAACCATGCGATGGGGCTGTACGAACTGGCGGCTCTGCACCTCTCACAGCACGATCCGGACCTGGGCCAGGCATCGATGGCGATCGACGCCCTCGGAGCAATAGTCGACAGCCTCACCGGCCGGCTGGGTGAGGCCGAGCCGACCCTGCGCGACGCCCTCGGCCAGCTTCGCCTCGGTTTCGTGCAGGTCAAGTCACATCGGCACGACCACGACCAGGATGACACCGAGAACAACGGCGACAGCGACTGAGTCGGTTCAGCTCACGACCAGGGCGGCACCGGTGACCACCATCAATGCGCCGGTGATCAGACGCGAGTTGAGACTCCGCCGCGAGAGCATGAGCACGAAAAGAACCGACGTGCCCCGCAGAGTGACGACACGAGCCGACTCGGCCCGGGCGAACGCCAGGAGCACCAGCACGTATCCGGTCGACTGCAAGATGCCGATCGCGGCACCGGCCCGCAACGACCCCCGCAGACGCTCGACCGACTGACGATTGATCGCGATCATGATCACCACCGCCACGATCGACGATGCCGCGAAGAAGCCGACGGCACCGGTGCTGCGCACCCCCAACGAGTCGAGCGCCGAGTAGGAGGCGATGAACGCTCCCGTCACCAACGCCATCAGCAGGGCGTGCCGCTGACCGTCACCCCACGCCACACCTCCGATCAACACCAGTCCGAGCGCCAACACGCCGGCACCCGCGAACACCGCCACGGTGGGTGTCTGATCGAGCACCCAGATACCGACCACCCCGAGAATCAGTGGCGCCGAACCCCGGGCCAGCGGGTACACGGTGGCCAGCTCGCCTCGGCGGTAGGCGGCCGACAGGAACATGAGGTAGCCGGCGTGGGTGACACCGCTCAGGAGCACCAACTCGATGACTTCGAGGGGCGGATCCACCACGAGCCACGGCGACAGGATCACCGCACCGGTGGCATAGGCGACCGTCAGCTCGCTGACCCGGTCGTCACCATAACGGGTCCGGGAGTTCCACACCGCGTGCATCAGCGCCGACACCAGGACCAGGAGTACGGCGATACCACTCAAGATGCCACCGACGCCCGGCGACCAGGCGAGGCGTCACGGGCCAATTCAGGCCGGCCTGATGTCGTGGGCTTCGAGGCGGCCCACGTGACCGGCGACGAGACGGAACGTGACCTCGGTGGCCGGTTCCGTCGATCTGGAGCCGTCGGCGATCTCGGAGCAGTGGAAGAACCACTCCACCGTCGGGTCCCGGTACTTGGCCGCCGCGTCGATCACGGTACGATCTTGGCGATCGGGATCTCGACGATCCCGGTGGCGCCGTGATCGCGCAGGGCCGGAATCAGAATGTTGATGTCGGTCTTGGCCACCACGGTCTCGACCGCGTAGCCGGCGCCACGGAACAGCTCGTTGACGGTCGGGGCCTTCATCGAGGGAAGGAGTCCGATGAGCGCGTCGAGCTTGTCGGTGGGCACGTTCATCTTCACCAGCACCCGGCCCCGGGCATCGAGCACACCCCGCAGCAGTGTGTGGATCTGGGCCATGGCGTGGGCCTTGTCCGGCTCGGCGTGGGCCTCCGGGTTGGCGATCAGCTCGGTGTAGGACGTGAGGAGAGTGTCGGTGATGCGGAGCCCGGCGGCGCGCAGGGCGCTTCCGGTCTCGGTGATGTCGACCACGGCATCGACGATGTCGGGGACCTTGGCCTCGGTGGCGCCGTAGCTGAGTCGGATGTCGGCCTCAACGCCGGCGTCGGCAAAGAAGCGCCTCGTGATCTCCGGGTATTCGCTGGAGATTCTCACTCCGTCGGGCATGTCGGCGACCGACTGCCACGGAGAGTCGCCGGGCACCGCCAGCACGATCTTCACCGGGTTCGCGGTGGCCTTGGAGTACTTGAGCTCACCGAGCGACACGACCTCGCTGGAGGTCTCCTCGATCCAGTCACGGCCGGTGATGCCGATGTCGAACAGGCCGTCGGCGACGTAGCGCCCAATCTCCTGAGGGCGCAGGATTCGTACCGAACCGATGCGGGGATCGGCTATCTCGGCCTTGTAGTTGACCGATGACGACCGGGTCACCGGCAGGTCGGCGGCCTCGAACAGTTGCAGGGTCGCCTTCTCGAGTGATCCCTTGGGCAGTACGAGCTTCAGCACGACGAATCCTTCGTCCGGTGACCTGTGGTCCGGCGGCTCTGGTGGAGGAGACGTCCGGGGTGAACGACGACGAGGTTACCGGCCACGTTCCGCCACGACCGAGGCAGATTGCATGTCGATCCGCAGATCATCGCCCAGCCTGGTGACGGCGATGATCTCACCCCTCCAGACGTCGTGGATGGAGGCGGCACCGGGTCCGGCGAACAACCCGCGGGCATCATCGCCACCGAAGAGGACCGGCGCGGTGTAGAGCACGTATCGGTCGACCAGGCCGGCCCGGTGGAACGACCGGGCGACACCGGCGCCACCCTCGACCATCAGCTGCACCACACCTTGTGAACCGAGACGGTCGAGCAGATCCCCGAGGGCACCGCTCCATTCGAGACACGGGCGGACGCGCGCGCCGGCGGGCGCGGTCCCCAGAACAATCCGACGGGGATCGGTTATCTCCTCAACAGGTATCGAGTCGCCGGCCGGCCAGTCGCGCACCGTGAGCGACGGGTCGTCGGCCCTGACGGTGCCGGCCCCGACCAGGATGGCATCGGACTCGGCCCGGATACGGTGGGCGTCGGCTCTGGCCTCGGGTCCGGTGATCCACTGCGAAGAACCGTCGGGGGCCGCGGTTCGTCCGTCGGCCGATGCCGCCAGCTTCAGCACGACCCACGGTCGGCCGGTACGGCGATGATGCAGATAGGGCGCCAGTTGAACGGCGACCGTGTCGGCCATGACGCCCACCTCGACCTCGACACCGGCCGCCCGCAGGCGGGCCACGCCGGCTCCGGCCACCTGGGGGTCGGGATCCTCGATGCCGACCACGACCCTGGCGATACCGGCTTCGATGACGGCCTCGGTACACGGACCGGTACGGCCGATGTGGTTGCACGGTTCGAGGGTGGTGTAGAGCGTCGACCCGGCAGCCGACGACGCCGCGGCGGCCAGGGCCTCGCGTTCGGCATGGAGGCCACCCGGAGGGTTGGTGGCGCCCGTCGAAATCCTGCCGTCGGCATCAACGATTATCGCTCCGACCCACGGATTGGGTGAGGTGCGGTGTCGCGCCCGCGCCGCGGCCTCGACCGCCAAGGCCATGAACCGCTCGTCGTCGACGGTGCTCACCGGTCGGATGCCTCGGATCCGCGAGGGGTGTCAGCCGAGGGGTGGGGATCGTGGTTGTCGACCAGGAGCCGCACCGCGTGGCCCAGCACGTCGATCACGGCATCGATCGTCTCGACACAACCCTTCGATGAACCCGGGGTGTTGACGATCAAGGCGGTACCCCGGGTGCCGGCGACCGCCCGGCTGAGACGACCGAGCGGGCTGACCAGCCGCATGGCCTCGGCCAGGCCGGGAGCCTCGCGGTCGATCACGGCCCGAGTGCCCTCCGGGGTGAGGTCGCGGGGCCCGAATCCGGTACCGCCCGTGGTGACCACCAGACCGCGGAACCCGGCGGTGAGTCGCCGCAACGAACTCGCCACCGACTCGCGGCCGTCGGCGGTGACCGCCCTCTCGACGACACGCCACCCGGCGACGGTCAGGTGCTGCTCGAGGATGGCTCCGGAGCGATCCTCACGAGTGCCGGCCACGACGCCGTCCGACACGGTGAGGATCCTGGCCTCGAGCGGTTGCTCTCGATCCTCAGCACGGTGCCGGCGTCGGTCCTGGGACATGGCGCGACACTAGCCGCGGCCGGCGCGTCGCCAGACCGCCATGCCCATGCCGTCGTGATCATCGCCCGGCAACAAGAAGGCGACATTGCCGGATCCGGCGCGGGGCTGCCAATCTCCGGCCGGCGGTGGCATCGGGTCGAAGGCGTCAAGTGCGCCTGCCGCGGCCACGGCCTCGATCGGACCGGTCGTCTCGGCGTCGGTGAGGGTGCACACGCTGTAGACGAGTGACCCACCCTGCTTCACAAGGGCGGCCGCCCGGGTGAGCAGAGCAGCCTGCAGGTCGGCGAGATTGTCTATGTCGTGGGGTCGGATGCGCCAGCGGGCATCCGGGCGACGTCGCAGCGCACCGAGTCCCGAGCACGGCGCGTCGACCAGCACGGCGTCGAAGGTGGCATCGCGAAACGGCGGGTGGAGCCCGTCGGCCACCATCGGATGAAGGTTGTCGAGACCGAGGGTCGCGCGGTTGGCGGCGATCAGTCCGACCCGGATTGCCCGGAGATCGGCAGCAACGACCGTGGCCCCCCGGGCGGCGAGCGCCGTCGCCTTGCCACCCGGTGCCGCACACAGGTCGAGGACCATCGTGCCGGGTTGGGCGGGAACGGCAGCGGCGACGAGCTGCGAGCTCGGGTCCTGGATGTAGCCGTCGACGCGGCGGTGGACGGCGGGCGCTTTGTTCATCGTTCGCATCGCCTCCTCGGCCGGGCCGGCGCCGAGGTCACGGCGGAGCAGGTCGACGATCCAGTCCGGATAGCTGAGTTCGACCGCGGCATCGGGGTATTCGATTCCCGAGGCAGCCGCGCCCGCAACCTTCCGCAACACCGCATTGACCAGGCCCCGGAATCGTTTGGGGGCGGCCGACACGGTGGCCGATACGGCGGCATGGGCTGGTGTCCGCAGTTCGATGAGTTGATACGCACCGAGTCGCAGCGCGGCCCGGGCGGAGGGCGGCGGGTCCTGGACGAGATAGCGGTCGATCACATGATCGAGGGCACGACGACGACGGGTGGAGCCATAAACGAGTTCGGTCACAAAACCGCGATCGCGCCGGTCGAGATCGGATGCGTCGAGCATCCGGGGCAGCACGACGTTGGCGAACGCCCCTTCGGTGTCGATGCGGACCAGGGCGGCGATCGCCAGTACACGGGGATCGTCGCTCACGAGCCGAGCCGGTCGGTGGGGGTCGGCCGAGCCCCGTTGACCCATGCCTCGAGCGCCAGCGTGGCCCGGCCCGCGGGTTGGACCTCGACCAGCCGCAGCAGGCCACGACCGGTGACCACGGCCGGTCCGTCGAGCGAACCCGGTACGACATCGACCCGGTGATCGGCGGGGTTGCCGGAATCCACGACGACGGCCCTGTTGATCTTGAGCCGCTTGGCCCGCCAGGTGGTCCAGGCGCCACCGACCCGGACCAGTCGGTTGATCTCCTCGGCCGACCGCGTCCAGTCGATCTCCAGTTCCGACTTGCGGATCTTCTCGGCGTACACCGGTTCGCCGGCCTGGGGCT
>QIIW01000041.1 GCA_003231645.1 Acidimicrobiia bacterium | reverse complement strand
GTCGGATCGGGTGCGGGCGCCCGGTGCTGGTGACCGCCCGGCGATCGACAAGCAGCCTGGCTTGCTCGAAGCGCTGGATGAGTTGGTGCATCCTGATACGCGGGGCAATCCGATGTCATCTCTGCGGTGGACGTTGAAGTCGACCTATGAACTGGCCCGAGAGCTCAAGTCGCAGGGGTTCGCGGTGTCCGCTGAGCTGGTGCGGCGACTGTTGCATCAGATGGGGTATTCGTTGCAGGCGCCGGCCAAGACAATCGAGGGGACGTCGCATCCTGATCGTGATGGCCAGTTCCGGTATCTCAACAAGTTGGTGACCGAGCGGCTGGCGGCCAACGAACCGGTGATCAGTGTGGACACAAAGAAGAAGGAACTGATCGGCCGTTACGCCAACGGTGGCAGCGAGTGGCAGCCCAAGGGCGAACCTGAAGAAGTCAACGACCACGACTTCCCGGATCGGTCCTTGGGCGAATTCGCCAAGGCCATCCCCTATGGGGTCTATGACGTCGCCAACGACGAGGGCTGGGTCAATGTCGGTGACTGCTCCGACACCGCCGAGTTCGCGGTGGAATCGATCCGGCGCTGGTGGAATCAGATGGGCTCGGCCCGGTTCGGTGATGCCACCTCGTTGTTGATCACCGCCGATGCCGGCGGGTCCAACGGCTACCGGGTCCGGGCCTTCAAGAAACACCTCGCTGAGTTCGCGGCTGAGACCGGCTTGAACGTCACGGTCTGTCACTACCCTCCCGGCACGTCGAAATGGAACAAGATCGAACACCGCATGTTCAGCTTCATCTCCATGAACTGGCGAGGACAACCCCTCACCGACATCCGAACCATCATCAAACTCATATCCGCCACCACCACCCAAACCGGACTCACCATCACCGCCGGCCACGACCCAAACTACTACCCCACCGGCGTCAAGATCTCCGACACCGAACTCGCCGAGATCCCGATCACCCCCCACGACTGGCACGGCGAATGGAACTACGACCTCATCCACGACGCGTAATGAATCACGCAATCAATCCCGCGGCGGGCCCTGAGCAGGTTCAACAGAGCGGCCTTCAGCGGCACGAGAACCGACCGGAACACCACGGTGAGCAGCAGGAACGAGAGCAGGATCACCGCCGCGAGGAACTGCGGCAGTCGGCCACTGACCCGATTGCCGATATCGGCCCAGCTTGCCGTCTGGCCGCCGACGTGGGCCCGGGCCGGGCTCTGGTCCAACACCGACGGCAAGACCTCCGCTCGAAGCCGCTTGATGGTGTCGAAGGTGGCGCCGTCCTGGGGTGATGTGGTCGGGAACGCGATCAGCGTTGCCACACCGACCCCGGCATCGATCACCGCCGGGGCGACGGCGGCGAAGCGGCCCAACCGGTACAGGGCATGTGACATCGTCGGTCCTCCCGGCGATCCTCGATGGATCGCTACGCAACGTTGCGTAGCGTATTCAATCAAGAGACCTGCCGTATGCCACGGGTCCTGCCGCACACGGCGAGATCGACACATCGCGAGATCGGCTCGATTCGTCGTCGGAGCCGGAATTACGCCACGATGGGAAGCGTTATGGCTCGACCTCGCAGCGAGGCAGCCCGGGCGAAAATGCTCGGAGCTGCCATCGAACTCATCCTCACCGTGGGCGGGCACTGTTTCACCATTGAAGAGGTCGCCCGCCGATCGGGGGTGGCCAAGACAACCATCTATCGCCACTTCCCCACCCGGAACCAACTGTTGATCGCGGCCTACGACGGCGCAACCCCAGTGCCTTCGACCCCGGACAACGGCTCACTCCGCGCTGATCTCCTGGAGTTTCTCACCGAGGTCCTGCCGGTCTTCGCCGACCCGGCCTTGCGGGTGGCCACACTCGACGTCCTCTCGGCCGCCGCCAGTGATTCCGAACTCCACCGGCTCCAACAGTCGATGGGACGCAAACGCATGATCCCACTCATGACGATCTTCGGTCGCGGCAAGGCGCGTGGCGAGATTTCCCCCGAACTCGACTTCGAGACCGCCTTCGACTTCATCGAGGGTCCGTTCATCGTCCGCTCACTGCTCCGACAGGAAACGCTCGACGCCGAATTCGTGGCGTCGACAGTCGACCGAATCCTCCTTCTGCTCAAGGGCTGATCCCGCACGGCACGCTCGACGGTTCGAAGTGAGTCATCCAAGCCGAGATCGGGTGGTGAGTCGTGAGGTGTGACGATGTCGAGAGCTGCAGAGTCCTCGCCCGGCGGGTTGTGGGCGCCATCGGTGCCGGTGGATTGCTCGAGGACCAGCTCGCCGTCTTCACGCGACGCGACCGGTTCCCGTCGGGATCAGCCACTCGTCCCGCACCGTTCAGTGGGCAGACGATTCTGCGATTCGCTTCCATCGAGAAGCGAATCGCAGACAGGAGGCGTCGGGTGGTATCGATCTCCCGAGGGCTCAAGGCCGCTCGATCGGCAGCCGATTTCTCCGATCTGATCGGGGCACTTCCCGATGCGGTGGATATCCAATCTGTCGGATGGGTCGCGGTTGTCACCGATGAGACCCGTTCGCTCTCCCCCACATGGGCGGACCGGATCCGGTGTCCAGGCGAGTTCTGGGCGCTGGACGGTGAGGTGCGGGCCGCCCTCGGCGATCTGGTCAGGGTCCGAACGCGACTCGATCTCGGCATGATGCGTCTGAGCCAGGGCGGCTGAACCGTCGGTGGGTCGGTTCGGCATCCAGGTTTCGACCGGTGCCGAGATGATTTGACCGGCGATCCGGATACCGTTGCCGGTAATCAATGAAGGGCCCGGGCGTTGCCTGGGAGCAAGGAGACCCCGGTGGCTACCGGAACAGTTAAGTTTTTCAACTCCGAGAAGGGCTTCGGCTTCATCTCACGTGAGAGTGGCGACGACGTGTTCGTTCACTACTCGAACATCGAAGGCAGCGGCTACCGGTCGCTCGAAGAGGGCCAGCGGGTCGAGTTCGAGATCGGTCCGGGTCGCAAGGGCGATGAAGCCCTTTCGGTGCGGGTGGTCTGATTACCTGATGTGAATCGAGGGCCCGGGTTCCATCAGGAACCCGGGCCCTCGAGCGTTTTGGCCGGGGCCCGGCGAAGGCCGGACCGCGTTCCCGGTTCGGTCGCTGCGCCGCGGAGTTCGACCTCAGGCCACCGCGACCTCGTCGGCTATCAGGTGGGCAAGGGGAATCGTCGGGAACCGTGTCCGCATGCGATCGGGAACGTCGCCGCGGATCCACGTCGACCGGCCGCGCGGAAGAGTCGACAGGACGATCCCGGCGATCCTGAGGTCCGTGAGTCGATCGACAGCAGCCGCCACGGCTTCGACGGGATCGCGGTCGCCGGTCTCACCGGTTGCTCCCATACCCATACTGGCCATTCGATCGAGGATGTCATCGAGCTCGCGCCTCGCCGTCGACTCGATCTCCTCGGGCTCATACGATGGGTGTTCGGGCACGTGCCGGGGAACCACCAGATGGAATCTGCAGTAGGGGTCATCGACACGAAGTCGATGGAGATGATCCATCAGGTGCGCTCCGCCGAGTGTTCGATGGGCCACGACAAGATACCGGCGCATGACGCCTCCTCTCGTCGGGAGGCTCGGTGTGTCTCCCGGCGTTAGCTCGTGTCGCGACTCTACGACCGCTCTTGTGATCTGTGAACGCACCCCTCAGCGGCGTAGTTCCGGAATCACCCTCTTGGCGAGCAGGCGCATCGACTCCGTCTCGGGGTAGTCGCTGCACCATGGGTAGAAGCCCGTGCAGCCGAGATCGATGTAGGTCCGGATCTTCTCGGTCACCTGCTCCGGCGTGCCGACCAGGTTTCCCGCCCGCCACGAGTCGTAGGCCTCGCCGTAGAACGAGCGGCTTCCGCCGTCGATGATGTCCTGGTCGTCCTCGCGAATGAACACCTCGGGAGACCATGTCTTCTGGATCTCGTCGTAGTCGCGGCCCACCGCGGAACAGTGCTCGCGCAGCACATCGCACTTGTGACGGAATTCGTCGGGTTGGCCACCGAAGTTCGACGCGTCGGCCAGCCTCGCCACCACTCGAAGAGTGAGTTGCTCGCCACCCCCGCCGATCAGCACCTGGGGTCGTGGCTGCTGAACCGGCTTGGGGTCGCACTGCGCTCCGTCGAGGTCATAGTGGCGGCCGTGGTAGCTGACATCGGGTTGGGTCCACATTGCGGTGACGATCTCGACCGCTTCCTTCATCATGCGGATTCGGTCGGCCGGTGGATCGAAGGGGTGGCCATAGCCCCTGAACTCCTGGTCGTACCATCCTGCCCCCACCCCCCAGATGAGCCTGCCGTTCGAGATGACATCAAGGTTGGAGGTGATCTTCGCGGTCAGGCCCGGCTCGCGGTAGGGCGTGCACGACACCATCTGCCCGAGCTTGATTCGGCTGGTGAGCTGCGAGACGGCGGCCAAGGTCGTCCAACACTCGAACATTGTCTCGTGAGCCGGCACCGGCACGTTGTGGTAGTGGTCGTAGACCCAGAGCGAGTCGTAGCCGAGTTCCTCGGCCAACTGAGCGATCTCGGTCGCCTTGGCCCACTTGTCGACCGGGTCGACGATCGAGGACAGCTCCATCTTCCAGCCCTGGGGAATGAATACGCCAAATGTGAGATCCATGGGTCAATGTCTAGCCCACCGGATCGTGGTGTTCAGTCGGCCGGGGGTTGATGGCGACGTGACCTTCGACTATGGACGTTCCGGATCGGCGGGCGGACAGTCGCGACGACAGGGGCGAGAGGGGCCGGTCGTGGGCGACGAGAAGCAAACCGGCTCCGACTCGAAACGTCGGATCCCGGTGAGCCCGATCCTGGTCGACTCGCCCGACGCCAAGGCGGTGTTCGACCGAGACATCCTCTCCCGTATGGGCCACGGGATCTTGGCCTGTCACGGACCCGGCGGAGGAACCATCTGCCCGATCATCGACGGCGGGCACTGCGATCTGGTCGATGGTGCCCACGGTGTGATCTTTCAACTCGACCTCGATGAGGAAGAACACCGCCACATACTCGGCCGCTACGTCGAGGAACTCGACCCCGACATCCCTCTCAGGGTGCCCGACATCCCTCTCAGGGTGAAGGTGAGGCCCGGCCAGGCCGAGCGCTACTCCGACCTCGACGCATTTTCTTCACGGGTCGAGGCCTACGAACGCACATCGAGACCCGACGAGGTCACACCCGACGCCGACCACGACCGGGACGCCGGAGCCGGCTGACTCAGCCCCGCCAAGTGGCCGGGATGGCCGCCATCGGACACGAGATCATCGACGGCAGGTGGCGCAGGATCGAGCCGCTGAGCAAGGCGGCCGCGAGCGACGGATGGTGATTGCCCAGAACGACCATGCCGGCGGAGTGATCGGCGGCGGCCGCTGCCAACTCGGCGGTGGCGAGGCCACTTCGGACCTCACCCCTCACGGCCACCTTCGGGTAACTCGACCGCACCTCGCCGACCAGTGATCGCATCGATGAGGCGTTGGCTTCCTTCACGGCGGACGAGTCGATCGAGAGGCTGGGATCGAAGTACGACGGCGGCTGATGCACCCCCACCAGGTTGAGTCTCAGACCCGACTCTCCGGCCAAGGCGGCGGCCCAGGCCAAGTGGGCAGATTCGAGGTCGGCCGTACCACTGATGCCGACGACGATCGGACCGATGATCGGCTCGGGTTTCGTGTCGGGGCTGATGATGATCAACGGAACATCGCATCGGTGCAGCAACTTGGCCGTGGTGCTCCCAACGTGATGACGTGACCACCCGGTATGACCTTGGTGGCCGACCACGATCACGCCCGAGCCATGGTTGGCCGTCACGATCATGAGGGAGTTGGCCCCACTGTCGTCGTACAACTCACACTTCGGTTCGACCCCGAATTCCGACGCGGGTTCGGTCCATGGTCCGCAGAGCAGTGATTCGTGGTCCGCCCTCACCCCGTCGAGGCTGATCTGGGCGGCGGCGGCTATCAGCTGTTCACCGGGAGAGAATCCATGAACGGCAATCACCTCGCTGCCTCGGGCCTGGGCGGATGCCCAACGCAGCGCGTTCCGTGATCCATCGGAACCATCGACGCCAACGATGAGTCGGTCGAACATGCCCATGATTTCGCCTCCTTGTCTGTGGTCCTCCTCGCTCGGAGACCCACCTGATCGGACCACGCCACCTACTGTACTGGCATGACCATCTCGGATGAGGCCCCGGTTTTCTACAATCCTCTCGACCCCGGCTACGTGGCCGATCCGTTTCCCCACCTCGCCGAGATGAGAGAATCGGCGCCGGTACAGCAGACCCTCGCCGGGCCATGGGCGTTGTTCCGCTACGCCGACGTGTTCCGGTTGCTGCGCGACCCGGCCCTCAGCGTCGACGACGCCAACGCTGATCTGAGCGGGAGCCAACGGGCGGTGATGCTCGAGGAGTTGTTCGGCGATGACGCTCCCGGTGCCGACTCGTCGATACTCAACACCGACCCGCCCGACCACACCAGGCTCCGGCGGCTGGTGTCGAAAGTGTTCACGCCCCGCGCCATCGAGGCCCTGCGGCCGATGATCCAGCAAATGGTCGACGACGCGCTCGACCGGATGGCGGACGACGGGGTCACCGATGTCGTCGATCGGCTGGCGTTCCCGCTCCCGTTCGACGTCATCTCCGAGATGATGGGCATGCCCGGGGCCGATCGCGATCAAATCCGAGACTGGTCGGAGGCCCTGGTCAAGACCCTCGACCCGATCCTCACCGAGGATGAGATCCGTGCCGCCCACGCCGCCAACATCGCGATGGACGCCCACATCGACCGGGTCATCGAGTGGAAGCGCTCGAATCAGGGCGACGACCTGATGACCCGTCTGATCGAGGCCGAGGAGAACGGCGACAGGTTGTCGGCGGTGGAACTACGCGACCAGACTTCGGTGCTGTTCGTCGCCGGGCACGAGACGACCGTCAACCTGGTCGGCACCGGCATCTACGAACTGCTTCGCCATCCTGACCAGATGCGTCTGTGGATCGATGATCCCGGAATCTCCCCCAACGCCATCGAGGAGATTCTTCGGTTCGTTTCCCCGGTGCAGTTCTCCCGCCGAATCGCCACCTCCGACATCGAGTACGGCGGCTGCGTCATCGCCAAGGGATCGTTCGTGTTGGCCGGGCTGGCATCGGCCAACCGTGATCCAGAGCACTGGGGAGCCACCGCCCCCGACCTCGACCTCACACGCGACGGAGCGGGAAGCCACCTGTCGTTCGGCAGCGGGATCCACTACTGCCTGGGTGCGTCGTTGGCGAAGCTCGAGGGGGGTATCGCCATCGGGTCGTTCATCAGTCGGTTCCCCGATGCCAAGGTCGTCGGCGAGCCCGAGTGGAACGGTCGCATCAATCTACGCGGCCTCCAGAAGCTGATGGTCGACGTTCGCGGCGCCGGCTGACCCGACCGGCTGGTTCAGATCTCGATTTCGGCGAGAGCAATGCCGCTCTCGCCGGCCGCCGCGTAGGCCATGATCACCCGGCCGTCGTGTTGGAGAATCGCCGGGTCTCGCAGTTGATTGACGTGGCCGTGGGCCACGCTCCGCTTCGATGGCAGGGCCGGGGCGTCGGCTCCTTCCCAAGCGAACTCGGGTCGCAGAACCTCAACGGCATCGGAAACGGACCAGTCCGACCAGTCACCACCGACATCGATCGTCGAGCAGAGAATCCGTTCGGGGGCGTCACCGACACGGGTCCAGAAAACCAGCAGGCTGTCGCCTCGCCTCAGCAGCGCAGCGTGGCGCATGTTCCGGTCGAACAGGGTGGGTCCGGCCTCGAAACCGCTGAGCCCGTCGGCCGAGCGGGAGAAGTGCCCGGGCATGGTGAGAGCGTAGGTCCGACCGCGCCAGGCGAAGGCCCGCATGTAGGGACCGCCGAGCACTTCGGGTCGGGCCCGGAACATGACCCCGTCGGAGGACACCGCGGCGCGGGTGACCTGAAGGGCCAGTGAATCGAGACCGTGGAAGTACATGATGATGCGTCGGTTGACGTGATCGACATGGACGTCGGGTGACGCGATGTGCGGGGTGGTCGAGTCGGTGACCAACTCGTCGGGAAGGTGATCCGGCCCAAGCACCTCGGCGAAGGCTGCCCGCAGAGACTCGATCTCGTCGGGCGTGGCGGGGGGGGATTCGGTCAGAAAATGCGATTCGTCGAGGTGCAGGGAGCCCGGATCGTGAACGGTCCAGGGGCCCTCGATCTCGTCGGCATGGGCGAGACGTATGTAGGTGCCCTTGTGGTCGGCGAAGTAGAGGTAGAACCGTCCGAGGGGTTCGACCACCCAGTCGGGGACCTCGATGAGTGACGGTCCCTGGACGTTGGCGCCGATCCCGGGCGCCGACCGTGGACCGATGATCGGGCCGTTGCCAAGTCGTATCGCGCGCATCGTGGCGAGGCTAATGTGCTCGCCATGCGCGAACTCGTCTACGCCCGTGGCCTTCTGCCCGCCCTCGACCGTTACGCCGACAGGGTCGGCGTCATCGACCAGGAATACCGGAGCACCTACGCCCAACACGGCGACCGCGTTGCCCGCCTGTGTCGAGCCCTGAAGAGTGAACTCGGTGTGGGCCCCGGCGACCGATTCGCGGTGATGTCCACCAACATCCACCAATACCTCGAGCTTTATCACGCCGCGTTTCTCGGTGCAGGAGTGATCAACCCACTGAATCTTCGTCTCGCCGGCAAGGAACTCGACTACATAGTGCGGGACTCCGGTTCCGAGGTGGTGTTCGTCGACGCATTGTTCGCCGGACTGTTCGCCAAGGCCATGGAGGAGTCCGACGGTCGGAGTCCGATCCGTCACGTGGTGCTGATCGGCGATGCCGACGTTCCTCACGACATCAAGTACGAGGAACTCATCGCCTCGGTCGATCCGGAATTCCCCGACGAGCCCGACGAGACCGACCCCGTGGTGCTCATGTACACCGGCGGCACCACGGGTCTCCCGAAGGGTGTCCTGGTCGAGCACCGCGCCGAGATGCTGAACCTGTACCACATAGCGATGGTGCTGCATTTCGACGAGTTCGCCGTGTTCCTCCACCAGACTCCGATGTTCCACGCGGCTTCGATGGGCGGGGTCCTCGGGATCCCTTCGGTCGGCGCCACTTCTGTTTTCATGCCGTTGTTCGAACCGGCGGCCGCAATGTCGCTGATCGAGTCCCACGGCGTCACCCAGACGGTGATGGTTCCCACCATGATCGGCATGGTCCTCAACCATCCCGAGTTCCGGCCGGAGCGGCTCGAGTCGCTGCGCATCATCACCTACGGCGCGTCACCGATGCCCACGGCCCTTCTCGACGAACTACTGGCCCGCTACCCGGATCTCGACATCACCCAGGGTTACGGCATGACCGAATCGTCGTCGACCCTGACCTGGCTCAGCGCAGACGACCACCGCATCGGCGGCGAGCGTCTGCGTTCGGCCGGCCGGCCTCTGCCCGGGGTTGTCGTGTCGATCCAGGACGAGGACGGCAACGAGGTCGCCAAGGGCCGAACAGGGGAGGTGTGCGCCAAGGGCGGCAACTTCATGCGCGAGTACTGGAACAAGCCCGAGGAGACCGCAGAGGCGTTCCGAGACGGTTGGTACCACACCGGCGACGTCGGCCACGTCGACTCCGACGGCTTCGTCTACCTGGTCGACCGACTGAAGGACATGATCGTCAGCGGCGGCGAGAACGTCTACTCGGCCGAGGTCGAGAACGCCATCTCCCGGTATCCGGCGGTCGAGCAGGTGGCGGTGATCGGCATCCCCCACGACACCTGGGGCGAACAGGTCCACGCCATAGTCGTCCTACGGGCCGGGATGAGTGCGACCGACACCGAGATCATCGACTTCGCACGTGGGGAGATCGCCGGCTACAAGTGCCCCAAGTCGGTCGAGTTCCGTGCCGATCCGCTCCCGCTGTCAGGAGCGATGAAGGTGCTGAAGCGAGACCTTCGAGCGCCCTACTGGGAAGGTCACGAACGGGCGGTCAACTGACGGACGATCCGACCGGTCGGTGCTCACTCGAACACCGAGCCGTAGGCGAAGAGCCCCGCGACGCCGCCGGTGTGCACGAACACGACGTTCTGTCCCCTCGTGAGCCGACCCCGACGGATCATGTCGACGAGACCGGCCATGGCCTTGCCGGTGTAGACCGGGTCGAGAATCAGGCCCTCGGTCCGTGCTGCCATCTCCACGGCCTCGCGCATCTCCGATGTGGGCAGGCCGTAGCCGGGGCCCACGTGGCTGTCGTCCACGACAACCATGTCCCGCGTCACCGATCCGGGCGCTTCGATCAGCACCGCGACCTCGGTGGCAATGTCGAACACGGCCTCGGTCAACTGCTTCGCCGACATGCCCACGCTGAGTCCGGTGACCGCAATGCCGGCCGCTGCCCCCGCGAACCCGGCCACCAACCCGGCTTGCGTTCCGGCGCTGGCCGAGGCATGGACCACGCGGTCGATTCGGAGCCCGAGCGACCGCGCCTGATCGATCAACTCCATGGCGCAGCCCACATATCCGAGGGCCCCCACCGGGTTGGAGCCTCCGATCGGGATCAGGTAGGGCACCGACCCCTCCTCCCGCAGTTGGGAGCCACGCCGCTCAATCGCGGCCTCCAGATCGGTTCCTGCCGGTAGCTCGATCACATCGGCACCGAGCAGGCGGTCGAGCAGAACGTTTCCGCCGGTCTCGTAGGCCGGGTCGGCGACGGCGTGGCGGTTCTCGAGAAGAAGCTCGCAACGCAGCCCGGCTCGTGCGGCAGCCGCTGCGGTCTGGCGGGCGTGGTTCGACTGCATCGCCCCGACCGTCACGATCGTGTCGGCGCCCAGCACGAGGGCCTCGGCGATCAGAAATTCGAGCTTGCGTGTCTTGTTCCCGCCGGTGGCGAGGCCGGTGGCGTCGTCTCGTTTGACGTAGATCTCGGGTCCGCCCAACATCTCGCTGAGCCGGGGGAGATGCTCGAGCGGTGTCGGCAGGTGGGCGATACCGATGCGTGCATTTTGGTCAATTCTCATACCGCGAACCTAAACGTCCGGGCCCTCGTCATCGCACCGGGTCATCGGGGAAATCCTCTCCGGGCCGTCCCCGGGTGTGACCAGGACCCGGTCGTGTGAGAATCTTCGCCGATGGCAACAAATGACACCGATCCGATTCTGACCATGCTCGACACCGTGGATCTTACCGTCAGGCACCAACTGGAGGCCCGGGCCGACCATCCCGAGATCGGCGGTCGGGTGTTCCTACGTACACGCGACGAGGAGTGGACCTATCGGCGGTTCCGCGATACCGCCTGCGCACTGTCGCATTTCCTGCTCCGGCGCGCCGTGGACCGAAGTGACGGCGCACCGGGTCGGGTGGCGATCCTGGCCGACAACCACCCGGAGTTCGTCGTGGTGTTCGGAGCTTGCGCCATCGGCGGACTCAACCTGTTCGGGATCAACACCGGCCTGCGAGGTGAGACGCTCTCCGGCGTGCTCAACCAGTCCGATGCGACGGTTCTGATCGTCGACCCGGTGTATCTGCCGCGGGTCGAGCAGGTCATCGACGACCTCGCCATCGACCGTTCCGACGTCTACCTGCTGACCGGTGGCGTCGGGGATGACGATCTCTGGGCGCACATCGACCTTGGTAACGCCGAGGCTCTCGGCCTTCCCGATGTCGAGGTGACGCCCGAGACGCCGCTCGTGGTCGTCTACTCATCGGGTACCACCGGGCTGCCGAAGGGCATCAACAACAACCATCTGAAGCTGCTGACCGCCGGACTGTTCGTGGCGAACCAGGTGAAACTCGGTACCGACGGCGTGGCATACGCATGCATGCCGCTGTTCCACTCCAACTCGATGTTCATGGCGGTGATGCCCGCCTTCTACGAAGGTGCCACCGTCGCCATGCGCGAGAAATTCTCGGCCAGCGGGTTTGTCGATGACGTGTTGTCCATGGGGGTCACCTACTGGAATTACGTGGGTGAGCCCGCCCATTACATTCTCGAGAGCATCGCGGCGAAGTACGGTGACGATTTCGACGCGATCCGTCGTGACCTGACCGACAATCCCCGCAACCGGCTCAGGATCACCATGGGCAATGGTGCCTCGCCGCCCGACATCGATCGCATGATCGACTGGTTCGGACTCGACGACATGTACGAGTTCTACGGTTCCACCGAGGCCGCCATGTCGGTGGTACGCAAGAAGTCCGATCCGCGGGGGAGCGTCGGTGAGATCACGGATCCGGCCGTGCGGATTCTCGATGTCGACGGTGCGGAGTGCTCACCGGCCGAGGTCGATGACGAGGGCCGCATTCTCAACTACGACCAAGCGGTGGGTGAAATCTGCCGGGTCGCACCGGATCCGGGCCTGTTCCAAGGCTACTTCAACGACGAAAACGCCACCGAGTCGAAGTTCCGCGATGGGGTCTACCGCTCCGGTGACCTCGGCCATGTGCTGATCGCCGATGACGTGCGCTACCTGTTCTTCGACGGTCGCACCGACGACTGGATCCGTAAGGACGGTGAGAATTTCTCGGCCTTCCAGGTGGCTCGGGAGATTGCCAAGCACCCTGGCGTCGCATTGGCCGCGGCCTACGGGGCGCCCTGCCCGATCTCCGACGAGTGGCTGATGGCCGCGGTTCTGCTCGAGGACGGCGCGGAGTTCGACCCCCAGGGATTCTTCGACTTCTGTGAGCACTCGTGTGCCGACGGGGCCATGGACCGCAAGTGGTTTCCCGACTTCGTGAGGGTGGTCGACGACTTCACCTTCACCGAGACCAAGAAGATCCTGGTGCGCGATCTGAAACGCGCCCATTACTCACCGCGCTACGCGGATGACCCTGTCTTCTGGCGTCGCCGCGGTGACACCACCTACCGCCGGCTGTCCCGGAACGACTACGACACGTTGAGGGCCGAGTTCGAATCGGCCGAGCGCCTCGCCGTCCTCGAACCCCGACCGGCTTGACCCGCCGCCCCACTCTCATACCCACCCCCACATCATCGGAGCAGAAATGACCCACGGAGGAAGACTCGCCGCCCGGACCCTCAAAGCGGCAGGAGTCGAATGTGTGTTCACCCTGTCGGGTGGACACGTGATGGCCATCTACGACGGTTGTATCGACGAGGGAATCGACATAATCGATGTTCGTCACGAACAGGCCGCGGTCCATGCTGCCGACGCCTGGGCCCGTCTTCACCCCGGAAAGGTGGGGGTGGCGATACTCACGGCCGGCCCGGGTGTCACCGACGGCGTCACCGGAGTGGCCAACGCCTGGCGTGCCAACTCGCCGATCCTCGTGTTCGGTGGGCAGGGTCCGTTCAACAACCTTCGCCGTGGTTCACTCCAGGAAATGGACCACGTGTCGGTCATGAGGCCCATCTCCAAGTGGGCCGATGCCTGCTACCAGACCGAGCGGATCGCCGAATACATCGAGCTCGCGATCCGTACGGCTGTGTCGGGGGTGCCGGGCCCGGCGTTCTTGGAAATCCCGATGGACGTGTTGAGCGCCCCCGTGGACGTCGACTCGGTTCCCGCGCCCAGGTTCCGCGACTACCGCGTGGTCTCGGGCGCTCCGTCGACCCAGGTCGAAGCGGCGGCCGAGATCGTCGTCGGAGCCTCGCATCCGATGGTGATGGCCGGAACTTCACTCAAGTGGAGCGAAGGAGGCCCGGCGCTGCGGCGTTTTGCCGAGGGCATCCACATCCCGTGCTTCACCAACGGCATGGCCAGAGGTCTGCTGTCGATGGACCACCCTCAGTTCTTCAACCGTACCCGCAAGGCGGCGCTGGCCCGCGCCGATGTCGTCGTGCTGGCCGGCACCACACTCGACTTCCGGATGCGGTTCGGAGCGTCGATTCCCGCCGATGCGATGATCGTCCAGCTCGATCTTGACGAGACGCTGATCGGCCAGAACCGGGCCGCGGATGTCGGGTTGGTCGGCAACCTCGGGGTCAACCTCGATTTGCTGCGCGAGGCCATCGCGAACGGCGGATCGGGGGCCGACTTCGGCGACTACACGTGCGAGCTCCGGGTGAGCGAGGAAGAGGCCGACGTCGAGCTCGCCTCGCAACTCGACAGTGACGAGGTGCCGATCGATCCACTGCGACTGTGCCGCGAGATCGCGGCGGCGGTCACCGACGACATGATCGTGATCGGCGATGGCGGTGACATCGTGGCCCAGGCATCGAAGGTGATCAAGGTGCCGGCCAACGGCGGTTGGATGGATCCGGGACCACTCGGCACGCTCGGGGTCGGGATGCCGTTCGCCCTGGCCGCCCAAAAAGCCAACCCCGAGAAGAGGGTGATGATCGTCTACGGCGACGGCGCATTCGGGCTCAACGGCTTCGAGTTCGACACCGCGGTACGGTTCGGCCTGCCTGTCGTCGGCATCGTCGGCAACGACGCGGCATGGGGGCAGATGCTGCGCCCGCAGGCTGTCATCTACGGTGAGGACCGGCTGGTGGCCACCGAACTCAACCGGACTCGCTACGACAAGGTCGTCGAGGCCCTGGGCGGTCACGGAGAACACGTGACCCGACCCGAGGAGATCGCGCCGGCCATCGAGCGGGCGTTCGCGTCAGGGCTCCCGGCGCTCGTCAACGTCGAGATCCGCACCGACAAGGGCATGCCCAAGGGATCCACCTACGTGTGAAGCCGTGAGCGATACAGCGGCTACTCGCTGACCTCGACTCCACGCCAGAACGCGGTCCGACCCGTGATTTTCCTGGCGAGTGGCCACGGCTTCTCGTAGGTGAACGCGGCGTCGGCATTCACGTCATCGTCGGTCACCACATGGAAGTAGCTGGCCTTGCCCTTCCAATAGCACCGGCTCGTCGACGGGCTTTTCTCCAGGAGATCCCAGTTGATGTCGTCGTTGCTGAAGTAGTGGTTTCCCTCGACCGTGACGGTGTCGCCCTCGGCGAGCGTGATGCCGTTCCAAGTTGCTCTCATGAGCGACGGAACCGTGTGGCGCACGCCGGCATTCCCCGGAGGCGTGACGATCAGCCGACTGCCACTCCCAACTGGGTCGAACGCCCCGAGGCCCGACGCTCCAGAAGTCGACGACCCAGGGAGGTCTTGTGGACCTCGTCGGCACCGTCGTAGATGCGGGCGGCCCGCTCGTGGCGATACCAGTAGGCGAGGATCGTGTCGTCGGTGACCCCGAGGGCACCGTGAACCTGGATCGCCCGATCGACCGCCGTCAACATGACGTTGGCCACCGTGAACTTGATCGCCGAGATCTCGTCGCGGGCGGCCTTCGGGCCGACCTTGTCGATCATCCAGGCGGCGTTCAGGGTCATGAGCCTGGCGCTCGAGATCTCGGCCGCGGTCTCGGCCACCCAGTGCTGGATCACCTGGCGGCTCGCCAGGGTCTCTCCGCCCGGTCGGATCGCGCGCTCATTGGCACGGTCGCACATCAGTTCGAACGAGCGTCGAGCGATACCGAGCCAACGCATGCAATGGTGGATACGGCCGGGTCCGAGGCGGTCCTGGGCGATCACGAAGCCGTCACCTTCGCCGCCCAGGAGATTGGCTCGGGGTACCCGGCACTGCTGGTAACTCACCTCACCGTGGGTGCCGTAGCCCGAACCGGCGTGTCCCATCACGCTCACGTTGCGAATCAGTTCAAACCCCGGTGTGTCGGTGGGCACGAGGATCATGCTCGCCCGGCTGTAGGGGGGCGCCTCGGGGTCGGTGACTGCCATCACCACCGCGAAAGCGGCCCCGTCGGCGGCTGACGTGAACCACTTGTGGCCGTTTATCACGTAGTCGTCGCCGTCCTTGCGGGCGGTGGTCGACATCATCACCGGATTGCTCCCGGGATTCTCCGGCTCGGTCATCGAGAAGCAGCTGCGTATCTCGCCCTCGACCAAGGGACGCAGGAAGCGCTCGCGCTGTTCGTCGGTACCGTACTTGTGGAGGATTTCGACGTTGCCGGCGTCCGGCGCCTGGCAGCCGAACACGAGATGACCGAGGGGAGAACGACCGAGGGCCTCGGTCATCAGGCCGTGCTCGAGCATCGTCAGCCCGAGTCCGCCGACCTCGACCGGATGGTTGGGTGCCCAGAGGTCCATCTGGCGCACGCGGCGCTGCTTCTCGGTGATGGCCTGCTCGAGTGTGGCCTGATCACCATGGAGCATCTCGCCCTCGAGCGGAATCACGTCGCTTTCGACGAACTCGTTGACCATCCCGAGAATGGTCTGCATCTTCTCCGACACCTCGAAATCCATCGGTTCCCCCGAATCGTTGTCCATCGGGATTCTGCTACCTGAACGCGCCGCGCACCAAGGGCTGAAGGTCACACGATCAGGGAACGTGTGGGCCCATGGGCAGATCAGTTCGGCCCGGTGATCGTGGCGAACGCCATCTCGACGCATTCCCGGAAGTCGGGTGGGTCGTCGATGGCGACCGGGTCGATGAACATGCCGATGTCGAGCACGCCGTTGTACGACAGCATTGTGATGTTGGCGGCCGTGCCGGCGATCGGTCCCATCGGGATGTTGTGAAGAACCTTGGCTCCGCTGACGTAGAGCGGTATCGCCGCGCCTCTGAGGTTCGACGTCGCGAAGTCGATTCGAGCCGCCTGATCCCTCACCACCTGGGTGACGACCGATGTCGGCAACAAGTTGATGACACCGGACAGCGAGGTGATGCCTCCCGTCTCCATGACATCGGCCTTGGCCGCGGCGATCCGGGTGCGTACATCGGCGATCCGTTCCCCGATGGGCATGCGCCGCCCCGAGACCTGCACCGGCACCGGTGTGAACGAGTTTCCGCCAACGGCATCGTCGGTACGCGTGCTCAGTACGAAACTTGTATTGAACGCCTCGACCTCGACCCCGCGCCTGGCGTGATAGGCAACCGTACCCTCGACCAGCCCGGCCACGTAGATGTCGTTGACCGTCGCATGATGGCGCTTGGCGGCGGACTTGACCTCGTCGAGCCGGATGGTGAGAGCCTCGAGATGACGGCGCCGCGAACGGGTGTCCCACAGTGGCGATCCACCGGCAACCTCGTTGGCGGACCCGGTCATCTGTCCGATCGTCGACCGGGCAAGGTGCACGACACCGGAGACACTGTCTCTGGCCCGCCGAGGATCGGCCGGCCACATCGACACCTCACCGACAATGCGCCGGGCCACGCCGAGCTGCCGCCTGACCACGTGTCCGAGGGCGCGCGAGGCGCCGTCCACCAGACCGGCCGTGGGATTCTCGGATCCGGCATCGCCGGTATCGCCCGCGGCGGCGGCGATGATCGCCTCGAGATCCACGACGGGTGGGAGTTTCTCGTCGGGCCCGAGTTCCTGGAACATCTCGGCCATGCGGAGCTGGCCCATGCCGTCGGCGACGGTGTGATGCATCATCGTCCAGAGGGCACCGCGGCCGTCGGCCAGGCCGCTGATGGCGACGAACCGCCAGAGTGGCCGGGTGCGATCGAGCGGGTCCTCGTAGAGCAGCGCGGCCAGATCGAGGAGCCGGCGGTCGGTGCCGGGTTCGGCGAGCCGGATCTCCCGTATGTGGTAGTCGAGATCGAATTCGGGGTCGGGTACCCATGTGGGCGGCGAGATGCGACCCAGGCCCGGAGCCACCTTTTCTCGAAGTCGGGGAATCTCCGAGACGCCGAAACGAATGCGGCGTCTGAACTGGTCCACGTCGATCGGCTTGTCAAGTATGACGATCGCCGCTCCACTCGGATTCAGCCACGGGTCCTTCTCGATGTTCCACATGAGCGCTTCGTGATCTGACATTTGATCGTCGAATCGCATGTTGCGCCCGTTGTTCATGAGTCGGTTCCCGGTCGTCGTTGCACCTCGGCTGTGGGATCTCCGCAATAGCCGGGTGGAAATGTCAGCGCCAGTTCCTCCGGGGTCGGGATGCGGCGTTCGCGGGCCTCGGGGGGGAGAAGGGCACTGATGGCCGACATGATCGCGGCGGTGTCAAGGTCAGGGTCGTCGTAGTCGAGCGGCACCGGTCTGCCGACGGTGACCGAAATCAATGGTCGGTCGCCGAGGGACATACGCGGGAATCGGGAGCTGCGGGGCCAGACCTTTTCGGTGCCCCACAAGCCGACCGGTATCACGGGCACCTTGGTCATGGCGGCCAGGCGAGCCGCCCCCCAGCGCCCCTTCAGGTCGGGATCGAAGAAGGCCGGCCCGCGTGGGATCGTTCCCTGTGGGGCGAGCATCAACAATTCGCCGCCCCGAAGCGACTTGGCCGCGTCGCGAAGTGGCTCATCGGAGCCGCTGGCGCGTTCGACCCGGATACCACCGAGCCACCGCGCCAGGGTGCCGATCACCGGAGCATCGAACACTTCCTTCTTCCCGAGGCCGCGCACACTTCTCCCCGCCCGGGCCGCCAGCAGAGCGAGCACACTGGGGTCGAAGTAGCTGCGGTGGTTGAACACCAGAATCGCCGGCCCGGACGGCTCGATGTTGTCGATGTCGTGGAACTCGAACCGGGCCAGCGGAGCCACGATCTCGGGTCGCAGCAACGGGCGCACCCAGTCCTGGAGCTCCCGTCCGCCGATCTTGGCCACCCCCTCGGCGACATCGAGATGCCTGACCGGCCAGCCCTTGACGGCGGCAAGGGCGCGCAGCTGCGGA
Organism: Acidimicrobiia bacterium; assembly: GCA_003231645.1. Lineage (GTDB taxonomy): Bacteria > Actinomycetota > Acidimicrobiia > Acidimicrobiales > Aldehydirespiratoraceae > SZUA-87. The sequence goes on along the minus strand of QIIW01000041.1, from coordinate 506 downwards.
TCGGGGTTGACGGCGGTCGGATGGCCGACAGCGTCGAGCAGCGGCGCATCGAAGTAGCTGTCGGAGTAGGCGTAGCTGGAGCCCAGCGAGACCGAGTTCTCCGTTTTCCACGCCACGACCGCGTCGAGTTTCGCCGGGCCCCACACGAACGGCCCGTCGAGCTCACCGGTGAACACCCCGTCTTCGCTCTGCCAGCGTGTGGCGACCACATCGTCGAACTCCAGCTTCTCGGCGAGGGGGCGAACAAATGGTTCCGGTGATGTGGTGGCCAGCACCAGCAGGCGTCCGGCCTCGCGGTGCTCTTCGATCAACTGGGGAGCGAACGGCTGGATCATCTCGGCCAATTCGGCCGCCGCGGCCTTCATGGCTGTCGACACGGCATCGACACTCCAACCCTTGGCAGCACGACCACTCAACCGAGCCGGCTGCATCATGAACCAGTTCTCACCGAACGTCTCGTAGAACCGCATGAACGCGTCGGCAAAAGGGATCTCGCGGGCGGAGGT
>QIIW01000008.1 GCA_003231645.1 Acidimicrobiia bacterium | reverse complement strand
GCCTTCGCCGTGGTCGGGCTCGTCGTCCACCCACTTTTCGGTTTCCTCGGCCCGGTCCTCGGCGCCCTGGCGAGGATCACCGGCGCCATTCCCGAGGTCACCGTCCAGATCGCGCTGATCGCGTTGGCACTCGGAGCGTCGGGTCTGTGGATCAGTCGATTCTGGCGCTCGTTCAGCGGACCGTCGGGGCGGGCCCGACTCACCGACGACGACTGGTTCCGCATGATCTTCGCGGCGACCGGCGGCCTGTTGGTCTCGGCCCTGATCGTCATCTGGCCGGGCCTCTCGGCGTGGATCGTGCATTCGACCCACGACCTGTTCCGGATGCTCGAGGCCAAGTTCCGGTTCGGGAACTGGTCGCGGCCCCTCGACGCCATGCGACCGGAAATCGTCAAGCCCGGCAAGTTCGCGGCGATCGGCCCCAGTGGACTCACCATGACCAAGGCCTTCGCCGCGGTGTTCCTCGGCGTGGTCCTCTACACGGCGTCCTTCATCGCCGAAGTCATCAGGGGTGGGGTCCTCGCTGTCCCCAAAGGCCAGATCGAGGCGGCCGACGCGGTCGGGCTCTCCAAGAGCCAGTCACTGCGTCACATCATCCTGCCCCAGGCCTTCCGGGTGATTCTGCCGCCGATGGGCAACCAGTATCTCAACCTGGCCAAGAACACCACGCTGGCCATCGCGGTCGGCTACGCCGATCTGGTCCAGGTCGGTCAGACTCTCTACAACCAGAGCGGCCGCACCCTGGAGGTGATGGCCATCTGGATGCTGTTCTACCTGGCGGTGTCCCTGGGCCTGTCGTCGATCGTCAACTTCTGGAACGTTCGTCTCAAACTGGTGGAGCGCTGATCGATGACCGAGCACAACCCGCCACCGACCCCACGGCCCGCTTCCGCCCAGACGCTCCCACCCGAGGACGACGCTGGGCCGACGCGGCCCAAGGAGCCCTACATCGGCCCCCTGGATCAAGGAGAATCTCTTCTCGAGCAGGTTCAACACGATACTCACGATCCTGTTCACCCTTCTCGCCCTGGTCACGGTGCGGGGGATGCTCGGGTTCATATTCTCGCCCGATCGACGTTGGGAGGCACCCGCCACCAATCTCCGGTTGCTCATGACCAAGGCCTATCCGACCGAGCAGTACGCCCGGATCTGGTTCAGTCTCGGAACCCTGCTGGTGCTGGCCGGGCTCTCACTGGCCGCGTGGCGGGCCGCTCCCAGGACCACCTACCGCAAGCTGGCCGGCAAGTTCACCGGCTACGGTGCCGCGGTCATCGTGGTGGGCCTGCTCGCACCATTCTCCGCCGGAGCCACCCTCGCCTATCTGGCGGTGGGTGCCGTCCCCCTCGTCGGCGGCCTCATGACCCTGCGTCTGCTCGACAACCACGACGAACGCGACATGTCGACGTTGCTGGTTAGTGTCCTCGTCGTGGCCGCCGGCCTCGTCGTGTTGTGGACGGTTCCGCTCGGTCAGCACACCTTCGTCAAAGGAACGGCCTACGCCCGACCCGGCACCGTCGCTCTCACCACGAAGTTGCCGCTCAGCGTGATGCTCGGGGTCATGGTGGCTGCGTTCTACGTCGGTTCCTTCGTCCGTGAACGCTTCAAGTCGCTGAAGGCCGCCCTGGCCCTGCTCTGGCTGCTCTCCCCGTTCATCCTCACCATGATCGTGTTGCGCGACCCCGCTTTCGACAGCGCCCACCTCATCAGCACCGACATCCCGATCGGCTTGGCTTTCGGGATCGGCGGCGGTCTCCTGCTCTGGCTGCTCACCAGCGCGAAAGCCGGTGAGGCCGGTCGCGCCGTGTCGGTGCTGCTGCTGGTCGCGGCGCTGGCCAGCTTCCTCACCCCGATGCGAATGGTCGTTCGCATCGACGCGCTGATGCTGGCCGCACTGGCCCTGGGCGCGGCCACCTTCGCCGGATCACTCGAATCTCGACTCCGCTACATCGGCGGATGGATCGGCGTTCTCGCCATCGTCAACTGGATCATCACCGCCACCAACACACCCTCGACCGTATTCGGAATGCCGACCGGCACGTTCTTCGGCGGTGGGCTCACTCTCACCTTGATGCTCACGTCGTTCACCGTGATCTTCGCGTTCCCGATCGGGATCCTCATGGCTCTGGCCCGCACGTCGAAAATGCCGATCTTCCGCGTGATGTCAACCGCCTACATCGAGGCCATCCGCGGCATACCCCTCATCACCGTGTTCATGTTCTTCGCGATCATGCTGCCGCTGTTGCTCCCGGACGGCATGAGCGTGGCCCAGGTTCCGTCCATCGTGATCGGCTACACGCTCTTCTCCGCGGCGTACCTGGCCGAGAATGTAAGAGGGGGTCTTCAGTCGGTCAATCGTGGTCAACACGAGGCGGCCGAGGCTCTCGGCATGTCCACCGCCCAGAAGACCCTGCTCATCACCCTGCCCCAGGCGCTCCGGGTGTCGATTCCGCCGCTGGTCGGTCAGGCCATCGGTACCTTCAAGGAATCCTCGTTGGTCCTGATCGTCGGACTCTTCGACCTGTTGTTCATCGCCAGGAACGTCATTCCCAACACCTCCGACTTCCTCGGCACCAGCCGTGAGAACCTGCTGGTGGCGTCGGTCATCTACTGGATCGGTTCATATTCGATGTCAAAGGCCAGCCAACGCGTCGAACGCAAGGTCGGGCTGGGGGAACGCTGATGAGACACCCTCTCGCCGACCCAGTCAATTCGCTAGACCAGCCGTCCCCAACGACACCAAATCGTGAGGTACACCAGTGACCGACTCCAGCCCCGAAATCCGTGACCTGTCGCACGCCAAGGACATGATCGTCTGTGATGGCGTCAACAAGTGGTACGGCGACTTCCAAGCGCTCAAGGACGTCACCGCGACGGTGAAGGAACGCGAGGTCGTCGTGGTGCTGGGGCCTTCGGGCTCCGGGAAGTCGACCTGGATCCGCTGCATCAACCGGCTCGAAGTCCACCAGAAGGGGGTCATCATCGTCGACGGTGTCGAACTCTCCAGTGACGTTCGCAACATCGAGAAGATCCGCTCCGAGGTCGGCATGGTGTTTCAACAGTTCAACCTGTTCCCACATCTCACCGTGATGGACAACATCACCCTCGCCCCCAAGTGGGTACGCAAGATGCCGAGAGTCGAAGCCGAGGACAAGGCGATGGCGCTGCTCGAGCGGGTCGGCATTCCCGAGCAGGCCGACAAGTTCCCGGGTCAGATGTCGGGCGGCCAACAACAGCGGGTGGCGATCGCCCGGGCGTTGGCGATGGAGCCCAGGATCATGCTCTTCGACGAGCCCACATCGGCACTCGATCCCGAGATGATCAAGGAAGTCCTCGATGTGATGATCGGCCTGGCCGAGTCGGGCATGACCATGATGGTGGTCACCCACGAGATGGGATTCGCCAAGGAAGTCGCCGACCGCATCATCTTCATGGAAGACGGCGAGCTCGTCGAGGTCGGCACGCCCGAACACTTCTTCACGAATCCGACCGAAGACCGCACCAAGCTGTTCCTGTCACAGATCCTCTGATCGGACTCGGCTCCCGAACGACGGTCCGGGGGCCGATCAGGCGGGCCCCGAGACCGCTAGGGTCGGCCCCGATGGCCATTCCCAAGACGCTCGGAATCGAGACCGAATACGGAATCGTGCACCGCGGAGTCGATGATCCCAACCCGATCTCGGCCTCGTCGCTGCTGATCAGCGCGTATCTCGCCGCCACCGGTCAACAGCTCGGCCGTGGTGTGACCCCGGTGAGCTGGGACTTCGTCGACGAGGCCCCGGGCACGGACGCCCGTGGCTACGCGCCGACCGGGGCCATGGCTCCGGAAATCGAGACCCATCTCGTCAACGCCGTGCTCACCAACGGTGCCCGCTACTACGTCGATCATGCCCATCCGGAGCTGTCGACCCCCGAATGCGCCGACGCCCTGAGCGTCGTGCGATTCGATCGCGCGGCAGAGTTCATCGTCCAACGCTCGATGGACGCGGCGCGAAAGATTCTCCCCCCGGGCGAGGAGATCATCCTCTACAAGAACAACTCCGACGGCAAGGGCAACAGCTACGGCTGTCACGAGAACTATCTGGTGGATCGTTCCACACCATTCGGCGAGATCATCACCCACTGCACCGCGCATTTCGTGACCCGACAGATCTACACCGGTGCCGGGAAGGTCGGCTCGGAAGTCGCAGGGGTGTCGTCACGCGACGTGCCGTACCAGATCACCCAACGGGCCGACTTCTTCGAGGAGGAGGTCGGCCTCGAAACCACCTTGAAGCGTCCGATCATCAACACCCGCGACGAGCCCCATGCCGACGCCCGCAAGTACCGTCGGCTTCACGTGATCGTGGGCGATGCCAACCCGTCACAGGTCTCGACGTTTCTCAAGGTCGGCACCACCGCGATCCTCTTGGCGCTGGTCGAGGATCACGCCATGCCACGCGAGATCAGGTTCGCGGCGCCGGTGGCGGCCATGCGCCAGGTCTCGACCGATATGAGCCTGCGTCGACCCCTCGGCATGGCCGATGGCACCACAGCCACCGCCCTCGAGATCCAATGGGAGCTTTTCTCGGCCGGCCGGGCCTACGTCGACGAGCGGGGAACCGACAACGTCGGTGGTCGGGTCGCCGAGATGGTTCTCACCCGCTGGGAGAACGTGCTCGAGGCCCTCGGCTCCAACCCCATGGGACTCGCCGACCAACTCGACTGGGTGGCCAAGTTCCGCCTCCTCGACGGCTACCGTGAACGCCACGGCATCGACTGGGATCACCCCCGAATGCGCGCCATGGACATCCAGTACCACGACATGCGCCCCGAGAAATCCCTGGCGGCCCGGGTCGGTCTCGAGACTCTTGTGAGCGACGACCAAGCCCTCGCCGCGGTCTCGGAACCACCCGACGACACCCGTGCCTACTTCCGCGGGGAATGCCTCAGGCGCTTCGCGTCGAGCGTCGTCGCCGCCAACTGGGATTCGATGGTCTTCGACATCGGCACCGACACCTTGCGCAGAGTGCCGATGATGGAACCGATGCGCGGTACCCGCGAGCACATGGCTAGGTTGTTCGAGGAGTCCGATTCGGCAGCAGAGCTTCTTCGCCGGCTCGGAAAATGAGACAACACCTCACGGGAGAATGTCATGGCCGAACGTGAACAGCTCCACAAGCCTGCTCCCTCGCGGCGCGAGGCCGAAAGTTCACCGGCGCCCGCCAAGTCGGAGCGGGGCGAGGAGATCAAGTCGGAGCTCGACGACCTGCTCGACGAGATCGATGAGGTTCTCGAGACCAACGCAGAAGAATTCGTCAAGAGCTACATCCAGAAGGGCGGCGAGTAGTCCGCCCGACGGCCAACACCCAACTGTGCATTCGGGGTGTCTAGATTATGTGGCGTGAACCTTCCGATCTTCATGCCCCAGGACGACCCCGGGCCCGATTTCGCCGAGCTGCTCCGACGTAGCGGCTTCCATCACGATCTCGACTTCACCGGTGTCGTGCCGGTCGAGGACTACCGTCACGGCACCACCTGCGTCGCCATCCGGTTCGTCGACGGGGTACTGCTGGCCGGCGATCGCCGGGCGACGTCGGGCAACCTGATCAGCCACCGTTCGATAGAGAAGGTCTTCCCGGCCGACCATCACAGCGGCGTGGCGGTCGCCGGCGCCGCCGGACCGGCCGTCGAGATGGTCAAGTTGTTTCAACTCCAGCTCGAGCACTACGAAAAGGTCGAAGGCACCTCGCTCAGCCTCGAGGGCCAGGCCAACCAGCTCGGACAGATGATCCGCAACAACCTCCCGGCCGCCATGCAGGGCCTGGCCGTGGTGCCGATCTTCGCCGGATTCGACCTCAGCCGTCGTGAGGGTCGCCTTTTCGAATACGACGTGACCGGCGGCCGTTACGAGGAGGCCCGACACGCCAGCACCGGTTCGGGGAGTCTCCACGCCGGCACCGTGGTGAAAATCGGCTACTGCGACGACATGTCGGCGGCTGAGGTCACCGACCTTGCCATTCGGGCCCTTTTCGAGGCGGCCGAGGAAGACTCGGCCACGGGCGGACCCGACCTGATTCGGGGCATCTATCCGGTGGTGGCACTCATCACCGCCGATGGGTATCACCGCCTCGACGACAACGAGTTGGCCGAACGCACCGCGGCACTCATCGAATCGCGTCGCGGCCCACAGCCCGACTGAGGAGCCTGCATCATGAACATGCCGTTCTACGTCGCCCCCGAGCAGGTCATGAAGGACCGTGCCGACTACGCCCGCAAGGGCATAGCGCGGGGCCGCAGCCTCATCGCCTTTCGCTTCGATGAGGGTCTGGCCATATGCGCCGAGAACACCTCCTCGACGCTTCACAAGATCAGCGAGATCTACGACCGCATCGCTTTCGCCGGGGTGGGCAAGTACAACGAGTTCGATCAGCTGCGTATTGCCGGCGTCAGGCATGCCGACATGAAGGGGTTCTCCTTCAGCCGCGAGGATGTCGACGCCCGCAGCCTCGCCAACCAGTACGCGCAGATCCTCGGCCAGGTCTTCACCCACGAGATGAAACCGATGGAGGTCGAGATTCTGGTGGCCGAGTTGGGAATCGACGATTCGGGTGACGCCGACCAGATGTTCCACCTCCTCTATGACGGCACCGTCGGCGACGAGAAGACCGTCGTGGTGCTCGGCGGTGAGACCGAGGCCATCTCGGAACGGCTCGAGAAATTCGACCCGCCACCATCACTGCGGGACGGACTGCGAGCCGCAGTGGCAGCCCTGGCCGGACCCGACCGGTCTCTGACCGCCGCCGATCTCGAGGTTGCCGCATTGCAGCGCGGCAACGGACGGCGTACTTTTCGTCGCGTCGAGGGCGACGAACTGGTCGGTCTGCTCGCTGACTGACGACCTGAAGGGTCCCACGCAAACCGCCTCGTGACGTTACGGTGTCGGCAGTGCAGCGCAGAATCTTCGGGATAGAGAACGAATACGGCGTCACCTGCACCCTGCGCGGCCAACGGCGCCTGAGCCCCGATGAGGTTGCCCGATACCTGTTTCGGCGGGTGGTGTCGTGGGGACGCAGCAGCAACGTCTTCTTGGCCAACGGCGCCCGGCTCTACCTCGATGTGGGCAGCCACCCCGAATACGCAACACCGGAGTGCGACTCGATCAGAGATCTGGTCATCCACGACAAGGCCGGCGAACGCATCCTCGAGCAGCTTCTGACGAGCGCTGAGCAGAGGCTGGGTGATGAGGGCATCAACGGCGACATCTACCTGTTCAAGAACAACACCGACTCGGCCGGCAACAGCTACGGCTGCCACGAGAACTACCTCACCAGCCGCGAAGACGACCTTGGCTCCTACACCGAGGTGCTCATCCCCTTCCTGGTGAGTCGTCAGATCTACGCCGGTGCCGGCAAGGTCCTTCAAACCGCACGGGGAGCCACCTACTGCATCAGTCAGCGGGCCGAGCACATCTGGGAGGGCGTGTCGTCGGCCACCACCCGAAGTCGGCCGATCATCAACACCCGCGACGAACCCCACGCCGACGCCGAGCGATTCAGGCGTCTGCACGTGATCGTCGGCGACTCGAACATGAGTGAGTACACCAACTTTCTCAAGGTCGGTACCGCGGCGTTGATGCTCAGGATGCTCGAGGAGCCCCAGGTCGTGTTGCGTGACATGACGCTCGAGAATCCGATCAGAGCCATCCGCGAGATCAGCCACGACCCCCCGTGTCGCCGGCGGGTCAGGCTGGCCAACGGTCGAGAGGCTTCGGCCCTCGACATCCAGAGCGAGTACCTGAATCGGGCGCTGCGTTTCGCCGACCACAACGATCTCCATCCCCTCGAGAAGCAGGCGCTCAACATGTGGGAGCACTGCCTCACCGCCATCGCCGACGACCCCCTGCAACTCGACCAGGAGATCGACTGGGTGATCAAACATCGTCTGATCGAGGCCTACCGTGAACGCAACGGCCTCGAACTGTCTGATCCGCGTGTTGCCCTCATCGACCTCCAATATCACGACATCGATCGCGAACGGGGCCTCTTCTACCGGCTGCAGAAGAGGGGGCTGGCGGAGCGAATCGTGACCGATTCCGAGATCTCCTACGCGGTGGAAAACCCCCCTGAGACCACGCGCGCCCGATTACGAGGTCGCTTCATCCGCACGGCCAAGGCCCGTAAGCGCGACTACACGGTCGACTGGGTGCATCTGAAGCTCAACGACCAGGCACAACGAACCGTCCTTTGCAAGGACCCGTTCAAGTCTCACGACGACCGCGTCGAAAAACTCATCGAATCACTCTGAGGCGGAATCGTGTCGAAGCTGGAACGCCTGCTCAACCTCACGGCCGCTCTGCTCGACTCGGCCGTGCCGCTCACGGCCGAGCAGATCCAACGCCGCGTCACCGGTTACCCACCGGAGCGGTCGGCGTTTCGTCGGATGTTCGAGCGCGACAAGGCCGACCTTCGCGAAATGAACGTGCCGCTGACGATCGCCCCCGATCCCGACACCGACCCGCCCGTCGACGGCTATCTCATCAACCGATCCGAATACGTGGGCGCCGACGTGAGATTCGAACCCGACGAACTTGCCGCGCTTCACCTGGCCACCAACCTCGTCCGTCTCGATGGAGCCGAACGAGGGCTCGTGAAGCTCGGCGGGGGAGCGGCCGACGACGAGTCCCAGATCGGACTGATCCCGTTCGATGATCTGCTCGCGACCCTTGTCTCGGCGGCGGCTGGTCAGCGGGCCGTGCGGTTCACCTACTCCGACGCCGAGCGCACGGTCGAGCCGTGGCGTCTGTCGTTCGCGAAAGGGCATTGGTATCTCTCGGGCTGGGATCGGTTGCGTGAGGACGATCGTCTCTACCGGGTCGACCGCCTCGACGGACCGATCCGCGATGTCGGCAAGGCCGAGCATCCCGTGACCAACACGTCCGATCCGGGCTCCCTGCGTGGCTGGGAACTCGGCGATTCCGATCCTGTCGCGGCCGTGGTGAAGATTGATCCCGACCATGCCGCTTGGGCCCATCATGTGTTCGGTGGCGTCGAACCCAGCCCCGACGGCTCGTTCGTGGCCCGTGTCCAGGTGCGCAACATCGAGGCGTTTCGCTCGGCCGTCATCACGTTCCTCGACCACGCCGAGATCGTGTCACCACCGGCCATCCGCGACGACATGGTGCGTTGGTTGGAGGCTCAGTCGTGAACGCCAAGCTCACGGCTCGGGACCGCATGGCACGACTGCTGTCGGTGATCCCTTGGGTCACCCAGCACGAAGGTGCCGCCATCGATGAAATCGAGAGACGATTCGACTATCCCCGTGACCTCCTGCTGCTGGATCTGCAGGAAGTCGTCTTCTTCGTCGGTGTGCATCCCTTCACTCCCGACCAGTTGATCGAGGTCGACATATCCGACGACAAGGTCTGGATTCGCTACGCCGACTGGTTTGCCCGACCTCTCCGGCTGTCACCGGAGGAGGCGGCGAAACTGCTCACCACGGCGCGGGCCGCACTGCAACTTACCGACGGTGACGACCCACCCGACCCGCTCACCCGTGCCCTCACCAAACTCGGCACCGTGTTGGGGGCCCAAGCCGATCAGGCGATCGACGTGAGGCTGGGCGAGGCACGAGCCGAGATCATCGATGTGATCAGGCAGGCCATCGACAGGCGGATTCGTGTCGCGATCGACTACTACTCATATGGTCGCGACGAAGTCAGCCACCGCGAGGTCGACCCGGTACGGGTGTTCAGCGACCAGGGCAACTGGTATCTCGATGCCTGGTGCCACACCGTCGGTGCCCAACGAATGTTCCGTGTCGATCGAATCATCGGGGCCGAGGCCGGCGAGACCCCCGTCGACGAGAGCCGCCAGGCCCAACCGGCATCGTTCATCGCGGCGCCCGGCGACCCGCGTGTCCTCCTGAGGCTCGATGCCACGGCCAAATGGGTCACCGAGCAGTATCCATGTGAGTCGGTCAGCCACGGCCCCGACGGTACGCTCGACGTACGGCTGGTCGTGACCGAGATCCCTTGGCTCGAGCGCCTGCTTCTACGCCTCGGCCCGGCCGCCGAGATCACCGAAGCCGACCCACCGGTCTCACCCGATCTCATCGGTGCAGCCGCCCGAAGGATCCTCGCACTCTATGACGCATGAACGACCCGCTCCGCGTTCCCGCCGGCATGTACCTGTATGGTCAAACGCCGTGACCGACACAGACAGTCAGGCGCCGGAGCCAACGGACGCTGACCACGCAGAAGCATCGTTCTTCACCTACGAGCCCGGAGACGAACCCGATCAAGAGGTCGACCGGCCGAATCATCCGTCCACCACCTCCCAGCAGATCAGAGGCATGCTCGAGTGGATCGTCGTGGCGGTCGGAGCCCTCGCCGTGGCGCTGCTGATCAAGGCGTTCCTGCTCCAGGCGTTCTTCATCCCGTCCGGCTCCATGCTCGAAACACTCCAGATAAACGATCGGGTGCTGGTCAACAAGCTGAGCTACAGGCTCCACGACGTCAACCGTGGCGATGTGGTGGTGTTCGAGAAACCGCCTCTTGCGTCGGGTGACATCAACGACTTGATCAAGCGGGTGATCGCGCTGCCGGGCGAGACCCTGACCCTCGTCGACGGAGAGGTCTACATCAACGGGACCAGGCTCGACGAACCCTACATACTCGGAAAGCTGTCCCTTCCGGAACGCGACATCATTCCCAACTGCGACGGTGCACCGGGCCCCGACCGCTGCACGATCCCGCCCGGATTCGTGTTCGTGATGGGCGACAACCGAACCGGCAGCAGCGACTCACGTACCTTCGGCCCGATCGAGGAGAGTTCGATCGTCGGACGCGCCTTCCTGAAGGTCTGGCCGATCACCGATATCAGCTTCCTCTAGCCGACCGGTCAACCGACGTCCGACGGCGAGCTTGATCCGTCGAAGGTCCCCACGGTGGCCACCATTCGTTCGACGTGGTCGCCGTACACGGCGTCGATACCCATGTCGACGAGTTCCGCCAGTTGATGTTCGTGTTGGGCGTCCCAGCCGAAGGCCCTGACCTCGAAGCGGTGAAACAGTGTGGTGAGCCCACCGGTCCACTCGTCACGACGCAGATTGATCGCATCGATTCGCTCACGCGCCAGATCGGCGGCGCGCCGTTCGGGACCGTCCACCAGGTCGGCGAGGCGAGTGGAATTGACCAGATGGATGTCGGGTGCGATCTGTCGCCATTTCACCAACAGATCGAAATCGGGATGACAGACCCAGAGGTCGGCTGCCGCATTGTGGCCGCGGGCCACCGAGAGGAGCGGTTCGAATGCCGCTGTGTCCTTCACATCGACACTCAGCGCCAGGTCGGTGCCGACCTCTTCGTAGAACTCGACGAGTGACGGGATGTGGGGCTTGAGCCTGCTGCGCTCCACCTCGGCGATCTCCACACGGGGGACCCGTCGGTGAAGACCATCGTGATCGAGTACGACCTCACCGTCGGAGGTGAGCCACACGTCGGTCTCCAGACCCGTCGCTCCGAGTCGGCGGGCCAGTAGAAAGGCGTCGATCGTGTTCTCGCGTGCGTCAGCTCGCGCCCCCCGGTGGGCGAACATGATCGGGGGAGTCTCGATGGCGGGGATCCGGGTCGGCACGTCGGCCATGCTCGCACGCGAATCCTCGGCGCACACACACGTCGGAGGTCGCCCAACTGGGCCCAATAACCCACCGAAACCGGGCCTAGGGGCCCTTTAGGCCGCCGACTGGGGTGCCGATGGAGGCCGGTACAGGGACGAGGATCGAGGTCTTTTCGGCACATGGCTACTATTCGGGCAAGCTGCGAAACGTGCGGCGATGTGGAGCTCACCACGGCCGACGTCCGCGTCAGGGTGTGTATCAACGACAACCGCGGTGAATACTCGTTTCGCTGTCCCACCTGCCATATGACCGTCGTGAAGCCGGCCGAACCCCGCACCATCGACCTGCTCGTCGCATCAGGTGTGACGATGGACACCTGGACCCTCCCAGCCGAACTCGACGAGGCGCGTGAAGGTCAGCCGATAACCCACGACGACCTGCTCGAGTTCCACGACCAACTGCACGACACCTCGTCGTGGGACGAGGCGATCAGCCACCTCCTGGAAGGCTGAACGGCCCGAGGATCGCCCACGGCGGGGAGGCCGGGAGATACCGTTGACCCGGTGCCCGCGATCGTGCTTCTACCGGCCGCATCCCTGATGGTCGTCGTGCTGGCAACCGCATGGTCGCTCCGCCGTCTCGGGGCCGAGCTGACCCGGCTGCGCCTGTCGTTGCGACGGGCCGGCACGGCATCTGTGGCGCTGGCCGAACTCGGTCGCGACACCGTCGCCATGATGGAACGCGCCGGTGTCATCCACTCCGAGGCCGTGGTCAGACTCCGCCGGCCTGGCCCCCGCCACGCACCCTTCACTCGATAGAGTTTCGCCATGGGAAATCTCGGTGGTCCGGAGATCCTGGTGATCTTGTTGGTGGCACTGATCGTGCTCGGTCCCAACAAGCTCCCGGAGGCGGCGCGGCAGCTCGGCAAGGCCATGAGCGAACTCCGACGCCTGTCGAGCGGCTTCCAGCAGGAGATGCGTGACGCCATGGTCGACCCCGAGATCCAGGCGGAGACCCGGGCTCTCGGACGGGAGATCAAAGCCGCTCCTCCACCGAAGGCCCCCCCGGCCCTCATGGCCGACCCCACGCCACCTCCGGAACCCGCGCCACCTCCGGAACCCACCCCACCTCCGGAACCCACCACCGACGCCGAGACCGAAACCGACGCCTGAGCATCCATGGCGACCACCGCGGAGGCATCAGCAGACGGTCGCATGACCCTGATGGAACATCTCGCCGAACTCCGTCGGCGGCTCATCATCTCCTTCGTGGCCATCGCCGTCGGAGCGGTCGTGAGCTGGATTGTCTACCCGCAGATAATCGAATTCCTGCTCAGGCCCTACTGCGACACCAAGTCGACAGCCGAGAACTGCCGGCTCTACGTGCAGAACCCACTCGAGCCCCTCGGCGTGAGGCTGGTCGTCGCCTCCTATGGCGGCGTCATCGCGGCGGTGCCGGTCATCCTCTGGCAGCTCTGGCGATTCATCGCCCCGGGGCTCAAGTCCAGTGAGAAGCGCTACGCAATTCCCTTCATGTTCTCCGGCGTGGGACTGTTCGCCCTCGGCGGCGGGCTCGCCTACTGGAGCCTTCCCCGGGCCTTCCAGTTCTTGCAGAGCCTCGGAGGAGCGAGCTTCCAGGAGATTTTCTCGCCCCTCGAGTACGTCGGTTTCGTCATCAAGATGATCGTGGCGTTCGGTATCGGATTCGAGTTCCCGATCGTGCTGATATTCCTGCAGGTCCTCGGGATCGTCCACAACCGTACGCTGCGGGCCGTGCGACGATACGCGATTGTGGGCATCGTGGTCGTGGTCGCGGTCATCACCCCCAGCGGAGACCCGTACACGCTCATGGTGATGTCGGTTCCGATGTATCTCTTCTACGAGATAGCGATCGTCTTCGGACGGGTGCGCGAACGCCGGCAAAAGGCGTCCGTGGCCGAGTGACCCGACGACCAGTGGAGTTTCGGCTCGATCGCTTCCAGATCGAGGCGATCGAACACATCGACCGAGGGTCGAGCGTGGTGGTCGCCGCTCCCACCGGATCGGGCAAGACGGTGGTCGCCGAACACGGCATCGACAAGGCATTGGCGGCCGGTCGCCGCGCGTTCTACACCGCTCCGATCAAGGCATTGTCGAACCAGAAGTTCAATGATCTGTCCCGTCGCATCGGGCGCCGTCGGGTGGGCTTGCTCACCGGTGACAACACGATCAACGCAGACGCCGACGTGGTCGTGATGACCACCGAGGTGCTCCGCAACATGCTCTACGAGGGCCGCGACCTGCACTCTCTGGACCTTGTCGTGCTCGACGAGGTCCACTATCTCGAAGACACCTATCGCGGCCCGGTGTGGGAAGAGGTGATCCTCAATCTCCCGTCCCGCGTGAGCCTGGTCTGCCTGTCGGCCACTGTCTCCAACGCCGAGGAGGTCAGGGGCTGGCTCGAGACGGTCAGAGGAAGCACGGCACTGGTGACCGAGACCAGACGACCGGTCGAGCTCACCAACCTCTACGTCGTCGCCGACCGATCGGGGGGCCGGCTCCACGTGATTCCCACCCTCGTCGATGGTCGACCCAATCCCGAAGGACACCGATTCGATCCCGACCTGCGCGGGGGTCGTGACAAGGGCCGCGGCCGCCGCCGATGGCGCACCCCACGCCGTCTCGAGATGATCGACATGCTCGAGAAGCGCGGCCTGCTCCCCACCATCTGGTTCGTGTTCAGCCGCAAGGGATGCGACGAGGCCGCCGAGGCACTCGAGCGGGCAGGTGCGAGGTTCACCGATCGCGAGCAGGCCCGCGAGATCCGTGCCATTGCCGAGGACCGTATCTCACCGCTCGATGAGGCCGATCTGCATCTACTCGGCGCCGACGCGTGGCTGTCGAGACTTGAGCGGGGCATTGCCAGCCACCACGCCGGACTGGTGCCGGCCTTCAAGGAGGCGGTCGAGATCGGATTCGCGCGGGGGCTCGTGAAGGTGGTTTTCGCCACCGAGACCCTCGCCCTCGGAGTCAACCTCCCGGCCAGGAGTGTCGTCATCGACAAATTGTCGAAGTTCACCGGCGAGGCCCACGAGATTCTCACTCCCGCCCAGTTCACCCAGATCACCGGACGGGCCGGCCGGCGGGGAATCGACGAACTCGGCCATGCCCTCGTGCCGTGGTCACCATTCATCACCTTCGATCAGGTGGCGACGCTCGCTTCGAGTCGGAGCTTCCGTCTGACGTCGGCCTTCCGTCCCACCTACAACATGGCGGTCAACCTTCTTGCCCGCCGCGACCCGGACCGGGCCCGGGCCCTTCTTGCCCGTTCTTTCGCGCAATACCAATCCAACTCCGAACTCATCCGTCTCGAGACACGACTGGCCGGGCAACAGACCAGGGTCGCCGAGTTCGAACAGGACATCAGCGACAAGTGGGCCCCGGGACCGGAGCCCAAGGCTGACGAAAGATCGGTGATCGACGAGGCGATCACCAGGCTCAGACCTGGTGATCTCGTTGCCGACAGCAGCGGCGACCGACTCGCGGTGATGGGTGTGAGCTGGAGGAAAGGGGGGCGGGCGCGCATTCGGCTCGTGACTGCCTCCGGCCACGACATCAGATGGGAGTCGACGGATCTCGAGCACCCTCCTCGCACGGTCGGTCACATCGACCTCCCCACTCCCCACACCCCGGACCGACCCGAGTTCCGTGCCGATGTCGCCAGCCGGATGCAGCGATCCGGGGGCAAGGGCAACGTCCGCCGACCGCGACGAGCTGCTCCGTCAACTGGGCACACCCGCGCCGATCTGGCCACTGCCCGCAAGGAAGTCGAGCGCATACGCCGTATCGCCGCTCGCCACCGTGGGTCGATCCCGCGCCAGTTCGACGCGATCTGCGATGTGTTGCACCAGCGCGGATATCTCGATGACTGGCACCTGACCGCGCCGGGACACATTCTCGGACGTATCTACCACGAGCTCGATCTTCTGGTGGCCGACTCACTCATTCGCGGAGCCTTCGATGATCTCACCCCGCCGGAGATCGCATCTGTGGCTTCGACCTTCACCTACGAGAACCGGCAATCAGGCCCACCGCCCGACCCGAGGTTCCCGTCACCCAAAGCCCGCGCCGCCTTCGTGGAGATCAGTGCCATCACCTCGGACCTACGGAGGATCCAGGGCCGGGCAGGCGTACCCCGGTTCCGCAACCCGGACGGCGGATTCGCCGCCATCGCCCATTCGTGGGCCGCGGGCGAAAGCCTCGCGGTGATCATCGGCGCCGACGACCTTCTCACACCCGGCGACTTCGTGCGAAACATCAAGCAACTCAGCGACCTTCTCCGCCAGCTCTCCACGATCGCACCGCGGAGTGCCACCCGCGCCACGGCAGCAGCAGCCGTCGAATCGATCCAACGAGGGGTGGTCGCCGCGTCCGGCGCCATCGACCTGACGTGGGACTGAACGTCGGCGAAAACTGGGGTCGTACCGAGGAGGTACCGGCCGACGCGGTCTGGATCGACGACGACTCGGCGGCCCGGGAACTGGTCGCCGAGGCCCGACGGGCCAACAAGTCACTGCCGCGATTGTGCCTCACGGGAGGGGACCTCTGCCGCGGACTTGGCGGGGGCCGCGACACCGAGCGGCTCCGAATTGGTGGTGCGACGCATGTACGGGTCGACATCGGTGCCGTACTGATCGACGGCCGACTCGACTGGTTCATCGCCCATCTGATTGCGCGACGCTTCCGGCTACGCGGCCGGGTGGTGGTCGTCGCCAACACCGACTTCCTCGGCCGGTGGAACATCGCACCCCGTGCCCATCCCGGCGATGGGTTGCCAGACCTCGTCGACTCGAATCTCACCTTGAGCGACCGCTTCGAGGCCGGGCGCAGGTTGCCCTCCGGCGGGCACGTACCTCATCCCGATATCCGGATTGGACAATCTGCCGCACTCCAACTCGACTTCGATCGACCGATACCGATCCGCCTCGACGGTGCGCGGGTGGGCCGGGCCACACGGCTGAGCGTGCGTACCGAGACCGATTGTCTGGACGTGTGGATCTGATCACGCAGTGACGTCCGCCCGGAGATTCGTATCCGCGATGGACGCAATGGCCCAACGTAGGCTCCCACCCGCATGACGGTATACATCGCCGAAGAGTTCTCAGCCGCCGAAGCCGACATCCTCCGGCGCTATTTCACGAACCTCGATCAGCCGGTCTTCGCACTTGTGAACCTGCCCGAGGTCGTAAAGGGAGCCCTGTTCGCGCGTTACTCACGTTCGCCGCTGAGCCTGCGCCGACTGTTTCTCAAGGAGTTCGTCGGCGACCTCGACATCGAGGGCGACCAATCGATCGACGCCACAGTGGGCCTGCGGCGGGCCGAGGAACTGTACGACAAGGTGTTCTTCGAATACGGCGACGACAGCGTTGCTCAACTCGGCGGGGTCCATCTCGCGTGCGAGCAGGCATCCAACGTACTCACCAAGGTCCTCGAGTGGGGCCGAATCATGTCGTACCTCGAGCAGAGCACCCGCTACATCGCCTACGACCAGCGCCTCGGAGGCCGATTCCGCTACTACCGGGATCCCGAGATCATGGGTTCCCGCCACGGCACCCGTTTCGTTGCCGACATGGATCGGATTTTCGAGTCCTACTCATCTCTCATCCCGCAGATGCGGGAGTTCTTCATGTCGGTCCAACCGATGGGCCCCGCCGACAGTGACTTCGCCTACCGCACCGCAACCAAGGCCCGGGCCCTCGACGCCGTGCGCGGCATGCTCCCCGCGGCGTCGCTCTCCAACGTCGGTATCTACGGCACCGGCCAAGCCTACGAGGCTCTTCTGTTGCGCATGCGGGCCCACCCTCTGCCCGAGGCCCGGACCTATGCCGACCTGATGCTCCATGAACTGCGAAAGGTCGTGCCGTCGTTTCTGAAGCGGGTCGACCTTCCCGACCGGGGAGTGCGAACCTCGCGGTATCTCGCTGACATCCGCGACTCCATGGACGACATCGCCGAGTCGGTGTTCGGTCGACACCCCTCGGATCCGGCGGACAACGACAATGTCGATCTTGTCGACTTCGACCCCGACGGCGAGATCAAGGCCGTCACCGCGATGCTCTACCCTCACACCTCACTGCCCGAGCGATTGATTGCCGAGCAGGTTGAGCGCATGAGCACCGAAGAGCGCCTCGAGGTCATACTCGCCTATGTCGGCCACCGCGAGCATCGCCGGCAGCGTCCGGGCCGCGCCCTCGAGCGCACCTTCTACCGCTTCGACGTACTCTCCGACTACGGCGCGTTCCGCGACCTGCAACGTCACCGGATGCTGACGATCGAATGGCAGCCGCTCTCACCCCGGCACGGGTTCGTCAGACCGGCACCGGTCGAAGCCGCCGGTCTGTCGCGCCAGTTCGACTCGGCGATGGAGCGTTCGGCCGACCTCCACGATCTCATCGCCGAGGATCACCCGGCCGAGGCTCAGTACGCGGTTGCGCTGGCCTACCGGGTCCGCTACTCCATGCAGTTCAACGCCCGGGAGGCAATGCACATGCTCGAGCTGCGCACCAGCCCCCAGGGCCATCCCGCCTACCGGCGCATCTGCCAGCGCATGCACACCCAAATTGCCGAGCAGGCCGGCCACACCGCGCTCGCCGCGGCCATGAAGTTCGTCGACCACGGGGCCGAACCGACGCTGGGCCGACTCGACGCCGAGCGCCGCGCCGAGGTTCGCCGGTCTCAGAGAGACTCCTGACCACCCAACGCCTGCATCCGTACGTTCATCGTCACGCCTTGTGGCCTCGATCGAATGGCTGTTGCCGATGGTGACTCTGACCACTAGGTTGCCGACCAGCGGGCGGAGACCCCCTCTTGGAGGCCTGCCGTGTTATCCGCTCTGCGCCCGACCGTGTCGCTAGCGACGATCATCGCCCTCGTCGCGACGTTGACCCTCGCCACCGGCTCGGTGGTGGTTTCTCGCGGCGACACCCTCAGCGGGATCGCCGCCGCCCACCAGGTGAGCGTTGCCCAACTCGTCTCCTGGAACGGGATCGCCGATCCCGACCTGATTGTCGCCGGCAGCACCATCGTCCTCGCCGATCCCGGCGAAACGGCGACCACCACAACCCAGCCTTCGTCGTCCACGTATCGCATCACTCCCGGCGACACTCTTTGGCTCATCGCGACGCGTTTCGGGTTGGTCGTGGCCCGACTCGCGCAACTCAACTCGATTGCCAACCCCGACCTGATCATCGCCGGCCGGGACCTGAGGCTGGACAGCGGCCCGGCTGCCCCCATCCCGTCTGCGCCAACTGACACCTCCACCGCCGGCCCGCCACGGACCCACACGGTCGTTCCCGGCGACACGCTGTCCGGGATCGCCGTCTCGTTCGGTCTTCGTGCCGGGGTGTTGGCCGATGCCAACTCGATCTCCGACCCCGATCGGATCGGGGTCGGAGATGAACTCGTAATACCCGGCTTCACGACCACGCCACCGACCACGATGCCACCGACCACCACGACCACGCCACCGACGACCACGACCACGCCACCGACCACGACGGCAACGCCACCGACCACGACGGCAACGCCCCTGCCACCAACGACCGCCACCACTCCGGCCGCGACGGTTCCCGACCCGTCAGCGATCGGCGCTACGTCGCTCACCCCGCTGTTCGGGAAGTGGTCGGCCGTGTATTCCGTGCCGCGCGGCCTCCTCGAAGCCCTCGCTTGGAAGGAATCCAACTGGCGCCCCGATGCGATCGGACCCGCCGGCCACCTCGGAGTTGCCCAGATCAGCCCGGGGACCATCGAGTTCATCGAATCCAACCTGCTTGGCGTCCGCACCGACCCGCTCGACCCTTCGGACGGCATCCGGCTCGAAGCCCGCTACCTTCGCTACCTCATCGACCGTACCCCGACCGAACGCTACGCGCTTGCCGCATGGAATCAAGGGCTTCAGGGAGTTCTCACCAACGGCATCTCACAGTCAGCCGGGAGATTCGCCGACGACGTGATCGCGATCAGGAACGCCCGAAGCTGAGCCGATCTCCCACGGCCGCACCTCGTGTCCAAATTACCGCCATACGTGTGGCGACGAGGGCAACAGTGTCTATGATCCGCCGCAACGACCGCACAACGTAGGTGATCATGGCAGACGACGACACCCCCGACGTCGACAACCGAGAAGTCGACGAGGAAGTATTCGACATCGATGCTTCCGATGAGGACATCGATGCTTCCGATGAGATCGGCGAGGAGTTCGAGGCCCAAGAGAGCGTCGAAGCTCTCGCCGAGAGCGAGAACGAGGACGAAGATGACGACGTCGAACGTCCGTCGCATCCCGCCAAGCCCAAGAGCGAAGAAGACGACGACGAGGAAGACGACGACGTCGAAGCCGATCTCGGTGAGATTCTCAAGGATCGCATCGCCGCCGGCGATGACGAGGACGACGAGGACGAGGCCCGAAAGCCGGCGAAACCCGCTACCGACATCGCACCCAAACGCGCCGACGAGTGGACCTGCGAGCAGTGCTTCTTCATCGTCAGCAAGAACCAGTTCGGCACTCGCGACAATCCTCGGTGTCCTCAGGGCGAGGAGCCCTGCCCCTCAATCGCCCGAGCCTTCTCGTGACCTCCGGGGACGACAAGTCCCTGGTCGACCAGGCACTGGATGCCTTCGTTTATGCCCCGCTTGGGCTGCTGCTCGAAGCCCGGGACCTCATACCGAAGATGGCCGACCGTGGACGCGGACAGGTGGCTCTGGCCAGACTGGCCGGAAAGGTTGCTCAGGACCGCCACCGGGCAATCCAAGCCAACCGTGCGGGCCAACGGACTCCGTCCGACGACGACCCGACTCCGTCGCTCCCGATAGACGGCTACGACGACCTGTCGGCTCCTCAGCTACTTCCGAAGTTCGATTCCCTCAACCCCGACGACCTCGACGCGATCCTGGCCCATGAACAGGCCCACCGGGCCCGGGCCACTGTCCTCAGCAAGATCCGCCAACTCCAAGGTTGACCATGGCGTTCGTGCCCCACCCGGACAGCCGTCGTCGTTGAGGGTCAAGGCCAGACTCGCCACGCGCGACGACGTCGACGCGATCGTCCGCATCGCCCGGCCGGCCGTGGCTGAGAAGCTGACGCAACGCGGCGGCCCCCTGTGGTCGGTGTTCGACGCTCCGAAGGCACCCTTCGAACCCCTCTTGGCCGAGTCGATCGTCAACTCTGACATGTTCCTGGCGATCGGGATGATCGACGAGGTGACGGTCGGGTTCTGCGCGGCCGGCGTGGAGCGTCCGCACGACAAGGGGCGTACGATCGCCGACCTGGTCGCGATCCATGTCGACAAGGACGCCCGTGGAGTAGGTGTCGGCGAAGCCCTCATGCTGCTGGTGATCGACTGGGCCGAGTCCAGAGGCTGCCGCGGGATCGACTCGATCGCGCTTCCCGGTGATCGAGACACGAAAACTTTCTTCGAGTCATTCGGCCTCGTGGCGAGGGCCATAAGGGTCCACCGGGCCCTGTGAACAGATGGTCCCGAGGCGGGCGGTTCCCACCGGATCCACGTGATGACGGGCGATCGCGCCCGCGTTCGGCGATTCCGGGACCGACCCCGACTCCGTGAACAGCCGGCGTGAACTCTGGCTTGGCGCCGGCGCGCCAAGTCGTGCTAGACACGCCGAAAGGGGTAGGGGGTGCGGACATGCTGGTCGACAACGACGAGGCTCAGGATGAACCGGCAAACGGGTTCCAGGATCGTGTGGCCGAACACGGCCGCACGAGGGCGGTACTGGAGACGTTTGCCTACCTCCCGCCGTGGGGCGCACTGTTCAAGAAATCCGCGCCGTTCTACGCGGAGTCCTACTGGTACTGCATGGGGGGGATCACCTTCCTCATGTTCATCTACCTGACCATCACCGGGGTCATGCTGGCCTGGCTGGGTCCGTTCTGGTGGCTCACGAACTCGGTAGGGCAGGTGATCAAGGCCACCCACTACTGGAGCGCCCAGGCGTTCTTCTTCTTCTTGGTGTTGCACCTGATCCGGGTCTGGGCAACCGGCGCGTATCGCGGCCGACGTTGGCTGAACTGGGCCATCGGCACCGTCGTCATGCTCATCGGTCTCGGTCAGAACCTCTTCGGGATTCTCGCCCGCGGTGACTGGGAGTCCCAGTTCGTGTCGATGCACTCCGACAACATGCTCTTTGTCGAGCCGTTCTTTTTCAGACTGGTTTCCCCCGCGAATTTCACCACGGATTTCGCCCTCCATGTCGTGGTCATTCCGGTGATCATGTTCGCGCTGATCTTCGCCCATGTGACATTGGTACGCGTTCAGGGCATCGCCCGGCCGCTCTAGACAAGGATCCAAGGAGGCGAGGATGGAACCAAGGAACACCCTGCCGGAGCAGGCCGAGACACCGGATTCACCACCCGGGTACCCGGTTCGGCACTGCTTCTGGAAATATCCGCTGATCGCCGGTGGCCTGGCCGCCCTGTTGATCCTGCTGGGCTTTGTCGTGGGTTCGCCGAACACGCCGAGGGACACCATCGCCGGGGTCTCCCGGGGTGATCCCGGCGGGGCCATCCTCGCCTTCACCCAGGAACTCAGCGGAACGTCCACCTCTTGGGCCGACGCCGACAGCCGCGGCATGGGGGAACCGAGTCAGGTGTTCGTCCTCAATCCCGTGAGCGACTTCGCTGCCCTGCTCGGCAAGGCCGTCACCCAGGCTGTCAACACCTATGACCAGGCGAGTCCGACGCAGCGGCAGGCATGGGCCGGTGCCTATGAACAGGCACTGGGCACCATCACCCCGAAAACGACGGGCGAGGCCGCATCATTGGGGATCACCCCCAGCCCCGACTACACGCAGGTCGGCAGCCTGAGCGGTGACTTCGGTCCGGTACCGACGCTGGTGCAGGCCGACCTCACACTCGCCCGGGCCGGACACCTCGAACAGAACCTGGTGGGGCAGGACCCGGGCCACTCGCTGCAGTTGGGTACGATCTGGCTCTACGACCACCCGGCCATGTTGAACTACGCCATGACGGGCGGATTCACCGATGACCAATGGGGCATGGTGAAGGAACGCGGCTTCTCGGTGGGACCCTGGTACCTCATCATCCCGGCGATCTTCCACGTGAAACTCCCCCTGGGGGCCACCGGCACGGGCTTCGTGCTGTGGAATCTGTTGGCGGCCTCGATCTTCCTGCTCGTCGTGCCACTGTTGCCGGGTCTGCGGAACCTTCCCCGCCGTCTTGGTCTATACCGGTTCGTGTACCGATACCCCACCCGGGACACACCCGCGGCCGCCGGGCGCGGCCGGCAGAGCCAAGCCACCGCAAAGACGAACGCTCCATGAACCGGCGGCAGGGGCTCTCCGAGTTGTTGCTTTTCCTCGCCGCCGCCGCGGCCGGCGTCTATGGGCTTGGTCGCGCCCTGCAGGGGGACCTCCCTTGGCTCGGGGTCACAGCCATCTCGCTCATCGTGCTGGCCAAGCAGATGGGTCGGGTCCAGGATCAATGGCCGAGTCGCCCGAAGTCCGAACGGCGAGCGGCGACGGCGGCCACGAAGCAGGAGCAGGAGCAGGACGAATGAAGCAGATACACATTGATGCCTATTCGGCCGTTATCGGCCTGTTGGTGCTGGCTGGGATCATCTGGTTCATGCTGGCAACCTTGAACCCGGTTCGATAGCAGGCCGGCAGCAGACCGGGCGAGGTCCCGTGCCTCACCCAAGGTTGACACAGAGGGGGGTGACGGGGTCCGCCGTTGAACTCAGCGGCCCCTCCACATCGGTTGTCGCTTCTCGATGAAGGCCAGCGGCCCTTCGACAAAGTCGTCGGTGGTGCTGAGTTCGGCCAGTGCCCGGGAGGCTTCGGCCATACCTTGGCGATCGGACTGGGCCGCGGATTCAAGCACCAGACGCCGGCTGGCCCTCACCGCCAGCGGGGCGTTGGCCGTGATACGCGAGGCCAACTCGAGCGCCGCAGCCAAAGTCTCGCCGGTGCGGCACACCTTGTTGATCATGCCGAGTTGGTGTGCACGTCGTGCCCCGATCGTGTCGCCGGTAAGCGCCAACTCCATCGCCACGGCCCGCGGAACGATCCGAGGCAACCGGACAAGCCCGCCGCCGATGGCCAGTAGCGATCGCTTCACCTCGGGAATACCGAAAGCCGAAATATCCGAGGCCACGCACAGGTCGCAGGCCAGGACGATCTCGACTCCACCGGCCACCGCCGGCCCGTCGACCGCGGCAATCAGCGGTTTCGCCCTCTCCTTCAGCACAATCCCGCCGAACCCGCCTCGTTCGGTCACCAGGGCCAGGCCACGGCCCGCGGCGATCTCCTTGAGGTCGGCGCCGGCGCAGAACACCGGACCCTCATGGGTCAGGATGCCGAGCCACAGATCGTCATCGTCTTCGAGGCAGTCGATGGCGGCTTCCAACTGCTGAGCCATTTCGGCATTGATGGCGTTGCGGGCCTCGACCCGATCGAGGCGGATTATCGCCACGTGGCCGTCCACGTCGAAACGAATCACTCCACCGCGGTTTCCTTTGCCACCACAGGTTCGCTCGATGGTGTCGTATCCTCGACCGGCGGCGACTCGACAACCACCGGCCCGACGACTTTCGGCCCCGCCGTGGGCGGAGGTGGGGGACCAGGCCGGCGTCCGCGGCCACGCTTGCGGGCCACCGGTGCCTCGACACCGAATTCGGCGGCAATGGCCGGAACACGCGACGCCAACTTCTTCACCGCGCCGAGCAGCTCCTCACCGACTTTCTCCGGGCGTCCTTCGGGCTTCACGGAAGATCGCACCGGCGAGTAGGCCACCGCATCGAGTACTGTGGCCCAGCGGTCCTGGCTGATCTCCGCGGTAAGCGATGCCGACGCGAGAGCCGCCAGTCGCTCCGCCATGTCGGAGGGGAGTGGGGCGCCGGCCTTCGGGGGACGCGAACTGAGCCGCAGGGCACGTACGGTGCGGCCGTCGCCGATGATCTGCGCCAGCTCATCGAGCCACTTGCGATGCTCGGCATCAACCCGGGCGGTGAGGCCGGCACGAAGCTGATCGGCCAGGTCTCGGGAGGCCTCATCACGTGTGGCGTTCTCGGCCGCGACGACAACGCTGCGTATATCGCGTAGGTCGATCTCCTCGATTCCGATGAGCGCCGCCTCGGCCCGGTCGCGCCACTCGGCCGCCTTCAAGGTAGGGGCCAACTTCTCGGCCAGAGTGATCAGCGGCTCGGTCTTGATCTTCGGCATTCCCTCGGCGGCAGCCTTCTTGTTCATGCGATCGACCGCGGCGCGCAGACCGGGGACACCGCCCTTCATGACTTCGTCGGCGAGACCACGCTGGATGTCGGGAAGAGCCTCGAGTGCCACGGTCTGATGGGTCCGCTTCGGACGCAGCCTCGGGGCTTTCGGGCGAGTTGGAGCGGCCGGCCGCGAATCACGACGGGGACGGTCGCCCCGGCCGGGGCCGCGCTTGGAGTCGCGGCTGCCTCGCGGTCGGTCGCCGCCACGCGAGTCGGCTCCTCGGCGGCTGTCGCGACCTGGGCCCCGGCTACGGTCGCCATGGTCACCGCGCTCGCCGTCGCCCCGCCGCGAACGGCCTCGCCCCTTGGAGGCGAGTTGGGTGGTGATGAGTGGCCCTTCCTTGCCCGAACCGAGCAGCTCGAGCAGTTTCGGCTGCTTGCGACTCGTCTTCGGTGCGAAGACCTCGGTGATGGTCAAGCCGTCGAGATCGGCCTCGGCCTCGACCTTGACGACATCGCCGACGGACACACCATCGGGGATCAATGATCCGTCGAGGTCTCCCTTCGGCTTCTTCGCCCCTGCAGCGCGCCAAGTCCAGCTGCCGTCACCGCGATCGGAGGTGAGTTCAATTTCGAGCCTGCGAGCCACGGGCAGAGACGCTACATGCTGGATCACCTGTCCTGACAGTTCGGGCCGCGAGATCCAGCAGGCAGGTGTGAGGCACCGGGTCATCCCGGGGCCGCAGGGTCAGAGTTGCAGCGATTTGGTCTGCAGGAACTCCTCGATTCCGTAGGGGCCGTTTTCGCGCCCGTAGCCCGACTGCTTGTAGCCGCCGAAGGGTGCCGCGATGTTGAAGCTGCCTCCGTTGACGTCGACAGCCCCGGTACGCATCCGACGCGCGACGGCCATGGCCCGTTCGTCGGAAGCCGACCAGACACCGCCGGCGAGGCCATAGGGGCTGTCGTTGGCGATCCTCACGGCATCGTCATCGTCGTCGTAGCCGATGATCGACAGCACCGGCCCGAAGATCTCCTCCTGGGCGATGGTCATGTCGTTGGTGACATCGGCGAACACGGTGGGCTTCACGAAGTAGCCCTTCTCATGCCCCTCGGGCTTGCCGAGGCCCCCGGCCACGACCCGGGCGCCTTCGTCGATGCCCTTTTGTATGTAGCCCTGCACACGGTCCCACTGGGCCTGTGAGATCAGCGGTCCGAGGTGCATGCCCTCGCTACTTGGATCGTCGACCTCGGTCGCCGACACCGCGGCGGCAGCGATCTCGACGGCCTCGTCGTAGCGGGAGTTGGGCACCAACATGCGAGTGTGGGCGGTGCAGGTCTGGCCGGAGTTGAGGTAGCAGGCGAAGACCCCCTTGGGGATCACGTCGGCGAAATCGGCATCATCGAGGACGATGTTGGCCGACTTGCCGCCCAGCTCGAGCGCCACCCGCTTGACGGTGCCGGCGGCCACCGCAGCCACCTGCCTGCCGGCCCGGGTCGAGCCGGTGAATGACACCATGTCGACGTCCGGGTGGGCGGCGATGGCCTCGCCGACCACCGGGCCCTCGCCCATGACCATGTTGAACACGCCGGCCGGCAGGCCGACATCATGGATGATCTCGGCGAGGATGTAGGCGTTGAGCGGCGCCACTTCGGAAGGCTTGAGCACCACCGTGCAGCCGGCGGCGAAGGCGCCACCGATCTTGCAGACGATCTGGTGGAGCGGATAGTTCCACGGTGTGATGCAGCCGACCACTCCTACCGGTTCCTTGATGACCAGGCTGTTGCCGATCTTCTCCTCGAACTCGAAGTCCTCGAGCAACGATGCGTAGGTCGCCATGTTGCCCGACGGCAGGCCGGCCTGTATCAAACCCGCCCAAGTGATCGGCATGCCGACCTCGCCGGCTATCACCTCGGCGATCTCGGGGGTGCGGGCAGCCAGCCCCTCCTGGATTCGGGTCATGTACTTCTGACGTTCCTCGACGTCGATGGTCGACCAGGGGGCGAAGGCGCGACATGCCGCGGCCACGGCACGGTCGACGTCGGAGGCGGTCCCATTCGGGACGCGACCCATGACCTCCTCGGTACCGGCGTTGACCACGGGGATGCTGGTGGTGCCGTCGGACGCCACCCAGGCGCCGTCGATGTAGATCTTGTCGTGGTCGAGCATCTCGACTCCTCCTGATTCGATGCGTGAACCAGATTGTTGCACCGACCGACCGGTAAGTCAGGTCCGGGCGACCAGATCGGCGGGATCGGTGTTGGATCCGCACACCACGACCGCCACCCGTTCACCGCGGGCGGGCTCGTAGGCACCCGATGTGAGGGCGGCCATGGCCGTCGCCCCGCCCGGTTCGACCACCAACCGGGCGTCTTCCCAGATACGAATCCTGGTATCGACGATGGCGGCGTCGGTGACCAGCACCGACTCGACGCGATTGCTGACGATGTCCCACGAAATCGACCCGAGCCTTCTTGCCCCGAGCGAATCAGCGGCCACGCTGTGGATCTCGACGTCGATCGGCCTGGCGGCCTCCGTGGCCGCCCGATAGCACGCCGACCCCTCCGGCTCGACACCGACGATCCGTACGATATCCGGGAGCGCCGCGGCGAGACCGGCCACCAGGCCACCGCCACCGATCGCCACGATCACGGTGTCGAGATCAGACACCTGCTCCATCAGTTCGAGGCCGGCTGTGGCCTGCCCGGACACGGTGAGCGGGGCATCGTAGGGATGTATGTCGAGCGCCCCCGACTCGGCCGCCCGTTCGTTGCACGCAATCCGTGCGTCGTCGTAGAGCGCTCCCACGACATGGACCTCGGCACCGAGGTCGCGTATGCGGCGAACCTTGACCGGCGAGGACGCCTGAGGCACGAATATCTCGGCCGGCACTCCGAGAGCGTTCGCCACGTAGGCGACCGCCAAGCCGTGATTCCCTCCGGAAGCCGCGATCAGGCCGGCGGCAGGGATGTCGGCTCCGAGAGCGCTGTTGAAACCGCCGCGTGCCTTGAACGAGCCCGCGTATTGCAGGCACTCGAGCTTCATCGCGACCGAATCACGAAGGCCGAACGCACCGTGGCCCGAGTCGACCACCGGCGTACGCCTGACCCAGCGGGCCACCCGCGATCTGGCCGCCTCGGGATCGACCCCCAGTGACATCGCCGCCGCCCGCGTTGTGTATCCCGGCTCCGGGTCTGACGGCATGTGGTCCACTCCGGGCAGCATCGCGCACCCGGTGGCCGTCATGACGCCGGGGGTTGACAAAAACGTCAGTAGGCGCACCATCGGAGGATGGACGAGCAACCCTTGCCGCACCCGGGGATGAGCGATCCGACGTACCGATCCCGTCGTCAGCACATAGCCGACATGAGCATCGGCTGGCGACCGGGCGATCCCATTCCCGAAGTCGAGTACACCGACGAGGAGAACAGGGTCTGGGTCAAGATCGCGACCGCTCTGCGCCTCGCTCATCACCTCTACGCCGCACGCGAGTTCCTGACCGGCGCCGAGAACCTCGATCTGCCCGACGACCGGGTTCCCCAACTGGCCGAGTTGTGCCGTCGCCTCGACCGGCTCTCCGGGTTCCGACTGAGGCCGGTGCCCGGAATCGTACCGATGCGGACGTTCTACGGCAGTCTCGCCGATCTGACGTTCATGTCGACCCAGTACGTCCGCCATCCAGCGGCGGCGCCCGACCCACCGGAACCCGACGTGATCCACGAGGTCGTCGGGCATGTCAGTCTCCTTGCCAGCCCGGCATTCGCCGATCTTCACTATCTGGCCGGGCGGGCCTCGCGGCGATGCACGACCGAGGCGAGTCTCCAATTCCTGAGCAGGGTTTTCTGGTTCACCCTCGAGTTCGGGGTGGTCGAACAGGACGGCGATCTGCGGGCATACGGTGCCGGGCTCGCCTCGTCGGTCGCCGAGTTGGAGCGGTTCAGATCGGCCGAGATCCGACCCTTCGACATCAGTCGGATGGGCACTCTCGACCACGACGTCCGGCGTTTCCAGCCGGTCTTGTTCTCGGTGCCATCGATCGACTGGCTTCATCACGAGCTGGGGAGCTTCTTCGAGACCTACGGAACCGAGTCCTACGAGGACACCTACGCACCCGCGCTCACGACATCGCCGATGTGAGGGTACGCGCCACCAGGGGCACCCCGGGGCGGTAGACCAAGTGGTGGTAGCTCGGCGCGTCGAGCACGATCATGTCGGCCCGGCACCCGGGTTCGATCCGTCCCACGTCATTGCGGCCCAGTGCCTTGGCCCCGCCGACGGTTGCCGCCCTGACCGCCTCCTCGATGGTCATCAGCATGTCGCGTACCGCCAGCGCCACGCACAGCGACATCGAGGTCGTGTAGCTCGATCCGGGGTTGCAGTTGGTGGCGATCGCGACGCTGACGCCGGCGTCGATGGCCCGACGGGCGTCGGGGTAAGGCTGGCGGGTCGAGAAGTCGGTGGCCGGCAGGTAGGTGGCGACCGTGTCGGACGCGGCCAGCGCCTCGATATCGCTATCGGTCATGTAGGTGCAGTGATCCACCGACGCGCATCCGAGTTCGACCGCCAGCATCACGCCGGGCCCGTGGCCGAGTTGATTACCGTGAAGGCGCAGTCCCAGCCCGGCGGACCGACCGGCTTCGAGCACGGCCCGGCTCTGGTCGGCGTCGAATGCGCCGTTCTCGCAGAAGGCATCGATCCAGCGAGCGTGCGGGGCCGCGGCGCTGAGCATGTCACCGCACACCAGATCGACGTAGTCGTCCGTGCGGCCGACGAACTCCTCGGGCACCAGATGGGCGCCCATGAAGGTGGTCTCGGGAGTGAAACCCGAGGCCACCTCGAGTACACGTGCCTCATCGACGACGTTGAGTCCGTAGCCGCTCTTGATCTCGATCGTGGTGATGCCGGCCCGACCGGCCTCCTCGATGCGGGCCGCGGTGGCGGCCACCAGTTCATCGGTCGAAGCGGCTCTCGTTGCTGCCGTGGTGACCCTGATACCGCCACCGTCGTAGGGCCGCCCGGCCATCCGGCTGGTGAACTCGTCCGCTCGGTCGCCGGCGAACACCAGATGGGTGTGGGAGTCGACGAACCCGGGGAGGACGCACCTCGCCTCGGCATCGATACGCTCGTCGCCGATCAGCCCAGCCGGCCCGACCTCGACGATCACACCGTTCTCGTAAACCACCGATGCGTTCTCGATCGTGCCGACGGGTCCCGTCCCGATGCCGTCGGAATTGGTGACGAGTTGCCCGATGTTGTCGAGGACCGTCGCGCTCACGTGAGCACCTCCCTGAGTTCGGCCGCCACGTCGATTCGATCGTGGTGGCCCTCGGCCACCACGATCGCCCCGCCGACCACCACAGTGCTCACGTCGGCGGCGGTTGCCGCGTAGACCGCGCCGGCGAGTAGATCGCAGGATCGCAGGCCGGCCATCCGCGGGGAGTCCAGGGCCAGAGTCGTGAAGTCGGCCGGCGCGCCGGCCACGAGCCGGCCACCGCCGGGCCAGCCGAGCGATCGGTAGCCGCCGGCGGTGGCCGCGCCCAGCAGAGCAGCGGGGGAGTGGTGACCACGCTGCCCTGAGGCGAGGCGCTGATCGAGCTCGACCGCCCTGGCCTCTTCGAACGGGTCGATCACCGACTGGGAATCGCTGCCGAGGGCCAACCCGACCCCGCTCACGACCATGGCCCGTGCTCCGCCGATTCCGTCGGCCAAGTCGCGTTCGGTCGTCGGGCACAGGCAGACCGTGGCGCTTCCCTCACCGAGTAGCATCACGTCCGAATCCGAGAGATGGGTCCCGTGAACGGCTGTGAACCGGTCTCCGAGTGCACCGTGACGGTGCAGCAGTCCGGTGGGAGAAACGCCGTGAGCCGCCAAGCACTGCTCGTTCTCGAGCGGTTGCTCCGAAACGTGGGCGTGCAGCGGGGCATCGTGGTGATCGGCCCAGAGGGCGATCTGCTCGATTGACTCGGGATCCACGGCCCTCACCGAGTGGATGGCGGCACCGACACGCGACTGCGGTCCGCAGCCCACGGCCGACACACGCGTCGCCCATTGCTCGGCGTCATCGTCGGTAAAGCGGCGTTGCACCTTCGACAGAGGTCGGTACCGGCCGGAATCCAGTCCACCGTGGAGGTAGCACGTGTCGAGCAGCGTGATTCTGATTCCGGCTTCGTCGGCCGCGGCCAGGATGGCCGCGCCCATCTCGTTCGGATCGTCATAGCGAGTGCCGTCGGCGTGGTTGTGCAGGTAGTGGAACTCTCCCACGACCGTGATTCCCGCCAGCACCATCTCGGCGAAGGTGGCCCGTGCCAACCGATGCATCCCGTCGGGATCGATCACTGCGGCCCGTGCGTACATCTGATCGCGCCACTCCCAGAATGTGGTCCGATTTTCGCCGGAGCCCTCGGTTCTGCCGCGCAGCGCCCGCTGGAACGCATGACTGTGGGCATTCGCCAAACCGGGAATCGTGAAGCCCCGCAACACGGTCGCTCCCGGCGGGGGAGTGGCCACCGCGACCTCGACCGCGGCGATCACCCCGTCGTCGACATCGATGACCACCCCCGACTCGACCACGCCCGCCAACGAGCCACGCCAGGCCTGATCGCACCAGAAGGCCGAACAGGTCATGATCCGAGCCGCGCCACGAAGTCGGTGATTCGGGACACGAAGGCATCGCGTTGATGGAGTTCGAACTCGGGCCATGTGGCGAGGGTGCGGGAATCCTCGACGCGGTCGATGAACAAGATGCCGTCGAGATGGTCGCACTCATGCTGCATGGTGGCCGCGGTGAGACCCCTCACGACCTGCTCTTGGGGTTCTCCGAACCGGTTGAGGAACGTGAGTCGGATGTCGACGTGGCGCTCCACATCACCTCTGAGCGGTACGGACAGGCAGCCCTCGTTGACCACGACCATCTCGTCGCCGATCGCTTCGAACACCGGATTGACCAGCACCGTGAGCGGGATGTGGGGCTTGTAGGGGTATCGAGGATTGTCGACGACCTCGACCACCGCGATACGCCTCGGAACCGAGACCTGATTGGCGGCGAGGCCTGCACCGTCGGCCCGCCGCATCGTGTCGATCATGTCGTCGATCAGATACTGAACCTCAGTCGATGCCAGATCCCGGAGCGAGACCTCGGCCGCCCGGTCGCGCAGCACCGGATCGCCGATCATCGCTATCCTGCGAACGGGCAACGTCAGGCCTCGGTCATCGGAATGCGGACGCCACGCTCGGCGGCGACCTCGGCGGCCCGTTCGTAGCCGGCGTCGACGTGGCGCATCACACCGGTGCCTGGGTCGTTGGTCAGCACCCGTTCAAGCTTCTGTGCCGCGAGGTCGGTGCCATCGGCGATGCTCACCTGACCAGCGTGGATCGAGCGGCCGATTCCGACTCCGCCACCGTGGTGGATGCTCACCCAAGTGGCCCCCGAGGAGGCGTTGAGCATGGCGTTGAGCAGCGGCCAGTCGGCGATGGCATCCGATCCGTCGGCCATGTCCTCGGTCTCGCGGTAGGGCGATGCCACCGAGCCCGCGTCGAGATGGTCACGGCCGATCACGATGGGGGCCTTGAGTTCGCCGTTTCGCACCATCTCGTTGAACCTGAGGCCGAGGCGGTGACGTTCGCCGTAGCCGAGCCAGCAGATGCGGGCGGGGAGTCCCTCGAAGGCCACCCGCTCGCCGGCCATTCGAATCCACCTACGGAGCGGTTCGTCGTCGGGAAACTCGTCGAGCACGGCCCGGTCGGTGGCGGCGATATCGGCCGGATCGCCCGACAGCGCAACCCAGCGAAACGGCCCCTTGCCCTCACAGAACAGCGGTCGGATGTAGGCGGGGATGAACCCCGGATAGTCGAACGCCCGGCCGTAGCCGCCGAGCTCGGCCTCGGCCCGCAGGCTGTTGCCGTAGTCGAAGACCTCGGCCCCGGCGTCCATGAACCCGACCATCGCCTCGACATGAGCCGCCATCGAAATCCGGGCCCGGCGGGTGAGTTCCGTGGGGTCGGTTGCCCTGAGAGTCACGATGGCCTCACTGCTCAGGTCATGGGGAACATAGGAGAGCGGATCATGGGCCGAGGTCTGGTCAGTGACGATGTCGGCATCGACCCCGTCGGCCAGCATGCGCGGGAGCATCTCGGCCGCGTTGG
Organism: Acidimicrobiia bacterium; assembly: GCA_003231645.1. Taxonomy (GTDB): domain Bacteria; phylum Actinomycetota; class Acidimicrobiia; order Acidimicrobiales; family Aldehydirespiratoraceae; genus SZUA-87. The sequence continues at coordinate 3,113 of QIIW01000008.1, read as the reverse complement.
CGATGAGCCCGACCGACAGCGGCCGCTTCTCGGCCTTGGCGGCGCGACAACGACGGAGCGCGTCCTCGTAGCCGTCGGCGATCTCATCGAGATAGCGGCGGTCCAGGCGCCTCTCGGCCCGCCCCCGGTCGACCTCGACGCACAACGCCACCCCGTCGTTCATGGTGACGGCCAGCGGCTGGGCGCCTCCCATCCCGCCGAGCCCGGCGGTGATGGTGAGGGTGCCGGCCAGCGTGCCCCCGAAGCGCCGCCGGGCGATCTCGGCGAAACACTCGTAGGTGCCCTGCAGGATCCCCTGGGTGCCGATGTAGATCCACGATCCGGCCGTCATCTGACCGTACATGGTGAGGCCCTGGTGTTCGAGCCGACGGAATTCGTCCCAATTGGCCCAGTCGGGCACCAGGTTCGAGTTGGCGATGAGGACACGGGGCGCCCACTCGTGAGTCTGGAACACGCCGACGGGTCGGCCCGACTGAACGAGCATGGTCTCGTCGCCGCGCAACGTCCGCAGCGTGCGCAGCATGGCGTCGTAGGCGGCCCAGGAACGGGCGGCCCGACCGGTGCCGCCGTAGACCACGAGCTCTTCTGGCCGTTCGGCCACCTCGGGATCGAGGTTGTTCTGCAGCATTCGGTAGGCGGCCTCCTGGGGCCAGCCGAGGCAGTCGAGCGAGGCTCCTCTCGGTGCGGGTCCGGTGGTGCGCCTTTCAGCCATGGTTGTCGCTCCGATTCGTGCTGGATCTCCGACCAGCTGAGGTTGTTGCAAGTCTGCCAACCGTGGGTCTAACTTGTCAACAACCGATTCTTGTATTTCACCCAGTGAAAGTCTCATGGATTCACCCCCAACGAGCTTGCAGTTACCACGATCGGCCGGAAGGGCCCTCGCCCTGCTCGACCACGTCGTCACGGCCGGCCGGAGCACGCTCACCGAGGCCGCCGCTGCGGTCCACCTGCCGGTCAGCACCGCTCTACGTCACCTGCTGGCCATGCAGCAGGCCGGGTTTCTCGATCGCGACGAGCGTGGCGTCTTCTGCGCCGGTCCCGGATTCCTCAGGCTGGCCCTACGGGTGACCACGACCGGACCCCACGCCAGGCTGACCGAACTCGCCTACACCCATCTGCAACGGCTCACCGCCACGACGGAGGAGTCGACCTACCTCGCCATCCGCGACGGTTCCAAGGCCATCTACACGGCCTTCATCGAGGGCACCAGGGCGGTCCACCACGTCGGCTGGGTCGGCCACACCGTTCCCATCGCCGGCTCGGCGGTGGGGGAGGCTCTCACCACCACCGACCGCGGCGAGCCGCCGGCCGTGCGTACCGGTGCGGTCGAGCCCGATGTCACGGCCGTAGCCGTACCGATCTTCGCCGATGCACCCACGCCGGTCGCGGCGATCTCGGTGATTGGTCCATCCAATCGGCTGGTCGGTCCACGGCTTGGGCGAGCCATCGAGGCCACCGTCGCAGCACGCCACGATCTCGAAGTCGAACTCGTCGGGGCCTCCGAGGACAGCCCACCGTCATTCACCGACGCCCGGGAGGCCCCATGACGATCCGGCTCGACGGACCGGGAGTGACCATCGAAGATGTCGTGGCCGTCGCCCGGGGAGGAGAGGAGGTTGTCCTCACCCTCGGCGCCATCGACCGGCTCGCCGCGGCCCGGGCCATCGTCGAACGCCTGGCCGAAGGTGAACCGACCTACGGAGTGTCAACCGGTTTCGGTTCGTTGGCAATGGTGTCGATCCCGCCGGAGAAGCGCTCCGAGCTGCAAGCGTCGCTGGTGAGGTCCCACGCCGCGGGAATGGGCCCACCTGTCGAATCCGAGGTGGTGAGGGCCATGATCTTCCTGCGGGCTCGCACGTTGGCTCTCGGCGCCAGCGGAGCCCGACCGTTGGTCGCCGAGGCGCTCTTGGCACTCGTCAACAACGGCATTACCCCCCTCGTACCCGAATACGGGTCGCTGGGTGCCAGTGGGGATCTCGCACCTCTCGCCCACGTCGCGCTGGCGCTTCTGGGGGAGGGCACGGTGTATCACAACGGTGAGGCGGTGGCGGCCGCCGGCGCCCTCGCTGCGGTCGGCCTCCGACCGATCACTCTGGTCGAGAAGGAGGGCCTGGCCCTCACCAATGGCACCGACGGAATCCTCGGCATGCTGTGCCTGGCTGTCCACGACGCGGCGGGACTTCTCACCCAGGCCGACATCGTCGCCGCACTCACCGTGGAGGCCCTGATGGCCACCGACCGGGCGTTCGCCGCCGATCTGCAGGCCCTTCGACCTCACCCGGGTCAGGCGGCCAGCGCTTCGAATCTGCGCCGTCTGCTCTCCGGCTCACCCATTATTGCCAGCCATCGCAGCGACGACCTGCGGGTGCAGGACGCCTACTCGATCCGCTGTACCCCCCAGGTTCACGGCGCGGCCCGTGACACTCTCGAACACGTGTTCGGCGTAACCCGGCGGGAGTTGGCCTCGGCCATCGACAATCCGATGGTCCTACCCGACGGCCGGGTCGAGTCGTGCGGCAATTTCCACGGTGCCCCGCTCGGATTCGCAGCCGATTTCCTCGCCATCGCCCTGTCCGAGGTCGGAGCGATCGCCGAACGCCGCCTCGATCGCATGCTCGACAGGACCCGCAACCACGGTCTGGCGCCGTTCCTCGCCGCTGATCCCGGCGTCCACAGCGGAATGATGATCGGCCAGTACACCGTGGCGTCGATGTGTGCACACAACCGACGCCTCGCCGCACCCGCCAGCGTCGACTCGATGCCCACATCGGGCATGCAGGAGGACCACGTGTCGATGGCCTGGGGCGCGGTGCGCAAGCTGAGGCTGGTGGTCGACAATCTGCGGCGTATTCTGGCCGTCGAGATGGTCGCCGCGGCCCGGGCCGTCGACCTCCGAGCGCCGCTCGAGCCGGCCGAGGCCACCGGGGCCGCGGTCGGCGCGCTGCGCGGGCACGTCGCCGGCCCCGGCCCCGACAGATACCTGTCGCCCGAATTGCAGACCGCTGAGGAGCTGCTGCGGGCGGGGAGTATCACCGAAGCGGTCGAGTCGAGCACCGGTCGCCTGGACTGAAGCCACACTCAAGAAACGCCGGAAATCATCGTTATGTAAAGTA
>QIIW01000062.1 GCA_003231645.1 Acidimicrobiia bacterium | reverse complement strand
TCCCCTGCCCCACCTCCCGCACCATTCTCGATCGGCGCGACCTGCCCGAGCATCTCAATTGTCGTCGGCGGTGGCTTCGTCGGTTGTGAGTTGGCGCGGATGTTCCGCCGTTGCGGCTCTCGGGTCACCGTCGTCCAGCGAAACGATCGGCTGATCGCGACGGGCCGGGTTCGTGAAGGTCGATGATCGACTACGCGCGCTCGGCACCGACGACATCTGGATTCTCGGTGATCTGAGGGGCGGTGCCATGGTCACCGGGGCCGCCGGAGGTGTCCACCGATCATCGGTTCGGGGCTAGGATCATCGCCGGTCCACCGAATCCCAGGGAGCGATAGCCCATGCACGTGATGGTTGCCACCGACGGAAGCATCGACGCCGACAAGACCGTCGGGATTGTCGGGCGACTCGCCCGCGACGGCGGATACGTGACCGTCTACACGGTTGTCGTGGTCCCGCGAGGAATGCTGGACGAGATGCGCGCGGCGTCGGGCGATCCGGCCGGCGAGCGGGCCCGTGAGCTGAGCGTCGAGTACCGGACCACGCCGGCCGAGAACGGTCCCCCGACCCACTGGATTGGTGACGACACGATTCTCGCCCGATACGTCAAGAACAAGGTCGAGGAGCGAACCGCCAAGTTGGCCGCGGCGCTCGAAGCCGACGGCGTGAACTACGAGATCGTCGGCGAGGAAGGCGAGAACGCCTCAAGGTCCGTGCTCGAGGCGGCCCGCTCCCGGAACGTCGACGTGCTGTGCATCGGAACCCACGGGCTCGGGCGATTCGAGGGTCTTCTCGGGTCGCTGTCGACCAAGGTCTCCCGTCATGCACCGTGCTCGGTGGTGCTCGTTCGCTGACCCGAGCGGTTTCCGGGATCTCGCTCAGGTCGGGTTGTCGACGGTTTCCTCGCCGCCACTGCGGGCCGATCGCTGAATCGCCCGTACGACCGCCTGCGCGGCAACTCCATCTCGTGCCGACGGGCCGACCGGGATGCCGGCGCGCACCGAGGCCACCCACGCTTCGACTTCCAGTCGGTAGGCATCGCTGAACCATGCGAACCAGTCGTCGTGTAGGCTCGGGTCAGCCGGCGGCGGCGTGCGGGCCAGCCCGTGCTCACCGGTGACCTCGACCGACACGTCGTATCCGAACGCGAGGTCATCGAACTCGATCGTGGCCAGCGCCCCCGAGGCAAGGGCGAGGCTGACCGTCACGAACCGGACGCCGTCGACACCGCGGGGAACCACGCGGGCCTGAACCTGGCTGATCTCGGATCCCGAGAGCCACCTGACGGTGTGGACGTCGTGGACCAGCGACTGGGAGATGGCGTGATCCATCGTGCGTACGAACTCGTTGCGGTTGCGGTGCACGGCACGGATGTGCTGCACGGGTCCGTTGGCCTCGACCTCCGCTCGGAGCACGACATGGACCGGATCGAATACGCGCATGAAGCCGAGTTGGATGAGACGGGCACCGGTTGCCGCCTCGGCCACCATCACCCTCGTGGCTTCGGCCAAGGTGGGGGCGAGCGGCTTCTCACACAGCATTGGCCTGCCGGCGTCGAGGGCGGCGATGGCCAGGTCGGCGTGAGTCCCGTCGGGCGACGCGATCACCACCGCGTCCACGTCGGAGGCGGTGATCAGCCCGGCGGCATCGGTGGTCGGTTCGGCACCGACCACCGCGGCCAGGGCCTCGGCGGAGGTCCGCACCGCGTCGGCCACGAGTGCCACTCGTACTCCGTCGATGGCCGCCAGATTGCGGGCGTGCTCAGAACCCATGCCGCCCGCCCCGATGACCCCGATCCTGATCTCGCTCATCGGGCCATCATGTCAGACCAGCCCGTAGTCTTGGCGAAGCGACCAAGGTGACCGCCATGAGCAACGACGACTCCAGCCACGCCGATCCATCCCCCGCCGACCGGGCCAGGGAGCGGTGGCAGGCCGCCTACGACCGTTCGGCGCGGCGCGATGTGCCGTTCGAGACCATGTCGGGGGTGCCGGTCGAGCCGGTCTACGGTGACGCCCCCTATCCGGGCCAGTACCCGTTCACGCGCGGCCTCCATGCCGGCGGCTACCGGTCACGGCTCTGGACCATGCGTATGTTCGCCGGGTTCGGCACGGCCGAGGACACCAACCTCCGGTTCAAGGAATTGCTGCGGGCCGGCGGAACCGGGCTCTCGACGGCGTTCGACATGCCGACGCTGATGGGCCGCGACTCCGACAGCCCTTGGGCACTCGGCGAGGTCGGTCGGGCCGGGGTCGCCGTCGACACCCTGGCCGACATGGAGGACCTCTTCGCCGGTATCGACCTCGGCGGGGTGTCGACCTCGATGACCATCAACGGCCCGGCGGCCACGCTACTCGCCATGTACGTCGCGGTGGGCGAGAACCACGGAGTGGCCCGAGTCGAACTGGCCGGCACCATCCAGAACGACATCCTCAAGGAATACCAGGCGCAGAAGGAATACATCTATCCCCCGCGCCCTTCGATGCGGATCATCACCGACATGGTGCGCTTCACCACCGCCGAGATGCCGAAGTGGCATCCGGTGTCGATATCCGGCTACCACATCCGCGAGGCCGGCTCCACCGCCGCCCAGGAGTTGGCGTTCACCCTCGCCAACGGCTTCGCCTACGTCGAGGCGGCCATCGCCGCCGGCCAGGACGTCGACGAGTTCGGACGGCGACTGTCGTTCTTCTTCAACAGCCACGTCGACTTCTTCGAGGAGATCGGCAAGTTCCGCGCTGCTCGTCGTATCTGGGCCCGATGGATGAAGGAGCGTTACGGCGCCACCGACGAGCGGGCCACGATGTGTCGGTTCCACACCCAGACCGCGGGAGTGTCGCTCACCGCACAGCAGCCCGAGGTCAACATCGCCCGGGTGGCCACCCAGGCGCTGGCCGCGGCGCTCGGCGGCACCCAGAGCCTCCACACCGACAGCTTCGACGAGGCGCTCGCGCTCCCATCCGAGAAGGCGGCTCGTATCGCTTTGCGCACCCAGCAGGTCGTCGCCCACGAGACGGGAGTCGCCAACGTTGCCGACCCGCTCGGCGGGGCGCCCTACGTCGAGTGGATGACCGACGAGATGGAACGCCGGGCCGAGGCGATCTTCGAGCATCTCGACGAAATGGGCGACGGATCGATCCTCGAGGGGGTCTACGCCGGTATCGACAACGGATACTTCGTCGGTGAGATCGCCGACTCGGCCTACCGGTTCGAGCGGGAGGTCAATTCTGGACGCCGCATCGTGGTCGGGGTCAACGCCTTCACCGACGGCAACGACGACAGCGAACCCAACCTGCTGCGCATCGACCAGGCCACCGAGGACTACCAACGCAAGCGGCTCGACGGTGTGAAGCACCGCCGTGACCAGGAGCGGGTCGGCGCGGCGCTGGCCCGCATAGCCGCCGACGCGGCCGAACCCGCCACCAATCTGATGCCGGCGATCATCGATGCAGTCAAGGCCCACGCCACCGAGGAGGAGGTCGCCGACGCCATGCGGGAGGTCTTCGGGACCTACGTGGAGAAGGCGATCGTCTGATGGCCGAGGATCGCATCCGGGTGGTGTTGGCGAAGCTCGGCCTCGACGGCCACGATCGCGGCATCAAGGTCGTGGCCCGCATGCTGCGCGACGCGGGGATGGAAGTCATCTATCTCGGACTCCGCCAGACCGCCGACACCATCGTCGCCGCCGCCGAGCAGGAAGACGCCGACGTGATCGGCCTGTCGATGCACAATGCCGGGCATCTCACCCTCGCTCCGGCCATGCTCGGCGCATTGCGCGCCGCCGATCTCGACATCCCTCTCGTGGTCGGGGGCATAGTTCCCGATGACGACGCGGCTGGGCTCGAAGAGGCCGGGGTGGCCGCGGTGCTCGGCCCCGGTGCCACGGCCGAGGAGGTCGTGGCCACCATCCGACGAGTCGTCCGCGGCGAGTGAGCATCCGGGGCGCTCCCGTCGAAGAGCTGATCAGACGTGCCATCGCGGGCGATCGGCGGTCCACCGGTCGCCTGCTCAGCCTGGTCGAGGCGGGCGGCACCGAGGCCGAACGCGTCACCGAACTCACCCCCTCGCCGACCGGCGGCGCTCACATCGTGGGTATCACGGGTCCGCCCGGCTCGGGCAAGTCGACGCTGGTGGCGCGGCTCATCGGTGTGGCGTCGGGGGCCGCACCGCGGCCGGCGGTGCTGGCGGTCGACCCGTCGTCGCCGCTCACCGGGGGTGCGATCCTCGGTGACCGGGTGCGAATGACCGGGGTCGACTCGGGGGCGTTCATCCGCTCGATGGCCACCCGCGGCCACATCGGAGGCCTGGCGCTGGCCATCCCGGGCGCCGTTCGGGTGCTCGAAGCGGCCGGGTTCGATCCCGTGATGATCGAGACGGTCGGTGTCGGTCAGGTCGAGGTCGACATCACCGCCGCCGCCGACACCACCGTTGTGGTCGTCACCCCGGGAATGGGCGACGCCGTCCAGGCCAGCAAGGCCGGCCTGCTCGAGGTGGCCGATGTCTTCGTGGTCAACAAGGCCGACCGCCCCGGCGCCACCGGCACCCGCCGAGACCTGGAGTTGATGCTCGAGCTGAGCCACGTCACCGGCCACGAGGACGCCGACTATCGCCCGCCGATCCTGATGACCAACTCCCTCGACGGCCAGGGTGTGGTCGAGGTGTGCGAGGCGATCATCGACCACCGTACCTATCTGGAGTCATCGGGCAAGCTGGCCGAACGTCGCCACCGCCGAGCCCGTTTCGAGGTGGCCAACCGACTCCAGGGCCGGTTCGACCGGTCGTTGGCCGACCTGCTCGACTCGGACCCGGTCCGTATCCTGCTCGATCAGGTGGCGGCCGGAACCGTCTCCCCCGCCGCCGCCGCCCGCCGCCTCGCCCAACACCTCGTCCCATCCGAAGCCCGGGCGGCCGGGCCACAATTCTCGTAGGCCACACACCCAAGTTTCGGGGAGGGCGGCCCGGGACGAATTGTACGGACTTGTACGGACTTGGTGCTTGCGATGGCCACGGTGCCGTGGCGGGGGCTACAACTTACTCCCACGGAAGACACGTATCCCCGACGCCGTTCGAGGCGGATCCCGATGCGCCCCGCCGCCCGGAGCCACAGTTGCTGCGGGCGGCGGGAGCGCCACCCACGTTGTGGCGGGCCCGACCGAGTCGGGGCCACGCGTCCTCTGCTATTCTGGCCGGTTCATGAGTGAGTCAGCGGGAGCCGCGCCGGACCGTCCCGGGTTCGCCGGGCCGAACCCCCTCCGCCGCGCCCTGTAGCGCTATGGCCGGCGCGAGGCACGGGGCTTTTGCTGCCGGGTTGGCGGCGCTGAAACTGAGGTCGAATCTGAGCTATCAGAAGCTGGCCCACGAACTCGACCGGCCGGTATCCACCATCCACGGTTGGGTCACCGGTCGCCACCTCCCATATGCGAGAGACAACGGTGATTTCGAACATCTGCTCCGGCTGCTCGGTGCCACCGAGACAACCGGGTGGATGGCGAGACTGTCGCGGTTGCGGACGTTCGGTGACGAGGGCGAGTTCGACAATCCCTACCGAGGGCTCGAATCGTTCACCGAGGCCGAATCGGACCTCTTCCACGGCCGGGAGGGCCTGACGCGACAGCTGGTGACCAGAGTGGACAGCGGTCTCGCCGGCGACGACCCCTGCCCCCTCATGGTGATCGGCGCCTCGGGTTCGGGCAAGACGTCGTTGATACGAGCCGGATTGTCGGCCAATCTGTCGGCGAAACCCGACTGCGCCGTTCACTACCTCACACCCGGCAACGAGCCGGTTGCCGCGTTGACGAACGCGGTCCGCGCACCCGAACCGAGTCGTTCGGCCACGGGCCGCCACGTCGTGATCGTCGACCAGTTCGAGGAACTGTTCAGCGAGGCCAACTCGCGCCTCGTCGATGATTTCGTCCAACTGCTCGATGAGGTTCACCACCGGCCGCGAACTGCTCTGGTGGTCGGCCTGCGTGCCGACTTCTTCCACCGAGCCTCGGCGATCCCGTTCCTGCTCGGCGGTCTGCAGCGGAATCAGATCGTCGTCGGTCCGATGAGCACCGACGAGGTCACCGATTGCATTGTTCTGCCGGCCCGCCAGTCCGGGCTGGCGGTGGCTCCCGACCTGTTGGCCGAACTCATCACGGAGTTCGCCAGCCAGGTGGATACCGGCGGATCGGCCGAAGCGCTACCGCTGCTCTCCCACGTGCTCTACCTGCTGGCCGACACCTCACATGGCAACGAGCTGACGTTGGATCGCTATCGCGAGATCGGTGGCCTGGCCAGCGCACTCCAGCGATCCGCCGACGAGGTTCTCGACTTCCTCGGTGACGAACACGAGGCGGCGTGCCGGTTCCTTTTCACCCGACTGGTCGAGCTCGGCGTCGACTCGCTTCCCACCAGGAGAACGGTGGACATCGACGCGCTCGACGAGACGGCGTGCCAGACCGACCTCGGCCGGGTCATCGACGAGTTCGCCGGTCATCGACTGCTCACGATCGACGTCGACACTGTGACGATCAGCCACGAGGCCCTGCTGAGTGCCTGGCCTCGACTGATCAAGTGGATCGGCGAGGAGCGCGACACGCTGCTCACCGTTCGTCGTGTCGGCACGGCAGCACGTTCCTGGGAGGAGACCGGGCGCGAGCCCGAGGCCCTTCTCAGAGGTTCACAACTCGACGCGGCTGCCGCGTTGCTCACATCCCCGACCGCAGCGACGCGGCTGTCCCCAGTGGAGCGCTCGTTCCTGCACGCCAGTCAGGCGGCCCGGGACCAGCGGCTGATGGAGAATGCCGGCGTCCTGTCACGCCAGCTTTCCGCTCAGGCGGTCGCTCTCCAGGGTATCGACCCGTCGTTGAGCGCCCAGGTCGCGCTGATCGCCAACCAGACCGCCTCCACCGTCGAGTCGCGTTCCGTGTTGTTGGGGGCGACCTCCCCGTTGCCCGGTGCCAGGTTCCTGGGCGGTCCGGGGCCCACGGCGCTGGCCGTGTCCGCTGATGCGAGCCGGGCTGCCTTCAGCAATTCGGTAGTCGGATCCATCACCATTCTCGATTCGGCCGACGGTGTCTACCAGCGAACACGGGAGCTTCGAGTCGCCGACCCGGAGACCGACGTCTACGCGCTCGCCCTGTCGCCCGATGGACGCATGCTTGCGGCCGGCGGAACCGATCGGACGGTCACCCTCGTGGACCTCGGGGACGGCGGCAGCACGACCTGCCTCGACGGGTCGTCCGAGGTTTTCGACGGTCCGGTCAGATCGTTGCTGTTCGACACTCGTGGTCGCCACCTCTTCGCGGCGGGGACCGGCTCCGGGGTCAAGCGCTGGGATGTGGGCGGGGCCGGCGACGCAGGCGTCCCCGGTGGGGTGAGCTTCGACGGTCTCATCCCGGCCGACGGGACCACGCTCGCGGTGGCGGTGGACGGGTGGGGCCAGATTCTCGCCACCGCCAACCGTGACGGCACCATCGCCCTGTGGGAACTGCACGACCCGTCGGCTCCGAGATGGCAGGAGACCGCCGTCAACGAGGGCCCGGCCGCAGCGGTGGCGTTGTCGTCGGATGGAGGGACACTGGTAGCGGGCTATCACAGTGGGCGGGTCAGGGTCTGGAGCGTCGAAAGCCGCGGCGCGTTGGTCGAGATCCCACTCGACTCGGCCCCGTTCGCGTCGTGGGTCAACTGGGTCGAACTGTCGCCGGACGGAAGCGTCTTGGCCGCGGCGAGTTCCGACGGCAACGCCCGCGTGTGGGATACCCGCGTGTGGAAGGACCTCCGACTCGACCTTCGCCATCCCACGGTCGTGACCTGCGTTCGCTGCACATCCGCGAACTCCCTGGTCACCTCGGCCGAGGACGGCACCATCCGGGTTTGGGCTCTACCCGAGATGGCTTCTTCGTCCAGCGGCGCAACCATCTGGTCACTTAGCTTCGACGCCCGTGGCGAGCGACTGGCTTCGTCGTCTCGAACCCGTGCCGCGCTCTGGTCGATCGATCGACACGAAACGCCCACCGTCGACCGCACGATCCGGCCACCTGGCGACGCCCCGATCTTCAGCGGTGCGAGCTGCATCTCACCCGGCGGCAACCTGCTGGTGGTCGGCACCCGACATGGTGCGGTGTTGGCTCGACGTATCGACCGACCCGACGCCGAGCCGACCGTTCTCCACGGGCTCACCAGCCTGGTCGAGAACATCGCCATGTCGGTCGACGGTTCGATGCTCTGCGGCGTGGATCATGACGGCAACGTCCAGATCTGGACCGTCGACGACGACCGTCATGTCTCCCCTGCCGCCACCGTGAAGGTCGAGGCGCCGGCGATGTGTCCGGCGTTCGGTATCGACTCGACGACCCTCGCTGTGGCGTCGGAGTCGGGCGACGTGACCCTGTTCGACGTGACCCGGCCGCATGCCCCGGGCACGATCGCCACCATCGGCACCGGCGACAGCTTCGCACTCAGCGTCGCGTTTCACCCGTCGCTGTCTCTTCTGGCTGTCGCGAACGCGGATCGCAGCGTGAGCCTCTGGGACTGCACCGATAGCGCCGAACCGGTGCTTGTGCGCCGCCTCACCGGACCGGGGGGAAACGTGATGACGGTGTCATTCAGCGCCACCGGCGCGATGCTCGCCGCCGGCGTCACCGACGGCAAGGTGTGGATCTGGGATACCTCCGACCCGGAGGATCCCGTGCTCCACGCGGTGATCCAATCTCGGGAACTCGGTGTCTACTCGCTCGCCTTCTCACCCGGTGGAAGCCGTCTGATGGGTGCGGGTCCGCGGCAGAGGGTCTTCTCGTGGATCGTCGACGAGACGGCCGCCGCCGCCGCGATCTGTGCCGCGGTCGGTGACACGATCACCCCGGAGGAGTGGTCGCACCTCGTGCCGGCGCTCCCCTATCGCAACATCTGCCGGGTCGAGTCCTGGCCCCATCGGGCTGTGAGCTGCTCGGACACCACGGAATATCACGCCAATAGGGGGTGATAGCCATGATTGCGTCTTCGTCGATCGGTGATCCTGAGTCCGGTGGCTCGCGCAATGTGCGGTGCCGAGAGGTGTCCGGAGGTCCTCGTGGTGCGCGCTGGGTGGTGCCTGTCGTCGTGTTGTTGGCAGTGGTCGCCGCGCGTGCGGATCTCCCGCGAGTCGAGCGACGGTGAGCGGCGCCGTCGCGTCGACGCTGGACTGGCGGGTCGTCGACGTCGCGGTAGGTGGTGGAGACCCCGGTGCTCGCCGAGTTGGTCGAAAGTACCGGGCAGTTCGTGGTGGCGACCGTGGCCCGCTGAAGTGAAATTCGGTCGACCCGGACGCGCCGGGGAGTTGGTTGTCAAAGCTGGTGAAGATTCGGTTCGTCTGGTCGGGATCGAGCGACATTTCGGTGACCGATGAGTTCTCGATTTGCACGCGTACACGGAGCGCCATGGGGATATGCAGCCGTCTTTCGCTTCGCGGCCTTGACGGGAACATGGCCCCGTTCTCCTGGGGCACCCGCCATGGGAAGCGATTGAGGTTGTGCTCACCCCTACCGACCCACTCCCGGGGACATGCGACAACTTGGGTGAGTACAGGGCGCAGTCGGTCGTGATCGCTCGCGTCCCGAGTGGCACCGTCACCCAGTTCGGCGGCGTGGCGGGCACCCCGGATGCGCTGAATCCGAATCGCGATGACGATGTCACGTTCGAAATCACCCTCGACGCCCCGGCGGTGGCCGCGCTCGTGAATCAGCTTCTCGCCGCCGAGGCGAACGGCTCTCTACGCGAGTCGCCGGCGTCAGCGCACGCGCTCACCGCCGGTTTCACAGCGAGCCCGAGAACCGGCTGGTGCTCCTGCTCTGACCGCAAGGGTTCGCGCGGTTGGCGGGTCGGGCTGCCTGTCGCCCGCGAACTCTGCTCGTCCCCCGGCAGCCAGAGCCATCCGTCACCGATCTTGAACCGGTTGTGGCGCTCGTTGATGACGAGGGCGCCCTGCCCCACCTGACGGAGGATCTGCCAGTCGACCTCGCCGGCCGGCGCCAAGACTCCCCCAGTGTCCGGGCCATGGCGTCCGGTCCGAGGATGGGGTCATCGGTTGACGCTCCTGTGGTTCAGGGTCGATAGCCCTTGGCGACGGCGGCGAAGATCATCTCACGTTGGAGTTCGTTGGCTCCTTCTCCCCATTCGTTGACCTTGCAGTCTCGGTAGAAACGCTGAGCAGGGCTGTCGAGCATGTACCCGCTGGCGCCGTGGAGGTGCAGGCAACGCTCGCTCACCCACGTGGCCGTCTCGGAGGAGACGAGCTTGGCGATCGAGGCGTCGGTGTCGTAGTCCTCACCCCGACCCAGCTTGGCGGCGGTGCTGTAGACAAGTTCGCGAACTCCACGGAGTCGAGCGGTCATCTCGGCGATCGTCATCCGAACCGCCTGCTTGGCCGCCAACGGTGCGCCGAACTGCTCCCGAGTGGCGACGTGGACGACGGCGGCCTCCAGTGCCGCACGGCCCAGCCCGAGGGCGAGTGCACCCGCGAAGACCCTGCCCTGTGAAAGCACGGTGAGGCACCGACGGAACCCGTTGTCGAGCTCGCCGACGAGCCGGTCGGCGGGCACGGCGCAGTCGTCGAAGTGGAGTTCGGCCAGCTCCGAGGGCCGCATCCCGAGCTTGGCCATGGGTGTGCGGCTGAGGCCCTCGCTCTGTCCGTCGACGGCGAGCACCGACAGGCCGGCGAGCCTCCCGGGCTCCCCGCTGGTGCGGACCACGACGAGTATGAGGTCGGCGAAGGTGGCGTTGGTGATGTACATCTTCGATCCGCTGAGCACGAAGTTGGCGCCGTCGCGGCGGGCGCTGAGGCGTACCTGCGTGACGTCGGCGCCGGAATCGGGCTCGGCGTAGGCCCATGCCCCGGTGAGTTCACCGGCCAGCAGTGACGGGATGAATCGTTCGGCCAGGCCACGCTCCGCGACGGTCGCAAGTGCGGCCACCGCCAAGGACGTATGCACATAGATGCCCAGTGCCACACCGGCCGATCCCCGGGCGAGCTCCTCGAAGAGAACACATCGTTCGACCGGACTGCCGCCCGAGCCGCCGATCGACTCGGGGAAACCGACCCCAAGCCAACCGAGCTCCCCGAGCCGACCGAAGAGATGCACCGGATAGGGATGATCACCGTCGTCGCGGTCCCAGGCCGTGGCGTTGGGGGTGATCTCGGCCTCGACGAACCGGGCGACCTGGTCACGGAATTCTTCTTGCTCGGCCGACAGCGCCGATCGCTCAGACACCGCGGTACTCCGGGTGACGCTTCTCCTGGAACGCCCGCACGCCCTCGCGGTGGTCCTCGGTCTGGATGCACTGCACTTGGGCGAAGATCTCGAATTCGAACTCGTCGTCCATGTCGACACCGAGCGAGCGGTGGATGGCCCGCTTTGTCCAGGCGTGGGCGATCGGTGGCCCAGCTGCGAGCTGAGCGGCGAGCGCCGCGACCTCTGCCGCGTGGTCCTCGGCCGCGACGACACGGTGGACGAGCCCGATCTCCAGCGCTTCGGCGGCCGATACCAGTCGGCCGGTGAACATCAGGTCCTGGGCCTTGGTGAGTCCGACCATTCGTGGAAGGAACCATCCGGCCGACATGTCGCATCCGGCAAGACCTATTCGGGTGAAAGGGGCACCGAGTCGGATCCCTTCAGCCGCGATGCGGAAGTCCGATGCGAGAGCCAGTCCCAGGCCGCCACCGACACAGTCGCCGTGGAGGGCGGCGATGACCGGCTTGTCCATGCCCACGATGGCGCGCACGGGATCGAGATAGTGGCGTACGATCGGCTCCCACTCCCGGGGGGTTCGCTCGATCATTTCTCCCTGGTCGGCGCCGGCACAGAACGTCTTGCCTCTGCCCGCCAGCACAACCACCCGAACATCGGCTGAATCAGCGACCTGGCTGAGGGCTTCCACCAGCAGATCGACGGTGGGATTGGCGAGGGTGTTGAGCCGATCGGGACGGTTCAGGGTGACCGTTGCGATGCCGTCGGCGATGTCGACGAGGACGTCGTCGCTGGAGGTGATGGTCATCGGGGATCCTTGGCGTCGGGAACGAGGACGGTGCGGGCCGGGCCGAACGGTTCGGTGAAAATGGGAGGCGCTTCACTCAACGGGACCTCGCGCTGCACCGAGAGCGAAACGTCGAGGCGCCCGCCGGCGATGAGTGCGAGCACCGTCTCGATCTCGGCGGGAGTGGAGCCGAACGAGCCGCGAACCGACAGCTCCGACCCTGTGAACATGGCCAAAGGCGGAAGCTCGGGTCGATCCGCGCCCACGCCGACCACCACGATGCGCCCACCGGGGGCGAGTGCCGCGAGGCCCAACTCGACGGTCTCCTTGCGCCCCACGCATTCGACAACGAGCGACGCGCCGCGGGCGACCCGCCGCAGGGCGCGGTCGGGCTCGACCTCGGCGGTCGGGTCGAGCACCGCATCGGCCCCGACACCGAGTGCCAGGTCACGCGCTTCAGCCGACGGGTCCACGGCCACCACCCGGGCCGCCCCGGACAGGCGGGCGAGTTGCACGGCGTGAAGGCCGAGGCCGCCGGCTCCGATGATCACGACGGTCTCACCGGGTCGGAGTCGCCCGATGGCGGTGAGTGCGTGGAAGGGTGTGGCGATCGCGTCGGATGCGATCGCCCCGATCGCATCGGTGATCGAGTCGGGTAGAGCGATCAGACACGACGTGGGCAAGGCGACCCGTTCGGCGAAACCGCCCTGGCGAGCCATACCCAGGATTTCGGGGCGACGGCAGCGATTGGGGCGACCGGCACGGCACGGCGAGCAGGCGCCGCATGCCACCTGGCCGAAGGACGCAACCCGATCACCGGGTGACCATCGGTCCACGGCCTCGCCCACCGCGAGGATCGTCCCGGCGATTTCATGACCCGGCACCGTTCCCGGGGCGACTCCGAGTTCGCCGGCGACGATGTGGCGGTCGGTGCCACACACGCCGGCCGCGTCGACCGACACCAGAACCTCGCCCGACCCGGGCTCGGGGTCGTCAATTTCGTCGAGGTCGATCCGGCCGGGGCCTTCGTAGACGAGCGCCTTCATCGCAGTCCCATGTGGTAGGCGATGATGTTGCGCTGGATCTGGCTGGTGCCACCACCGAGCTCGCAGCCCCTCACTTCGAGGTTGCGCCGCAGGAAGTGCGATTCGGCCTCCCAACCTCGGGCCCCGGCCACCTGCATGGCGGCGCTCGTGGCCCGGGCCGCGACGTTGTTGGCCAACATCTTTGCCATTGAGGCCTCCATCGGACACGGTCCCTCTACGTCGCGCTTGTGGGCCGCGGCATAGACAAGGAGCCTGGCCGCCGCGATCTCGGCTTGAGACTCGGCCAGAGGATGCGAAACCGCCTGAAAGCGGGCAATCGGTTTGCCGTACTGCTCCCGGTTGCGGGCGTATTCGACACCGTCGTCGATGGCGGCCTGGGCCACGCCGATGGCTTGGGCGGCGTTCGCCAACCGTTCGGGATCCATCAGCCGAGCCAGGTTGAGCCAACCATCGTCGATCTCGCCGAGTACCGCGTCATCGCCGACGACCACGCCGTCGTAGGTGATGTCGTTCACCATGAGGGCCTTCATGGCCGGGTAGTTGCGCCGTTCGAAGCTGACTCCCTTCGTGGGATTGTCGACGAGGAACAGGCTGATGCCTTTTTGTCGGGATTCGCCGGGATAGGTTCCGGTTCGTGCCGCGGTGATGATCACCTCGGCTCGTTCGGCCCCCGAGATCGGACCTTTCGCCCCGTTGATGCGCCAGCCGCCTTCGACCTTCTCGGCGGTGGTGGTCATGGCGGCGAAGTCGGACCCGGCACCTGGCTCCGACATGGCCAATGCGAACCGCTTGTCGCCGGCGACGATCGCCGGCAGGTACTTGTCGGCCTGCTCCTTCGAGCCGCAGATGTGCAGGGCGTGGGATCCGAAGATTGTGCCGGTTATGTACAGCGTGGCCATCGAGATGGAGGTCTTGCCGACCTCCTCGACGAACACGCAGAGGTCGAGCACGGATCCGTTGCTCCCTCCGTATTCGGTGGGAACCGGGATTCCGGTCCAGCCGCGAGCTGCACATTCCCGGTAGAAGTCGTCGGGATACTCCTCGTCGCGTTCGATCTGGAGGATCCGCTCGGGCGGGTAGTTCTGGTCGAGGAATGCACGCACTTCGGCGCGCATCTCGAGTTGCCGGGGCGAAAGGTAGATGTCCATCAGTGTCCTTCGAAGTTGGGGCGACGTTTGTCTCGGGTGGCCGCGAGTCCCTCGCGGAAATCGGCGGAGTCGATTACTTCGGCCTGGATGACCGCCTCGTGATCGAGATGTTCGGCGAGGGTGCGGTCTTCTATGCCGAGTAGTGCCCGCTTGTTGCCCCGCACGGCCATCGGGGCGAGCGCGGCGAGCCGTTCGGCGAAAGCCGTCACCGCCTCGGCGAAGTTCTCGGCCGGGGCGGTCTCCGTGATCAGGCCGTTGGCGAGCGCCTCCTCTGCGTCGAACACCGCTCCGAGGGTGACGATCTCCATCGCTCGCACCGGCCCGACCAGACGGGTCAGCCACCATGTGGCGCCGGTGTCGGCACCGGACAGGCCGAGGCGGGCGAAAACCAGGCCGAGCCGGGCGTTGCTGCTCATGATTCGAAAGTCGGTGGCGAGGGCGACGGCCGCTCCGCCACCGAAGGCGTCACCGTTGATGGCCGCCACGGTCGGGATCTCCAGCTCGGCCAGGGCCATGACGGCGGCGTTGGCATGCCGCAATTCGGCCTCCGCGAACTCCCTGTCCCCGTCGAGGAGTGCCTGAAGGGATTCGAAATCGCCACCCGCGGAGAACGCGACGCCGTCGCCGGTCACGACCAGTGCGCGAGCCGAGGTGTCGCCGGCCACACTGGTGCAGGCCTCCGCCAGTTCGGTGAAGGCCTGGGGGTTCAAGGCGTTGCGCACCTCGGGACGGCGAAAGGTGAGCGTGTAGGTGCCCCGCTCGTCTCGTTCGAGCGACATGAGCTCAGGCATCGATCTTGAACACCCGGGCTGCGTTGTCGCGCAGTATCTTTCGGGTGGCCTCATCGGAAAAGCCACAGTCGTATACGTCGTCGACGGTTTGCCTGAACGGGAGCAGCGGGTAGTCGGTGGCCCAGATCATCTTGTCCTGGCCGTATCCGCCGGAGAACCGCTTGAGTTCAGGCGACCAGCGGCGGGCCGGACGGGCCGACGCCTCGACGTAGACGTTGGGGTGCTTCCAAGCCAGGATCATCATCTCGTCCTGCCACGGGTCACCGACATGGGTACCCAGGATCCTCAGGTCGGGGAAGGTGAGCGCAACCTCGTCGAGGTGGATGGGCCGACCGCATTCCGACGGTAGTAGCGGTCCGGTGTGGCCAACCTGAATGCAGACCGGTATGTCGTACTCGCAGCACGCCACATAGAACGGCCAGTACATCCGATTGGTGGGTGGCGGCGCGGTGGTACGTCCGTCGCCGTACTGAAAGGGCTCGAGTCGAAACGCCTTGTAGCCGAGCTCTTCCACACAGCGGCGAAACTCGCGCATGGCGGGCATGGGGTCACGAATGTCGACCGTGAACGCACCGATGAAACGGTCGGGTGCCCGGGCGATGTAGGCCGCGGTCTCATCGTTGTCGACGACCCAGGTATCGAGGAACTTGAACGACGAGGCCACACCGATGTCGACCCCGGCTTCGTCCATCTCCTCGATGACCTCGTCGAGGGTGAATCCCCTGCGGAAGCGTTCCGTCACTCCGTACTTGTCGAAGATGTGCCAGAACGATTCGGGCCATCGGTCGGCGGTCTCCGGTGACATGATCGACATCCAGGCATCGATCGCCCCCACACGTTCAGCGGTCATGTCTTTTCTCCTTCAGGGTCGAGGCTTGATCAGCGAACGGGCTATGAGTTCACGCATGATCTCGGAAGTTCCGGCGCCGATCGAGAAGCCCGCGACATCGCGGTAGTAGCGAGGAATCGGCGATTCCTCCATCTGGCCGAACCCACCATGGAGTTGAAGAACTTCAGCCGCGACGAACTGGACCGCTTCGGCAGCGTGCAGCTTGGCCATCGACACGGCGAGATCTCCCGCTGGGTGGTTGTCGCTGAGCAACCGGGCCGCCTGGTGGGAGAGCAGGCGAGTGGCCTCGCACTTGGTGGCCATCTCCGCGAAGCGGTGCCGCCAGGTCTGAAAGCCGAGCAGTTTGCTGCCGAATGTCTCCCGCTCGGCGGCATAGTCGAGACCGAGTTCGATGAGCCGCTCCATGATCCCGACCGCGAACGAAGCGATGACAAGCCGTTCACCACCGAAGTGCGAGAGGATGTAGCGCAACCCCTGGCCCTCCTCCCCGACGAGATTGCCCACCGGGATCCGGCAGTCGTCGAAGAAGAGTTCGCCGGTGTCGGAGGCTCGGGCCCCGAGCTTGTCGAGCCGTCGCCCGACCACGAATCCGGGCGTGTCGGTTGGGAACACCACCACCGAGATTCCGTTGGGGCCGTGCTCCCCGGTGCGTACCGCAAGAGTCAGAAAGTCTGCCCGGGTGCCGTTTGAAATGAATGTCTTCTGGCCCGAGATCACGTACTCGTCACCGTCGCGGCGAGCACGAGTGGTGATCGCCGCCACGTCGGAGCCGGCACCGGGTTCCGACACCCCGATCCCGCCGATCAACTCACCGGCGATCGCCGGCACCATCCAGCGCTGCTTGAGCTCATCGCCGGCCTCGTCGGCCAGGATGGCAAGTGAGAACTCCGACTGGGCCATGAGTGACACCGCGGTGCCGATCGAGTCGCCCTTGGCCAACTCTTCGGCGAGCACGGCAGTGGCGAGGAAGTCGAGCCCACTCCCACCAAGATCAGGGTCGTATCGAAGTCCGAGCAGACCCGCCGCCCCGGCCTTGGTGTAGAGCTCCCGCGAACACTGCCCGGCTGCTTCCCAGTCATCGGCGTGAGGGCGGACCTCGCGCTCGACGAACGACGCCACCATGTCGCGAAATGCGTCGTGCTCCTCGTCGAGGAACACTGATGGCTGGCGGGGGTATCCCATTCGGGCTCCTTCGACTGTTGACCAAGTTAGTTATCCGGTCAGTCCTCGTCAATTCGGCTACGCTGGCCACCAAGCGAGGAGGGCATCGTGAAGTCGAAGTCGAAGAAACCATCACGAGAATGGGGCAGCAAGGTCGGCCGCGCCTTCCGGCGCCCCGGGGGCCGTCCCGCCCGACAGACGTCCGGGGCGCCATCATCGACGCCATGACCGCCGTCGCTTCGAAGGCCCCTCGTGACCGACTGCTGCAGGCCGCGGAGACCCGGTTCCGCCGCTTCGGCTACAAGCGCACCACCATCGACGACATCGCCGCTGAGGCCGGCACCGGCAAGGGCAGTGTCTACCTCCACTTCGAATCGAAACAGGCGATCTACATGGCGGTCGTCGAACAGTCGCTCGATCGGTTCATCGACAAGGCCGAAGGAGTCCTGGCCCTACCGGGAACCGCCCCTGATCGACTGAGGGCCCTGGTCGAGCTCACCGCCGAGCACTACGGCCAGGACGAACTTCTCCACTCCTCACTGTTCGGCGAAACCGACCTCGTGGAAGGCGAGGTCGCCCGCACCGCAGCCGACCACCAGCGCCGACGCATCCGCGATCTCCTCGAGGAGGCCCTCACCACCGGCCAGTCCGAGGGCACCGTTCGAGCCAACCTCGACCCACAACCGGTGGCCACCGTCCTCTTCGAGATCGGATGGGCCATCGTGCGAGCGGGACTGGAGAACGCCGACACCACCCAACTCGCGTCCTCTCTCGAAATCCTCAACGACATCGTCGGCCTCGGCATCATCCCTCGCCCATGACACTCGTGCGTTGCGACACCGTCACGACGACGAACTCGCATCCCCCACCCTTCGGACCGCGGAGCCGTCGGACGCTCAGCCCGATCACGCGACCACGGCCGGCGTCAACCACCGAGTCCACCGACGGGTTCCGTGCCGTGGTGATCCAAGGTGCCCGACAGGTGGGTAAGACGACCCTCGCGAATCTGCTTGCCGACCCGATCACCGCTGTGCTGGTCACCCTCGACCGTGGCGACCGGTTGATCCTCGCCACCAAACAGAAACTCGACCGCTCGCCCACAGCAGGCCAGTACATACTGACCGGGTCCACGAATTCCCTCACCACACCGGCCATCTCCGACGACCGGGCCTTCAGCGACCTGATTCGACATGACGGCACCACCCCCAGCCGCGAGGACCACCTACGGCTCGTGTGCGCCGGCGGCTACCCCCGAACCCCAACGCCTCGACGACCGGAACCGACGCCGGTGGTTCGGGTGTTACCTCGAAACCGTGCTGCGACGCGACCGTCTCGACCCCATCAGCGACGACTTCGTCGCCGGCATCGTCTTCCGAACCGGCAACCGATGAGTCAACCTGCCGTCGCGCGAAACGGCACTCTCCCCGGAGCCCTCTTCGAGTCGCTCACCTGCGAACCCGGGCCGCGCCGCTGGAGGCCGAACATGACTCCGGGTCATCGGGAGCCATCCGATACGTGCCTGCGTGGCGGTGCCAGGCCCGGGGCGTGATCATCCGGCGCTTCGGTGCTTGAACAGCGCCTTGCGGGCGGCTTTCGCGATGTGCCGGTCGGGGTGATGTCCCCCGATGGCCGAGAGCACGTCCTCCGTGCGTTCTCCCCTGATCCGCCAGACGGCCTCGAGCATCGTCTCGATACCGGGCGCCCCGGCCGCCGGCACCGCCCAGGCCGACGCCATGGCATCGGGTCCCCACAACTCGATGACGGTATGGAGCAGCCGGACCCAGCCCTCGGGGTCGCCGGCACGATCCATCTCGTCGGGAACGGCGACGAGGACATCCATCCGGAACACGGTGACGAAATCGGCAAGGTCAGCGTGCCGACGCAGACCCGCTACCGCGTCCGCGGCGCCCGGACCGATCCTGAGCAGGCCCCGGAAGGCAAGCCCGCGGCCGGTCTCGTCCGCGGTGAGCAGTGCGTCGCACAGCTCGCGGGCCGCACGTTCGCCGTGCACGTCGACCCACGCGTCGAGCTCGGCATCGGCGACCTCGGATGCGAGGTCAGCGGCGGCATGCAACAGCTCTGGTGCCGAAGCGTGGCGCAGCATGCCCGCGATCGGCGCCTCGGTGATCCTCGATGCCACTCGCTGCTCGGCCCACAGCCCGAGCGGCGCCAACTTCGCGGTTCCGCCGCTCCGTTCGACACCGCCGTGGATGCCCGGGGTTCGGACCTCGTCGGCAAACTCGACGATTCCCAGCTCGCCGAGGCGATCAAGCGCGCTTCGCAGCGAAACGTCGACGAGGTGGCGGTGGTAGTCGAGCTTGTCGGTAGGGACATCTGTCAAGTCGTACTCGTCCTCGAGTACCTCCCACGCGATCGAGGCCAGCTCGTCGACATCACGCGGCTCACGATCGCGGTACAGGCCGAGCAGCAACGGCGACAGTTGCCCGTCGAGTTCCTCGGCGTACCATCCGAAGCCGTAGTGGTCATGGCGGTAGCGGTGTTGGGTCGGGCCGACTCGCTGCAACATCGCCAACAAGGCGCCGTACACGAGGTCGAGCGGCGACTCGACCCAGACGGCGTTGGGACCGGGTCGTACCTTGCGGCCGTCGATCATCAACAAGCCAGACGCAAGCGCGATCCGGTAAGTGAAGTCGACTCCCGACAGATCGGCGCTGCTCTGCGTCTTGAAGACCTTGTCGCCGATCCGCTCGTCGAACCGGTCTTCGGTGCCCAACCGGGAGACCAGCTCCTTGCCGTCGGCGAGCCTCAGGTTCTCGCGATCGGTCACCGTACGCGCCGAGCCGACGAACTCGACGAGAGCGATCAGCCGACGCACCAGCACCGAACTCGCGGCGATCGCCGCGAGTTCGTCCTCGGGCGCCAGCACCACCGGCGGGAACGTACCGAAGACCGCTCTGAGCATTCCGTCGTCGGCGGTCGGAAGTCGGCCCAGAATCTGATCGCGCTCACCGAGCGACCGCTGGTTGAAACCCTCGATCCAGCTCCCAACCTCATCCTCGTCGGACAGGTCAACGCCCTCGGCCAGAGCCGTCGACCACATCCGCTTTCCGAACGACCAGTTGTCCTCGTCGTTCATGGCCGCGACGAACCTCGACACCGAGCCCTCGATCAGTTCGGTCAATACGTCCAACGATGGCTCACGGCCCGGTCTGTCGTCGGCAAGAAACCTCAACAGCGCCGAGAATCCGGCGGGGACCTCGGCCACCCCCTCGGCATCGAGCAGCACCTTCGCGGGGTACAGACCGAAGAGCACCTCCTCGACATCTGCCATTGACCAGTTCCGCAGATCGCCATCCAGGTAACCCCACTTGAAATCGAATACCTGCTCGGCCACCCGCTCAAAGCCCGCACCGCCCCACTCAACGAACGAGGCCACAAGCCGATCACGCGCCACCGTGTACGCCTCATGGTCATCAGGGCCGAAGACACTCTCCACGACGTCACGCTAGCCAACAACGGCGACAGCAGACCGCGATCCGCTGCTTGACAGGAGCTTCGTGGTCGTCCTCCGGCGGCAGCGGAGACGTGACGTGACGTGAGCCCCTTGCAGGTCCAGGTGTTGTGCGACTCGATTGCTCCCGATGGGGGTGAGAGAGGAACCTGATCATCAGGGCCAACAGCCGCAGGCACAATACGCCCGAGCAGATCATCCGGAAGTTGGCGGAGGGCCACAAGCTCGTCGCCGGTGGCCAGGCAGGACCACAGCGCTCATGACATCGGGTCGCATCGAGACCCACGAAGCCGGGTCCTGTGGAAAACCGTCTGCACACTTTTCGTGCACTCGAGGGCATCGGCCGGGTCCGCGGTCGCGTGAGGACGGGCACGCCGAGGTGTGGGAAGGCGGTACTTCATCGTGTGGGACAATGGCATGTCAGGCCTTCATGGAGTCCCACACGGTCTTGAGCCCCCTGGCCGAACACGGCGCCGCCTTGGAAGATTCACCCGCGATAGTCGACGCAACTCCGATCAGTATTCCGACGTTTTACCGGTCATGTGATCGACATATCTGCGATTAGACTCTAAGGTGGCGGCCATGGAACAGGACCTTGTCCCCCGCCGCAGCATGGAAGCTGCCGCCCGATCTCTCACCGGGTTCCGTGCGGTGGTGATCCAGGGTGCCCGCCAGGTCGGCAAGACAACTCTCGCGGATCTACTCGCCGACAGGATCGGCGCCGCGTTCGTCACCTTGGACCGAGAGGAGGATCTGTCCGCAGCACGCGACGATCCGTCGCTGTTTCTCGACACGCTCAACACACCGGCAGTCATCGATGAGGTCCAGCGAGGCGGCGACCCGCTGATCCTCGCCATCAAACAGAAGCTCGACCGCTCACCCACACCCGGCCAGTACGTCCTCACCGGGTCCACGAACTTTCTCACCACTCCTGCCATCTCCGAGAGCCTTGCCGGCCGCATCGACCTGATGACCCTGTGGCCACTGTCGA
>QIIW01000163.1 GCA_003231645.1 Acidimicrobiia bacterium | reverse complement strand
ACCATCGAGATCCCGGCTCGATCGACAACCATGTTGGCCACCCGATTGGCAACGATCTCGCGACGCAACCGGTGAGTGTGGATGCGTGAGGCCAAGTCTTCTCGAAGGGCCGAAGGGAAATACTCGACCAGCAGATGGTCGAACGCCGGATCGTCGGGGGTGCCCGATTCAATCAGCTCGGCGCTGAGAATGTTCTTGGTGTAGGCCGACAACACCGACAGCTCCGGTGATGTGAGCCCGGTTCCCTCGCGTCGCCGCTCGGCCAACTCCTCGGTCGACGGCAGGAATTCAAGCCCACGGTCGATCAGATTATCGGCCTCGAGCTGGTCGATGTATCGGGAGTCGACCTCGACCATGCTCCCCGACTCGACCCTGGCGATGCTCAGAGCCCTGGTCTGGTTGTAGTTGTCGGACAACACCAGGTCGGTGACCTCGTCGGTCATCTGCTCGAGCAGTCCGTTGCGCTGCTTGACCGTCATGTCGCCGTCGGCGACCACCCGGTCGAGCAGGATCTTGATGTTGACCTCGTGGTCGGAGCAATCCACGCCGGCCGAGTTGTCGACCGCATCGGTGAACACCCTTCCACCGTTGCGGGCGAACTCGATGCGGCCCCGTTGGGTCACACCGAGGTTTCCACCCTCGCCGATCACCTTGCATCGCAGATCGCAACCGTTGACACGGATGTTGTCGTTGGCCTTGTCGCCCACCGCCGAGTTGGGCTCGTCCGTGGCCTTGACATAGGTGCCGATGCCACCGTTCCAAAGCAGATCGACGGGCGCCCTGAGGATGCCGGCGATCAACTCGTCGGGGGTGAGGCGCTCGGCAACGATGCCGAGCGCAGCCCTCATCTGCCCGGTGATACTGATCGACTTGGCCCGCCGGGAGAATATCCCGCCACCTGCCGAGATCAGCGAGTCGTCGTAGTCGGCCCAACTCGACCGGGGCAGATCGAACAGCCGCTGACGTTCGATGATGGTCAGGGCCGGATCGGGGTCGGGGTCGATGAAAACGTGACGGTGGTCGAACGCCGCGATCAGCTTGGTGTGGGGCGATCGGAGCATGCCGTTGCCGAACACATCACCCGACATGTCGCCGATCCCGACGGCGGTGAAGTCCTCCGACTCCACATCGACGTGCATACCCCCGAAATGGCGCTTGACCGATTCCCAGGCGCCGCGGGCCGTGATACCCATCTTCTTGTGGTCGTATCCATGTGACCCACCCGAGGCGAACGCATCGCCGAGCCAGAAGCCCCGCTCGATGGCCAGTTCGTTGGCGATGTCGGAGAACGTGGCGGTGCCCTTGTCGGCGGCCACCACGAGATAGGCGTCGTCGCCGTCGTAGCGGATGGTGCGATCCGGGGAGACGATCCGGTCGTCGACGATGTTGTCGGTGAGATCGAGCAGCCCCGACACGAACAGCTTGTAGCAGGCCACGACCTCCTCACGGAGCACGGTCGGTTCGGCCCCCACCGGTGGCTGCTTGAGAACGAAACCACCCTTGGCCCCACCCGGGATGATCACGGCGTTCTTCACCATCTGGGCCTTGGCCAAGCCAAGGATCTCGGTGCGGTAGTCCTCGGTGCGGTCCGACCATCGCAACCCGCCGCGGGCCACGAATCCGGCCCGAAGATGGACCCCCTCGAACCGAGGTGAGTAGACGTAGATCTCGAACATCGGTCGTGGATCAGGCATGGACGAGATGAGCGAGGGATCGAACTTGATCGACAGGTAGGGCCTCGGCTTGCCGGACCCGTCGACCTGGAAATAGTTGGTTCGAATCGCCGATCGGATCAGGTTGTGGATCCTGCGGATCACGCGATCCTGGTCGAGGCTCGCGATGCCATCCATACTCTCGACGATGGTGGCGTTTATCGCCGCGACCCTGTCGTCGCGATCGGCCACATCGATCTCGGGATCGAATCGGGCGATGAACAGGTCGACCAGGCTGCGTGAGAGCTTGGGATGCTGCTCGAGGGTCTGCTCGGTGAAGAGCCTGCCGTACTGGAAACCGATCTGATGGAGGTAACGAGCGAGAGTGCGAAGGACGGCGATCTCGCGTGCACGCACCCCGGCGCTCAGTACCAGGCGGTTGAAACCGTCGTCGTCGACGGTGGCCGCCCACACCGATTCGAACGCCTCCTCGACCAGTCGGGCGACGAGCCCAAATTCCATCTCCGGACCGAAATGACGCAGTGAGAAGTCGTAGATCCATACGGAAGACTGACCGCGCGGCCTGATCTCGTAGGGGCGTTCGTCGACGACGGTCACGCCGAGGTTGGTGAGGCTCGGCATCACCGAGGTGAGCGAGATCCGCCCGCCACGGCGGTAGAGCTTGACGTTGAACTCGGTGCTGGGTCGGCCCGGCTCGCGGTAGACCTTGATGCCCAGATCGTCGTCGGCCATCTGCGCCATCTGAAGGATGTCGCCGACCGCGGCACGCGGATCGAACGAGGCGCGGTACTCGGAGGGAAATCCGTCGCGGAATTCCCGCGACATGCGGATTCCTGCCTCCTCGCCGAACTCGTGGATCGCCTGGTCGTCGAATTCGTCGTCCCAGTCCTGGATGAGAGAGGTGATGCGTGCCTCTATCTCCCTCACGTCGACGTGGCCGGTGTCGTCGCCATCGGTGCGAAGCAGGATCATGAGCCGGGCCAGCACCGACTCCGAGAGTCGGGCGTCCCAGTTGGCGAGCGTGCCGCCGAAGGCCTCGATCAACACGTCCTGTATGTGGGCACGTGTGGCTGTGCTGTAGTGATCACGGGGAAGGAAGACCAGGCAGGTCACGAAACGGCCGAACAGCTCGCGTCGGGCGAACACGCGCACGCGGCGTCGCTCCTGCAGACACGAGATCGCCATCGACGTCTCGAGCAACTCGTCGACGTCCATCTGGATCAGTTCATCGCGCGGGTACGACTCGATCACGGCAAGCAGTCGCTTGGCGTCATGGCCGCCCTCGGGCAGATCAGCTCGATCGAGGACCTCGCGAACCATCCTCTCGACCTTCGGCACCTTGAGGACGCTGCAGGTGTAGACCTCGGAGGTGAACAGCCCGAGGAACCTCTGCTCGCCGATCACCTCACCGTCTTTCCCGAAGGTCTTGATGCCCACGTAGTCGAGATAGGTGGCACGGTGAACGGTCGACTTGGAGCTGGCCTTGGTGAGATTGATGAGCCGCTTCTCGTGGATTCGGTTCTGAACGACGGTCGGCATCGATGCAAGGAGTCGGCCGCCGGCCGGAGAGTTGTCGACCCTCAGGATACCCAGGCCCGAATCAGCGACTGTGTTGAGCACCTCGACATCGCCGTTGTGCCCGAGTTGGTATTCGCGATAGCCGAGGAAGATGAAATGGTCGTCGGCCAGCCAGTCGAGGAGCTGTCGGGTCTCCGACACGTCGCGCTCATCGATGGGCAGAGCCTCGGCGTCGAGACCTGCCGACACCTCGCGCATGCGGTCGCGCATCAGCTTCCAGTCCTCGACCGCCCACCGCGTGTCGGTGAGCACCCTCACCAGATTGCCCTCGATCTCGGCCAGCTCCTCGTCGCCGGCTTGACGGTCGATCTCGAATGCGGCGAGAGAGGCCTTGCGGGCATCCGAACCCGGGTGAAGGTGGGGGTCGGCGAAGTGTCCGGTCTGGTTGCGCAGATCGAGCATCACCGGATGGACGACAAGGTGGATGCCGGCACCCATGCGGTTGAGCTCCATCGTGACCGAATCGACCAAGAAGGGAAGGTCGTCGGTGACGATCATCACGACGGAATGTTGGCTGTCCCAGCCGTCGACCTCGACCCGCGGGTTGAGCGCCCTGATCGCAACGCTGCCACTCTCCCAGGTGCGACCCAGCTGGTGGTGATCGACTGCCATCCCGAACAGGTCCTCGGGCCGGCGAACCGCGAGATCCTCGGAGTCGACGTGGGCGTAGTAGCGCCTGAGATAGGCCTCGAGACCGTCGTCGAACAGCTCGACGTTGTCGCCGGCGCAGGCCACGACGCGGTCGACGACCGCCTTGCTGTCAGCGGCGGTCGTGCGGGTCTCCGGCATCAGGCCCGAGGGTAACGCCGCCGCTTGCCCCGCGCTCGACTTGCCGACATTCATCATGGCGAGAGCAACACGATGTCCGGCCCGATCGGCCTCAGAGTGTGTCGAGAATCCCGCGCAGGCCATCCAGCGTGGTGCGGGGGCTGACGATGCAGAACCGAATCGCCATCTCTCCGTCGACAGTGGTCGGTGTCACGAACGCCCGACCCGACTCGAGCAGCCACCGCGACCACTCGCGGTATTCGTCGTCCTCCCAGCCCCTGCGCCGGAACGCTACGACCGACAGTTCCGGCTCGATGATCAGGTCGAGACGATCATCGGACGCGATCACCGCCGCGATGTCGCGTGCCAGACCGATCGTGTGCTCCACGGCTTCGGTGTAGGCGCGAGTGCCGTGAGTCGCCAGCGAGAACCACAGCGGCAGCCCCCTCGCTCGACGCGTGAGCACGTGGGCGTAGTCGCTCGGGTTCCACTCGCCGTTCTCGAGCGGTTCGAGATAGTCGGCGTGCTGGAGATGAGCCTGCCGAGCAATCTCGGGATGGAGATACAGCAGCGCCGCGCAGTCGTAGGGTGAGAACAGCCACTTGTGGGGGTCGATCACCACCGAGTCGGCCCGGTCGATTCCGACGAAACGCTGACAGGCGGACGGAGCAGCCAGCGCGGCTCCGCCGTAGGCCGCATCGACATGGAACCACAAGCCGTAGGTCGCGCAGACCTCGGACACGGTTTCGAGGTCGTCGATGATCCCGAGGTTGGTCGATCCGGCCGTCGCCACCACCGCGAACACCGACACGCCGGGCGGCACCGATTCGAGCGCCTCGGACACGGCCGCCCCGGTGAGCCTTCGGTGATCGTCGAGATCGGCCTGAACGACATCGATGTCCATGACGGCGGCCGCCGCCGCGATCGAGGAGTGAGCGGATGTGGATGCCACGACCGCCCAGCGCCGCGGAATGAAATCCGACCCGGACCGGGCGTGATGACGGGCCGCCACCAGCGCACTCAGATTGCCGGCGGTGCCGCCGGAGACGAAGACACCACCGGCCGAGCCCGGAAGCCCGGCGAGGTCGGCGAGCCACCTCAGGGCTTCGTTCTCGGCGTACACGGCACCGGCACCTTCGAGCCAGGACCCCCCGTAGAGGGAGGACGCGCCGACGACCACGTCGAACAGTGCGGCGGCCTCGGTCGGGGCGGTGGGAACGAACGACAGGTATCGCTGATGGTCAGTGGAGATGCACGAAGGAGCGAGCTCCTCGATGAACAACTCGAGGGCACGCGTACCACCGAGCCCGTCGGGGGTGATGGTCACACCGACGGCCCTTTCGATCTCTCGGGCCGATCGGGGCCCGTCGAGGGGTGGAGGGTCGAGTCGCACCCGGTTCAGGGCGTATCTGAAGATCTGCCAAGCGAGTTCGTCGGTCGACTCGTCGTAGGAGTGCATGTCAGTCATCTGGAATCACGCAAGGACCAGCCATCTGGAGTCGCGGCCCCGGTTGGAGCCGTCCGGTTGATGCTAGGACTCCGCCTCGGGCCGGGTGAGAGCTTCGGAAATCGCCGCCAGGAGCAGCTCCGAGGTCATCGGCTGGGGGATCACCACGCATCCGGCGAAATCATCGGGGTAGCGCTCGACACGCGGACCGGGAACCTCGACGATCAGGGGCAGGTCGGGATAGTGGGCCTGGATCGCGAGCAGCACATCGCGATTGCGCGGGTCGGAGTGGCGTAGCGCGTGCACCACCACGTCGGCCCCGCTGCATCCGCGACATTCACCGTTCACGACGAGGCGGCAACGACTGTTTTTCCCCTCCGGGCCGTCGCACGCGACCGTGTCGTAACCCGCTCGCCGCAGTATCCGGGTGAGCGTCTCCTGTTGAGCCCAGTCGCTGGCCTCGATCAACACCCGGCGACCGGCGGTTCCTGTCCATACGGGAGGTTCGATGTTCTGCTTCATTACCCACCCCCCGTCGCAAGGTCCGAGGCCCTCGACACTAGCCTCGCTCCGTGCCGACCGACTCATCAACTCGCCGCATGGCGCGGGCCGTTGGGCTTCCTCGCGAGCACGGCGGGTGGAGCCTCACACTCGAGCCGGCGCTGTTGGGGATGCTCGTGATGTGGTCGGGGGCGGCGCTCACGTTGTCGATCGCCGCGCTTTTCATGTTCACCGCTCGAACTCCGCTGAAGTACGCACTGGTCGACCGCACACGCGGCCGGCGCCTGGCGCGCACTGTCTTCGCCGAGCGACTCACGCTCGTTGAGGCCACGGCCATCGCCACGCTCCTCGCCGTCACCGCACTGATCGCCTCCGGGCCGTTCCTGTGGCCCTACGCGGCCGCGTCCCCGCTGCTCGCCACTGGCCTCTGGTATGACATCAGAAGCCGCAGCCGACATCTGGTGCCCGAACTGGCGGGCACGGTGGGTATCTCGTCGACTGCGGCTGCCATCGTGATCGCCGGGGGCGGCTCGACTCGGCTTGCTCTCGCCATGTGGTTGGTCGCGGCCTCACGGTCCGTGGCGTCGGTGGTGTTCGTCCGGATGCAGATCAGCCGGTCGCGATCCCAGCCACACCGTGTATGGCACAGCGATCTGGCACAGCTCGTCGCCGTCGGGTTGCTCGGCATCGGAATGTTCGTGGTCGACGTGCCATTCGCGGCGGTGATCGCCATGGCGGTGGCCGGTGTATTCCATCTGACAGCGGCCCGCCGACCCGTACCCAAGATAGCGATCGTGGGGGCGCAACAGATGGCCATCGGGCTCGGTGTGGTGTTCACCACGGCGCTGGGTGTTCTGGCCCCATGACCAGCCGCGACATCAGCGAATGACCGACTGAAGTTCCCCGACGTCGAACTCGACCGGGGCGCGCCGCGTGACGACTCCCCAGACGGTCCAAGTGGTCGGGTGGGCATCGGTCAGTTCGTAGATGGTCCACGACACATCCACCGTGCCGGCCAGCGGCCCGGGTCCACTGACCTCCTCGAAGGTGTACGAGCATCGGGTCGCCTGAGACGACGGCGCAGTTGTCGGATCCCAGAACCTGGCAATGTCCTGCGTGCAGCGCGCCACCGACCCGTCGCCGAGATTCCACGTGGCGTCGCGCAACACCGGGCGAACGGTGACCCATGTGTTGCCGGCCTGCGCCGAGGCGTCGGCGTAATCCAATCGACTGGCCACCCCCAGCCAGGTCTCCACGCCGACGATCTGACGCCCGGGAGGCGAGAGAACCGGTGACGGCGCCTCGAACACGATCGAGTCGACCGCGAACCTGGCCGCCTCGGCAACACCGATGGCCGTGCCGGCCACCGGATCAGCCGGATCGTGGCTCACGAGCATCGGGTAGTCCGTCAGGTCGGCGTTGTCGTCCGGGTAGAAGCAACGAAGCACGTAGAGTCCGTCGGGCTCCGGGATCGTGGGCTCGGTGATGTCCCAGGTCGGCTGGAACGCCGATCCACCGACGTCGTACCAGGCGCACCTCACGCGTCGCCCGATCGTGGTCGTGCCCGGCTCGTCGACGAGTCGGAGTGAGCCCGGTTCGCCGGCTTCGACGAACAGCGTGCCATCGCTGTATCCGATGTCGGTACCGCCGTCGGCCGACGGCACGGATCCACCGTCGCGCGCCGACTCGACCCCGACCGGCCCCCCGACATCGACGACCACCGACGTTCCGGAGCGCAGGCCGGTTGGGCCGGAAGCCGGTTCGGCGCGGATTCCCACTGCGGCGCGGGCCTGCCCCGTGTAGCCGGCCACCAGCAGCGCCACCGCTACCGTCACCACCGAGGCCGTGGCCCTGGACTTTCTCGATCCCGTCTCGCTCACAGGTATGAAAGTACACGAAATGCATTCGTATGTACAGAGCCGAATGTCACCAGTCGGTCCCGGTAGCCTCGTACCATGGCAGGGCCGCTGAAGCTCACGTTCGTCCGGTCCTACACAGCCGTCGAAGCGTTACCCCACACCCGGTCCGAGCTTGCTCTGGTCGGGCGCTCCAACGTGGGCAAGTCCTCACTGATCAACGGCTTGGCTCAACGAAAGAACCTGGCCAGGACGTCGAAGACCCCCGGAGCCACCCGCCTTCTCAACGCCTACGAGGTCGGGGGGGTCGACTCCGGCCAGTGGCTCATGGACCTCCCGGGGCTCGGATATGCCAAGGTCTCCAAGGCAGAGCAGGCCAAGTGGTCGGTGATGCTCGGCAACTATCTCGAACAGCGCGACAGTCTCGTCGGCGCTCTCCACCTCGTCGATGCCGCGGTCGGTCCCACCGCCATCGACCTCGACACGATCGACTGGATGCGAGACGTCGGGCTACCCATCACCTTCGTTGCCACCAAGTGCGACAAGGTCAAGCCGTCACGCCGGGCCCGGCGTCGCACCGAGCTGGCACGAAAGCTCGGGCTCGAGGACGGCGATGTGTTGTGGGTGAGCGCCGAGAAGGGCACCGGACTGCCGGAACTCAGATCCGTCGTCACCCACCTGCTCGATCCCGCCTGAGCGTCCGGGCGGGCGGTCCGGCGGCCGATTGACACGGCCGCCTCGTACGGCGATTCGGAGTGGATCAGGCCGACCTCATCCAGCTCCACAACCTGGTCGAGGAGAACGACTGGCGAACCACCTTCTCACCGGGGGGTGTGGTCGAGGCCCTGTTCCGGAAATACACCGATGACTCCCGGCGACCGAAGACGGTGTGCCACGAGGACGGGGTGGCGCTCCCGACCAACCGATCTGAATCGTTCGCGGATCAGTCGATGCTGATCTGCGCCATCAGCACGGCCTTGGCGTCGTCGAAGGTGTCGAGATCCATCTGGCCGTCGTCGTAGCGCCGATGAAGTTCGGCCATCTGTTCCATGACCTCTTCGTTGCTCAGACGCGGGCCGTCCGTAGCCTCACCAGGATCGCTCTCGTCGGGGATTGAATCATCATTGTCGAGTCGACGCTCGCGCTTGGCCTGGGCCTTGGCCTTCTTGGCCATGTCGCGCTGTCGTTTTGCGAAACTGGATCGACCGGTTGCCACTACATTCGCCTCCTGGTGCGCAGCCGGCATTCACCCGGTGCGTGTACCGAGACTAGGCCACGAACCACCCGTTCCCGCATCGCCCGAGCCGGTCGCGCCGGCCGCCGGAACGGTTCGGCGGCCGATGCGGTGACCACTTCGGCCCACCGATCCCGGCCACCACGACCGTCACGTCACTTTGGGTGGCGGCTCGTGGTCACCGTTGACCAACGATGTTAGGTGCTCCTAACATCGACTCCGGTGGCGAGCCGGGACTCGCCGGCCTTCCGGGCGCAGTCACCGAAGCTGACCAGCCCGCGCCATCGGGCCCAATCGGAAGGTGAACAAATGTACGTGTCCTCGAGAAATCTTCGAACCACATCGGCCGGCGTCATGCCACAGGCCGTCAACCTCGTCAACTACATCGTCGGACTCCTCAACGAGAATCACGGAGGGCAGTTCGGCGCGGCAACCCAGGTGGCAGGTGATCCTGCTGCCATCGGAGTCCTGGGTCGTTACGAGACTCTCGCCGACTACGAACGGATGCTGGGCGCGGTCGCCGCCGACACCGAGATGCAGGGAGCGGTCCAGTTGGCGGCGCACCTGTTCACCAACGAGACGGCCGACACCCTGTGGAACATCAGGATTCCTCCGGACGAACCGGAGACCTACTCCAACGTGAGCACGTCGCGCATCACGCTCACGAGGATCAACGACGCCATGGTCTTCGCGGCCGAGGTTGCGTCGACGGTGTCGAGCATCACCGGCCACGGCGTGGGCCTCGCCACCGCGGCCACCGGGGACCGTTCGCGGATCGTGTGGGTGGGCTACAACACCTCGTTGGCGGAGATGGACGGTCAGAGCGCCGACCTGGAGGCCGACGAGTCCTATCTCGACCTGTTCGGGCGCAGCGAAGGGCTGCTGATACCCAACTCGCTCGAGCAGACCATCTGGCGTTCGACCACCGTCTGAGCCCCGCCTCGACGGTCCCCGACCCCGACCTCGGGGCCGGGACCCTCAATCGCGCGGGTGCTTGTGTTTTCTGAGGATCCGGCCGCGATCACCGACGCCGAGGACGACCTTGCGATTCCGCACCCGTTTGGGCGTGACCTCGACGCATTCGTCGTCGGCGATCGACTCGAGAGCCTGTTCGAGTGAGAACAGCCGCGGCGGCGTCAGACGAATCGTGTCGTCGGAGGCCGCGGCGCGCACGTTGGTCTGCTTCTTCTCTCGGCATATGTTGACGTCCATGTCGTCGGACCTGGCATTTTCGCCGACGACCATGCCTTCGTAGACCTCGGTGCCCGGGCCGACGTACAGCGAGGTGCGCTCCTGCAGCGCCGCTATGGCGTAGCCGGTGGTGGTGCCACCGCGGTCGGACACCACGCTCCCGTTGGGGCGGGTGCGGAGTTCGCCGGCCCAACGCATCCAGCCCTCGAACACGTGGTGGAGCATGCCGGTGCCGCGGGTCTCGGTGAGGAACTCGGTGCGGAACCCGATGAGGGCCCGGGCCGCGACGACATAGTCGAGGCGGACCCAACCGGTGCCGTGATTGGTCATGTCCTCCATGCGGGCCTTACGCTCGCCGAGCAATTGGGTGACCGCACCGACGTGCTCTTCGGGCACGTCGATGGTGAGGCGCTCGGTGGGCTCGTGGAGGGTGCCGTCGATCTCGCGGGTGAGTACGGCCGGCTTGCCGACCGTGAGTTCGAATCCCTCCCGGCGCATGGTCTCGACCAGGATCGCCAACTGGAGTTCACCGCGACCCTGCACCTCCCAGGTGTCGGGACGGTCGGTGGGCAGAACACGGATCGACATGTTGCCGACCAGTTCGGTGTCGAGACGGTTCTTGATGAGGCGGGCGGTGAGCTTCGTGCCGTCGCGGCCGGCCAGCGGACTCGTGTTGACCCCGATGGTCATCGACAGTGTGGGCTCGTCGACATGGATCGCCGGCAATGGGCGGGGGTCCTGCGGATCGGCGAGCGTGTCACCGATGGAGATTTCGGGAATGCCGGAGATTCCGATCAGCTCGCCGGGCCCGGCTTCGTCGACGTCGACCTGATCGAGGGCCTCGGTGACCGTGAGGGTGCCGATCCGAGCCGTGGTGACGGTGCCATCGCCGTGGCACCACGCCACGCTCTGACCCTTCTCGATGACGCCCTGTTTCACCCGGCAGATGGCAACTCGGCCGACATAGGGAGAGGCGTCGAGGTTGGTCACCCATGCCTGAAGCGGCTGCTCCGGGTCGTGCACCGGTGGCGGGACCGAGTCGATGAGCGTCTTGAACAGCGGCTCCATGTCGGTGCCCGGTACATCGGGATCAAGGGTGGCCATTCCCTCTCTGGCGATCGTGTAGACGATCGGGAACTCGATCTGTTCCTCGTCGGCATCGAGGTCGAGAAACAGTTCGTAGACCTCATCGACCACCGCCGAGATTCGGGCATCGGGCCGATCGATCTTGTTGACCACCAAGATCACCGGGAGTCTCAACTCGAGGGCCTTGCGCAGGACGAAACGGGTCTGGGGCAACGGCCCCTCGCTGGCGTCGACCAGCAGCACGACCGCATCGACCATGGTCAGCGCACGCTCGACCTCGCCGCCGAAATCAGCGTGGCCCGGGGTGTCGACGATGTTGATCTTCACTCCGCTGTGACGGATCGCGGTGTTCTTGGCGAGGATGGTGATGCCCTTCTCGCGTTCGAGGTCCATCGAATCCATCACCCGATCGGTGAGCACCGCCCCCTCACGGAAAGCCCCCGACTGGCGCAGCAGCGCGTCGATGAGAGTGGTCTTGCCGTGGTCGACGTGGGCGATCATCGCCACATTGCGAAGATCTGTTCGGGTGGCGGTCACCGCCCGAGGCTATCGACGGGCGGTCGCCAACGGTTGCGCCACAACGTGTGAAACTCTTGCCCCATGAGCGATGCCACGAATCCCGCCGACTCCGACACCGTCGAATCGGGTGAGCCGCAGCCTTCGGTCACCGACGCCGCGAAGCTGATCCGTCTCGGAACGATGGTGCAGGCGCTGATGGACGAGGTACGAAGCGCCGATACCGACGAGCCGAGTCGACTGATGCTGGCGCGCATCCACAACGAGACGGTCGAGGAACTGTCGAAGGTACTGTCGCCGGATCTCATGGACGAGCTGTCGGAGTTCACGGCGTGCTGCGACGAGCAGGGCGTGCCGACCGAGGCCGAGATCCGGATCGCCCAGGCTCAGCTCGTCGGCTGGCTGCAGGGATTGCTTCAGGGTCTGCAGGCATCGATGACCGCCCAGCAGGCCGCGGCCGAAAGCCAACTCCGTGAGCTGCAGGCCGCCCGGACCACGCCACACCCGGGTCGGAGCGACTCCGGCGACGTTCCGCATCGGGCCGGCACCTACCTCTGAGGGGTGCCTGTGGTCGCTTAATCCCAATACCGTTCAGTTAAGTCACATTGGTGTAGTTTATGGGCGACTCGTGCTGGATGGAAGAAGCCCACAGTCTGAGCGGCGGTTGTCGGATTTTGTGTCGGTGGGGGTGTTGTCGCGGACGTTTCCGTTGGGGCTTGTTGATGAGGTGATCGCCGGGTGTGGCCGGACCGAGCAGAGGAATCGGTCGTTGCCGGCGAGGGTGATGGCGTACTTCGCGATCGGGATGGCGTTGCATTCGGAGGGGTCCTATGAGGACATTCTTGGGTTGCTGACTGATGGTTTGGGCTGGGCGGAGTCGGGTTCGGAGCCGCTGGTGTTGCCGGGTAAGTCGGCGATCTTTCAGGCCCGTGAGCGTCTTGGTCCCGAGCCGTTGAAGGCATTGTTCGGTCGGGTCGCGGAGCCGCTTGCGTTGGAGGCGACGCCGGGGGCGTGGCTGGCACAGCGGCGGTTGGTCGCCATTGATGGGACCACTCTTGATGTTGTGGACAGTGTCGTGAACGATGAGTTCTTTGGTCGTCCGGGTGTGAACAGGGGCGAACGCTCGGCGTTTCCTCAGGCCCGGGTGGTGGCCGTCGCTGAGTGTTCGTCGCATGCGATCTTCGACGCGGTGATCGGGCCCTACACCACCGGGGAGAACACGCTCGCTCGAGAGCTGATCGACCGCCTCGATCCTGAAATGTTGGTGCTCGCCGATCGCGGGTTCTGCGGGTTTCCCTTATGGGAACGGGCAATCGCGACCGGAGCGGATCTGTTGTGGCGGGCCAGGTCGAACATGAAACCCCGCCGGATCGAGACCCTCGATGACGGTTCCTGGCTGGCCGAGTTCAAGGCATCAGGCAACGCCGGGCGCAACAGCGAGCCGGTCACGATCCGGGTGATCGACTACCAAATCGACGACGGCCGCGGACCCACAGAAGCCTTCCGGTTGTTCACCACGCTGCTCGACCCCGTCGAAGCTCCCGCGGTCGAGTTGGCCTACGCCTACGCACAACGCTGGGAGATCGAGCTGTGCTTCGGTGAACTCAAAACCCACCAACGCGACGCCAAGACGGTGCTGCGATCGAAATCCCCGGCGCTGGTCGAACAGGAGATCTGGGGCCACCTGTGCTGCCACTACGCGATCCGCACACTGATGTTCGAAGCCGCCCACGACGCCAACGTCGACCCCGACCGGGTCAGCTTCGTCGCCGCCCTGCGAATCACCCGCCGCTCGCGCTCACCGGCCGCCTCACTGCCAACGAGAAGTTCAGGTTCCAGTTGCTCGACGACGCCGACCTGCGCGAGGCACTCCTCGAGGAATACCGCACCGACATCTACCGGCGCGCCCGGGTCGCCCGCCAGCGCACCTGCCCCATCGGTGAGCTCATCGGCCCCGACCGCGAAGACCGGTTCCTCGAATACAAGTCGACGCTGCGGTGGGACATCCGCAAGGGAGAGAAGGCCGGCTACCTCGAAGACGCCGTGGTCAAGACCGTCGCCGGGTTTGCCAACTCCCCCTACGGCGGGACCCTGCTCGCCGGTGTCGCCGACAACGGCTCGATCCACGACCTCGAAGACGACTACGCCACCTTCTCCAAGCGAGGTGAACGCGGCGACCACGACCTGTGGGGCCAGCAGCTCAAGAACCTGCTCGACCGTCTCGGCAAGTCCGCCGCCACCCTTGCCGACTGGGAGTTCTACTCCATCGACGGCAACGACATCGCCCACATCTCCGTCGACCCCTCCGACCACCCGGTCTATGAGACCCGCGGCGGGCAGCGGTTCTTCTGGTGGCGCACACCGGTCAGCACCGACGCCATCGACGACGAAACCGAACGCGAGCGCATCATCGCCCGGCGGTGGG
The DNA here is from genome assembly GCA_003231645.1 of Acidimicrobiia bacterium. Lineage (GTDB taxonomy): Bacteria > Actinomycetota > Acidimicrobiia > Acidimicrobiales > Aldehydirespiratoraceae > SZUA-87. The sequence continues at coordinate 6,712 of QIIW01000163.1, read as the reverse complement.
GGCCGTAGAACGTGCCGGCTTGGACACGGCCGTGGTTTAACTCGATTCGGCGCCGCCGCTATCGCTCATGATCGTCGTGCGAGTGTCCGATGCATCTAGTGAGGCATGGAAAGTCACGATGTGACGAGCTATGCTCCACTAATTCTGATAACTCTCCCGCTGGAGAGTCCACGAGGGCCCTTGCGGGCCCTCGTTCTGTTTTCGTCACTTGGAGGCTGGTGGACGGTGGACCGATGTGCGGTGTTCGTGGATGCTGGCTACCTGTACGCCGAGGGAGGGAAACTTTGCCACGGAACCTCCAAGCGGCGAGAGCTCCAACTGGATGCCTCAGCAGCGTGTGACCGCCTGGTGGGAATCGCGACCATCGCTTGCGGGCTGCCTCCGCTTCGCACGTACTGGTACGACGGCGCACTAGATGGAATCCCTACCACAGCCCAACAGCTCGTGGCAGCGCTCCCCAACGTGAAGCTCCGGCTGGGCCGCATCAATGCACGAGGCCAGCAAAAGGGCGTGGACGCGCTCATCTACCGGGACCTGATGACGCTGGCAAGGGAACGCGCCATTAGCGACGCTTACCTTCTCTCTGGAGATGAGGACCTTCGCGAAGGAGTCAAGACCGCTCAGGACATGGGAGTACGTGTCACTCTCCTCGGAATCGAAACGTCGAACGAAACCTGGAATCAGTCGAAGGATCTTGTGAACGAAGCGGACGAAGCGCGAGTTATGACCCGCGACGCGATAGCGGCCTTTCTGAGGAAGGCCGTTGCCCCCGCTGGGAGCGCCGTCATCCGGGATGATCCTGTCACAGCGGTACGAGAGGCAGCATCGGAACACGCTGAGAATTGGCTCAAGCGGGCGACCGATGAAGAGCTGGTGTCCCTGAGGGCGGCCCAGCCACGAATCCCACAGACGCTTGACACCGACCTCCTCGTCGGCGTCGAACTCAAGATTGGAGCCAGCCTGCGGGGCCATGACAATCTCCACCGAGTCGCGAGGCGGTCATTCTGGGAGCGCATCGACAAGAGCACCTGACTCGAAGGATCGACGGGCTTGCCCGTGGTCACGAGGTGGTCACAACAGATCCGTGATCACACGAAATCATCCGTTACGGACCGGTACGCGCAACGGCCAGAAACACCCCCGTAACCCCTTGTATCAGAGGGTATAGACTGGTACCCGGTGACACGGCCCGAAAATAGCCGTAAGTCGCTCCCCGCGCCCTACTTCGCGACGGTCGACAGCCCGCCGGCAACCGGAATGACCACACCGGTGACGTAGGACGCGGCTCGTGACGCCAGGTAGACGGCGACGCCGGCGATGTCGTCGGCCTGTCCGATACGACCGAGGGGAACCTCGGAGGCGATGGCGGCCCGTGCCGTGGGGTCATCGAGGGCGAACCGCATCATGTTGGAATCGAACGGGCCCGGGGCAATGGCATTGACCGTGATGTGGTCGGATGCCAGTTGCTTGCCGAGGTGCCGGGTGAGCATGATGACTCCGGCCTTCGACGACGAGTACGAGAACGTGTCCATCTCGGGTGGGGTAAGGCCGTTCACGGAAGCGGTGTTGACCACACGGGCCGGCGAATCGGGTGTGGCCGCCGCCTTGAGCAGCGGCAACAGACTCTGGGTGAGAAAGAACGGGGTCCGGACATTGACGTTCATGACCTTGTCCCAACCGACGGTCGAAAAGGTTTCGAGGGGCTCACCCCATGACGCCCCGGCGTTGTTGAACAGCAGATCGAGCGAATCCCACCGGCTCTTGATCTCGTCGGTGAGATGGGCGATGCCCTCGTCGGTCGACAGGTCGCACGGCACGGCGACGCATGTGCCCTTCTCGGCCAACCTGTCGGCCGCGGCGACGACCTGTTCGACCTTGCGGGCCGAGATGATCACCTCGCAACCGGCGTCGAGGAGACCGTCGGCGATCATGTAGCCGACGCCTCGACTGCCACCGGTGACCACGGCCCGCTTGCCCTCCAAACCGAACAGCGACTGAATACGACGTGCGTCCATGGTCATCCTTTTCTTGCCTCTCGACCGACGGACCGCCATCATGCCCTGCTATGCCGCTGCGGTCACATCCCGACCGGGATGTCCGCCCGGCTCGACCAGGAGCCGACCATGACAGAAGGGCCGCCGTATCGGGACGCAGGCCGTTCGACCGCCGAGCGAGTGACCGATCTGGTCGGCCGGATGACCCTCGCCGAGAAGGTCGCTCAACTCGGGGCGGTCTGGCTGTCATCGATCACCACCGATGACGAATTCGATCCGGACAAGGCCGGCGAGTGCTTCCGCAACGGCATCGGACAGGTCACCCGGGTGGGAGGAAGCACCTGTCTGGGTCCCCATGAGTCGGCCGAAATGGTCGATGCCATCCAGAGATTCGTTGTCGAGAGGACCCGACTCGGAGTCCCGATCGTCATCCATGAGGAGGCGGTCGGCGGGTTCCTGCACCGCGACGCCACGGTGTTCCCGCAGGCTCTCGCCCTGGCCGCCACCTGGGATCCCGACCTGGTGGAGGAAGCGGCCGGTGTGATCCGTGTACAGATGCTCGCGGTGGGGGCGCGCCATGCTCTCGCCCCGGTTCTCGACGTCGCACGCGATCCACGGTGGGGGCGGGTCGAGGAAACCTACGGCGAATCGCCGGAGCTGTGCGCCAGGATGGGTGTGGCCTTCGTCAAGGGACTCCAGGGCGACGACCTGGCCGACGGTGTCATGTGCACCGGCAAGCACTTCCTCGGCTACGGCGCCCCGATCGGTGGGCGCAACCAGGCACCGGTCCACCTCGGGCCGAGGGAGCTGCGTGAGGTCTACGCCGAACCCTTCGCCGCCGCGATCCGGGAGGCAGGGCTGGCCACCGTCATGAACTCCTACTCCTCGGTCGACGGCATCCCGTGCGCGGGGTCGCGTGAGATCCTGACCGAATTGTTGCGTGACGAACTCGGCTTTGACGGCACGGTCGTGGCCGACTACTTCGCGGTACGGCAACTCGAGACACACCACCGCACGGCCGGCGACCGAGCCGAAGCCGCGTCCCAGGCGCTCTCGGCCGGCCTCGACGTGGAACTCCCTTCGCTCGACTACTACCGGTCGCTACCCGAGGCGGTGGCCGCGGGTCGTATCGACGAGGCTCTGATCGACACCGCGCTCGGGCGGGTCCTTCGGCAGAAGTTCGATCTCGGCCTGTTCGAGAATCCCTACGTCGACCCCAGCCGGGCCGGAGAGGTTTTCGACACCCCGGCTCAGCGGTCCCTCGCCCGTCGGGCCGCAACCGGGGCAATGTGCCTGCTGTCCAACGACGGAACACTCCCCGTCGATCCGGCCGTTCTCACCCGGGTGGCCGTGATCGGCCCTCACGCCGATGATCCCCGGCTGCTGCAGGGCGACTACCACCACCCGACCCACCTCGAGGTCATGACACCAATCGTCGACGGTCAGCCGGTCGACATGCCCACCGTCCTTCACGTGACCCCGCTGGCCGGGCTGCGCGCCGCGCTCGGCGACGCCGTCGAGGTCGTCCATGCGAAGGGCTGCGCCGACGCCGGAACCGACACCACCGGCATCTCGGCTGCGGTCGCGGTTGCGGCCGTCTCCGACGTGGCCATCGTGTGTGTCGGCACCCGATCCGGGCTCACCCCCGACGCGACCGTGGGCGAGGCACGCGACAGCGTGAGCCTCGATCTGCCGGGCGAACAGATCCGCCTGGTGCGCGAGGTGGCGGCCACCGGAACCCCGACCGTGGTGGTGGTGATCAGCGGACGGGTTCACGCGCTCACCGATGTCGTCGATGCCGCGGCCGCGGTGATCTGGACCGCCCCTCCCGGCGAGGAGGGCGGTTCGGCCTTGGCGGACGTGCTGGTTGGTGCGGCCGATCCGTCAGGTCGCCTGCCGGTGTCGTTTCCGCGCCACGTCGGCCAGATTCCGGTCCATCACGACATGCGGGCACGTGGCGACCGATCCGAGTTCTGGCTCGAATACGTCGACTCCCCGGTCACTCCCCTGTTCCCGTTCGGCCATGGTCTCTCCTACACGACATTCGGGTATTCGGAGCCGGATGTGGCCACCGGATCGACCACCCGTCCGACGCTGGTGTCAGTGGAGGTCACCAACACCGGCGACCGTGACGGCACCGAGGTCGTGCAGCTCTATGTTCGCGACGACGTGGCATCGACGGCTCGGCCGATCAAGGAGCTCATCGGTTTCGGGCGCGTCGATCTACGGGTCGGCGTCACCCGAACGGTCATGTTCACCGTCGATCCGAGCCGGCTGGCGTTTCATCGGCCGGACATGAAGCTGGTGACCGAGCCGGGGACGTTCACATTCTGGGTCGGGGGGTCGTCGGCCGACACCCGATCGGCGGCCCGGGTCGACCTCCCCGGCGAGGTCGCCGAGTTCGACCGTCGTGGGCTGGTGCCCACCCGGGTCTCGGTCAGTTCGAGGTGAGCACCGATCGCAATTGTTCCAGGTTCGGTGATCCGGCCGTCCCGTCGGGTGTCCGGTAGACCCGACAGGACAACCCGACGGAGGAGCCGGCCGGGTGGCACTCCGAGAGTTCCCTGCCCCTGCTCACAGGCTCGCGTACCAGGTGCGGATGGCTTCGGCGATGCGGGGGCCGGAGTCTTCCTGAATGAAATGGATTCCGGGCACCGTGACCTCGGTCTGGTTGGGCCACGTGCGGCAGAACTCACGTTGCGCGCCGGTGAGGATGGTGCCGGGATCGGCGTTGACGAACAGCTTCGGCAGATCGGATCCGGCCAGCCATTGGGCGTAGGCCCCGACGATCTCGACCACATCGGCCGGCCGGCCGGATAGCGGGATCTCACGCGGCCAGGTGAGCGTCGGGCGGCGCCCCTCACCCGGATCGGCGAACGGCCGGCGGTACTCGTTCATCTCCTCGGGTTCGAGGGTTCGCTGGATCGACGCCGGAAGGATCGCCTCGACGAACAGGTTCTTGTCGAGGATCAGCTCTTCGCCGGCCTCGGATCGCATCGTTTCGAAGATGCTCCGGGCGGCCTCGGGCCAGTCGGCCCAGGTGACGGGTCGAACGATCGACTCCATGTAGCAGATGCCCTTGATCTGCTCCGGGAAACGATGAGCACGATGGAATCCGAGGGCGGAACCCCAGTCGTGGACCACGAGAGTGACATTGTCGGTCACGTCGAGCGCATCGAACCATCCGTCGAGGTACGCACGGTGTTCGACGAACCGGTAGGAACCAGGGCCCGAGTCGGGCAGCTTGTCGCTGTCGCCCATGCCGATCAGATCGGGGGCCAACAGTCGCCCGAGTCCCTCGCATCCGGCCATCACATGACGCCAGAGGAAGGACGATGTGGGGTTGCCGTGCAGGAAGACGATCGGATCGCCGTCGCCCTGTTCCACGTAGGCCATGCGGCGGCCGTCGACCTCGACGAACTTCTTGTCTGCCATCCGGGTCCCCCTTGTTCGGTGGACAATCAGATTGGCACACCACAGCGCGCTACCGCCTGCACCGGCGCGACCGCCGGCTCAGGCCGGCGCGCCCTCCTGAACGCCTGCCATCAACAGACCGAGCGCCTCTCGGGTGGCGTCCTCGATGTCGACGATGCCCATGATGCGGCCCTCGAACATCACGGCTATCCGGTCGGAGATGGCGAGCAGTTCATCGAGGTCCTCGGAGATCACCAATGCGGCGGTGCCATCGTTTCTCTGCCCGACGATCTGTTGGTGGATGTATTCGGCCGCACCGATGTCGACACCTCGGGTCGGTTGCGCCGCCAACAGCACCGTGGGTCCCGAAGCGAGTTCGCGGGCGAGTACGAGCTTCTGGATGTTGCCGCCGGAAAGGTTGGACGTCGGCGTATCGAGCCCCGGGGTCTTGACGGTGAACTTGTCCACGAGTTCCTGACAGTGCCTTCGAATGGCCCCGAAACGCAGGAAACCGTGGCGACAGAAGGGATCGGATCCGTGGTCGACCAGCACCAGATTCTCACTGACCGTGAATTCGCCGATGGCTCCGTCGCGCATCCGCTCCTCGGGCACATATGCGAGGCCGGCGTCACGGGCGATCCGGGAGCCGGCACCGATGACATCGATGCCGTTGATCTCGACCGCCGAACCCGGTTCGGCACGGCGTAGTCCGGCGACGACCTCGGCCAGTTCGCGCTGCCCGTTTCCGGACACGCCGGCGATGCCGACGACCTCTCCGGCCCTCACCTCGAGGTCGAGATGGTCGACGGCGACCGGACCGCGATCACCCATGACGGTGAGGTTGCGTATCGCCAGTCGGATGTCGCCGACTTGCACCGGTGGTCGTTCCGGGGCGAGCGACACCTCACGGCCCACCATCATCCGGGCCAACTGATGACGGTCGGATTCGGCGGGTGTGGTGTGGCCCGTGACCCGGCCGTTGCGCAGGACGGTGATCTCGTCGGAAATGGCGACGACCTCGCGCAGCTTGTGGGAGATGAAGATGAGACCGTGGCCCGAGTTGCGCATCTCGGAGAGGATTTCGAAGAACTCGTCGACCTCCTGGGGGGTGAGCACGGCGGTCGGTTCGTCGAGCACCAGTAGCCTGGCATCTCGGTAGAGGGCCTTGATGATCTCGACTCGCTGGCGCTCACCGACCGCCAGTTTCCAGATCTCGACCGAAGGATCGATCGCCAGTCCGAACCGTTCCGAGATCTCGCTCACCCGGCGACTCACCACGGCGATATCGGTGAACGGCCACCTGG
>QIIW01000020.1 GCA_003231645.1 Acidimicrobiia bacterium | reverse complement strand
ACGCGCCACCCGAGCGCTACCGCAAGAAACGTCTACCGCAGGTACTGCTCTACGCAGCCGCCATCTCGGAATCCACCGGGCAGACGCCGGTGAGGGCACGGCTGCTGTTCCTGGGCGACCGCCACATGGAGGTCTCCACCGCTGTCACCCCCGCCCGTCTCGGCGAAGTGACCGATGCTCTGGCCGCCACCTGGGCGGCGATCGACACGGCGTGTACCGACGATCAGTTTCCCACCACGACCGGTCCTTTGTGCGGTTGGTGCCCCTACCTCGACCTGTGCGGCGACGGCCGGACCGAGGTCATCCGTCGCAATGGCTCACTTCCCGGCGGCACGTAGCCCGCGTTTGCGCCACAGATGGCGGGTGAGCAGAAGAGCAACGACCGCGATCGCCGCGGCGATGAGCCCAGTGTTGACGAGCAGCGCATCGGGCGGGGGGTCGGCGGCGGGAGGAGTGACCGCCGGCGCGACCGGCGGGTCGTCCGTCACCAGCCGTCGTTCCGACGAGCCATCGGTCATCAGGGCGTCGACCGGTGCCGGGCCCTCATCGGGAGGTATGGGGCGTCGGTGACGCTTCTGAGGGTCATATGCCATGGAGCACCTCCGTGGGAATGACCAAGTCGAACAGCCGGTCGAACTCGGCCGCCGCCTCCGGCGCCCCCGGCCGGCGCCCCAGGGCGTGGATCGGCAGTGAACCCGCTGACGCCTCCGGTACGGCGGCGCGGAGGTGAACAGCCGGCAGGACGATGTCGCCGTGGTCGGTGCGAAGCTGCTCGTCCCAGTAGCGGGCGTCGCGGGTACGGCCGAGCCGATTGACCGCAACTCCCGCCATCTCGAGGGGGGTACGTCGCCGTTCGGAGATGCGGTGGACGGTTCGAAGGATCTGGCCCACACCGTCGGAGGCCCAGGCCCCGGGTTCGGTGACGATCAGAGCGCGGTCGGCGGCGAAGAGACCGTTGACGGTGAGCAGCCCCAGCGAAGGCGGACAGTCGATGATCACCACGTCGTGATGGACCCCCTCGAGGGCTATGGCCAGACGGTCGTTGGCCCCGATGGGGTCGGTGAGCAGTTGAGGCTCGCGAGCGGCGAGCGCCGGTGTGGCAGGAACGACGGATGGAGGACGACCCTTGTCGTCGGGCCATCCTGATGTCACCCGCAGTCCGGCTATGGCCCCGGGTCTTTCTTCGGCCAGAGCCTGATCGATGCTGAATGGGGCATCCCACACGCCGAGTCCGGTGGTGGCATTGGCTTGTGGGTCGAGGTCGATGACGAGACAATCGACGCCGCGAGACCAGGCGGTGGCCGCCAGACCGAGCGCGACGGTGGTCTTGCCGACCCCGCCCTTCTGGTTGACAACCGCGATCGTAGGCACGAACCAAAGCTAGCGAACCCGGAGACCCGACGTTGACCCGAGTACCGGACCGGCCACCGCGAGCCCGACCATTCAGACTCGGATGGTCAGGCGGCAATCGACCGGGTGGCCACCCTGATGATGTCATCGAGGGCGTCGACCAGGTGGGGGTTGGCATCGAAGAGACGACGCACAGCCGGGCAGTCCCACCCTCGACAGAGCAGTTCGGGCTCGATGCCGGCGTCGATCCACGCGGTGGCGATACGACGTATGGCACTGTCGACCGCTGGCTCTGCGGCATCCAAGGTGGCGCCGGCCATGCGCTCGAGCTCGTCGGGGGCCAGGTGGATCAACGGGTTGCGCACCAAGTCGAGCCGATAGCGGATGGCCTCGGCCGCGATCCGGGTGTGATTCACCGTAGGCCACCCCCTTCCCAGCTCTGGCCTGTGGAGATCCCTGTCCTGTGGACAGCCTAGAAACGAGCGCGCGGCTGGTGGGGGATACTTCTCGCTACGCGCGATCGGTGACCGAATTCACGCCGGTGAGCAGCAACCAGCCGGGCAGGCGTCGGGACGGATCCCGAGGGTTCCGACACCACGACGGGGCCGATCGGGCTCGAGTCGTTCCTCGATGAGTTCGCGAAACATCGCCACGAACTCCGGATCGGGGGTGGTCGCGGGGGTCGCGGCCCGGGTCATTTCCAAGCCGACTTCGGCGGCGGTGGCGGCAACCTCGCGATCGAGGTCGAACATGACCTCCATGTGGTCGGATACGAAGCCGATGGGAATGATCGTCACCGCTCGTACATCGTCGGCCGCGAGCTCCCGTAGGCAGTCGTTCAGTTCAGGCTCGAGCCACGGCATCGACGGCGACCCCGACCGACTCTGCCAGGCCATGCTCCACTCGTGGGTCGAGTCTTGCCGGGATGCCACGATTCGGGCCGCCTCGGCGAGCTGGTCCCGGTAGTCGCATCGGTCGGCCATCTGAGTGGGGATCGAGTGAGCCGTGAACACGATGTGCGCTCCGGGCCCAGCTCGCCGAGACGGCCGAGTGCCCTCGCGGTGGCGTCGGCGAACGGGCCGACGAAGCCCGGATGGTCGTAGTAGGCACGGACCTTGTCGATACGCGGGACGGACCGGCCGACGAAGGATCTGACCTTCTGGATGTCTTCGAGATACTGGCGGCAGCCGGAGTACGAGCTGTAGGCCGACGTGACTATCGCCAAGGCCTGTTCCACTCCGTCCGGGGCCATGGTGGCCATGGTGGCCACGGTGTCGGTGAGCATTGGATGCCGGTTGCGGTTGCCCCAGTACACGGGAAGGTCGATGCCGTGGCCGGCCAGCTCGGTGTCGAGTGCCGCGACCATCCGCCGGCACTGGCCGTTGATCGGGCTCATGCCACCAAGATCCGAGTAGCGGCGTGCCATCTCCTCGACACGCGAAGTCGCAACGTTCCTGCCGCGAGTGACGTACCCGAGGAACGCCGCCACGTCACCGGGCCCTTCAGGGCCGCCGAACGAGAGGATCAGGACGGCGTCGTATCCGGTCATGCCGGACCGGGGGGGTACCCGCTCGGCCCGGCGGAGCGGATCAGCCCCCGAGCAGCCGGCGTACGGCCGACCTGGCCCGGCCATGGGGGCGCGGCTCCCAATCCTCGGGGAGCAGATGAGGCGCCTTGTCGGCGACGACCGACATGACGTGGTTGGCCGAAGGGTTGACCAGCGCGGTGTCTCCGATGACGACCGTGGGCACCGTCTCGCTCCCCCTGGCGTGGCGTCGGACCGTGGCCGCGTCGGCCGGGTTGTCCCAGATGTTGTGCTTGACGAGATCGACACCGGTACGAGCGAGGTTGCGGTCGAGCATCATGCAGAAGCCACAGCCCGGTCTCCAGTAGAAATGGATCGCGTTGACTTCACGGTCGCTCATCAGCACTCCTGTTGGGTCCGGGGCTGGCAACCCACGACAGGAGCGGCATCTTCCCGACTGGTGGTGGAAATCGGGCGAAGAGCGCTCAGTTCGTGGCGACGGAGAATGACTCGAGATCGGCCGGCAGCCCCTTGAGAACGGCGTCGATGGTCGCGCCGCGTGCCTTGGCCCGAGTGATCGCGAAGCTTCCGGAGTGCAGGCGGGCTGCGAGATCGGCCCCCCGGGCGAGCACGTGTCGCTCGAGGTCATCGACCGCGACGATCTCGTCGAGGAAGCCGGCATCAACGGCTCGGGACGGCGAGTAGATGGTGGCGAGCATCGTGGCGCGCGTGAACTCCCGCGGGGTGAGCCGGTCCCGGGCGAGCTCCACGGCGAACCGGGGCAGGGGCATCCGGATTCCGACCTCGGGCAGGCCGATCTTCGCGTCGGTATCGACCCCGATACGTTCGTCGCACGACAGGAGGAGGAGCGCTCCGGCGGCCAGGGCGTGGCCGGTGCATCCCGCCACCACCGGCCGGGGAAAGCCGTAGAGCCGCATGAACAACTCGGCCCCCCGACCGACAAGACGCCGTGATGCCAGGTCGAATCCGGCACTGAACCGGCCGGGCCGGCCGAGGATCACCACGGCGTCGGCGTCCACCTCGGCCTGGTCGAGTGCGGCCTCGAGAGCGTCGATCGTTTCGTGGCCGAGGGCGTTGGCCTTGCCGTCGTCGATCCGGATGGTCGTGACCCCGTCGGAGATTGTCGTTTGAATCGGTGATGCCATGCTGGCACGCTAGCGACCGCCTGACGGAGGAATGAACTTGATTCACGCAGAGGGTCTCACCCGCACATTCGGCGACAATCTCGCTGTCGACCACGTCGATCTCGAGGTTGCCGAGGGCGATATCTACGGGTTTCTCGGTCCCAACGGTGCCGGCAAGTCGACGCTGGTGCGGATGCTCTGCACTCTGCTCCTGCCGACATCGGGGCGAGCCTCGATAGCCGGGCTCGACGTCCTGACCCAGCCGGGTGAAGTTCGACTCGAGATCGGGGTAGCGCTCCAGGACGCTTCGCTCGACCCGAAGATGACGGGACGCGAGATCGTCACCACACAGGGCAGGTTGTTCGGCCTGCGGCCGGCCGAGATCACACGACGAATCGACGAGTTGGCTCCGCTGATCGACATGGACGCGTTCGACCGACTGGTCGGCACGTACTCCGGCGGCATGCGTCGCCGACTCGACCTGGCGGCTTCCCTGGTCCACAACCCGAGAGTCCTGTTTCTCGACGAGCCGACCCTCGGACTGGATCCGCCCGGCCGCCTCCGGGTGTGGGAAGAGGTCCGCCGCCTCAATCATGACCTCGGCATGACGGTTTTTCTCACCACCCAATACCTCGAGGAGGCGGACACTCTGGCCGATCGTGTCGGGATCATCGACCATGGCCGTATCGCGGTGGAGGGTCCGCCGGCCGAACTGAAGCGGTCGATCGGCGACGACGTGGTGGTCATCAGGACCGATGGGCACCACCATGAGGTGGCACAGGTGCTCGGCGAGCTTCCCGGCATCGACCGTGTCGAGACGTTCGACAATGAGGTCCGAGCGGTCACCAAGCACGGCGGGCAGGCGCTGAGCCCGGTCGCGGTGGCCCTCGATCGTGCCGGCATCCGGGTCGACGAGTTGGCCCTCCACACCCCGACGTTGGACGACGTTTTTCTCGATGTAACCGGATCACACCTGGAAAGCGGGGAAGCATGAATCAGCCGATCGTGGCCCGACCGGCTGGGTTCTTTCGTGACACCCGTTCGATCGCTATCAGGGCACTTCGACAACTGCCGCGTGAACTCGAGTTCGTGATCCCGGCGCTGGCGGTGCCTCTTTTCTTTCTCATCGTGAACATCGGGGCGTTGCAGGATGTGGCCGGATTCACGCCCATGAAGATTGACTACAAGGCGTTCCAACTCCCGGTGGGAATCGTGTTTGCCGTGACCGGCATCTCGCGTGCTTCAGCGCTGGTACTCGACATCCAGGACGGGTATCTCGATCGTCTGTTGCTCACGCCGGTCTCGCGGCGTGCTCTTTTGTTGGGACTGATGGTCTCCGATTTCGTGTTGGTTCTGGCCCTCACGATCCCGGTCATGATTCTTGGTTTCGTCATAGGCGTACGATTCCCGACCGGCCCGCTGGGGGTGCTCGTCTTCATGTTGATGGGGGCGTTCTGGGGCATCGCGTTCACCGGGTTTCCCTACACGATCGCCCTGCGTACGGGGAACCCGAGTGCGGTGAACTCGAGCTTCATTCTGTTCTTCCCGTTCGCCTTCATGACCACCACGTTCCTGCCGTTGGAGGCCATGACCGGGTGGTTGGGAGGGGTGGCCGTCTACAATCCCGTGACCTACCTGCTGGCCGGACTCCGTTCACTCTTCGTCGGATGGCAGGCCGGCGAGTTGCTCAAGGGCATGGCGGCGATCGCCGGTCTGGCCGTGGTGAGCCAGACGCTGGCCTTCTCGGCGCTCAAGAGCAGGGTGAAACAGAAGTAGTCGCGCCGGTCGTCCCGGTCAGCCGACCGGCGTCGGATAGTCGATCTCGGTCCCGTCCGAGATCGATACCTGGTTGTAGGTCTGCAAGGTGTTCTGGTCGCAGTCCTCCAGCGTGATGTCCCAGTCGCCGGTGGTGACGGGTAGTTCGATCCATCTTCCGGGGGGCAGGGTTTCGTCCGGGGACAACTCGTCGTCTCCCCAGTCGGCCGCCGCCGAAGGAGTGGCGAACACGAAACAGATCTCGGTGTCGGACCGGTTGTTGAGGCGGAACGCCGTGGGAACGTGGCCATCACCCACGTAGATCCCGTTGGATGCCAGCAGCCGGCCCTCCACGAAGAACTCGAACTCCATCGATCCCGTACCGAGTCCGTCGGGATTGGTGGCACAAGCCCACCAAGAACCTGATTCGCCACCCGACCAAGTGGAGCTGAAGCTGCTCGACCCCTCGATCACGGTCCCGTCGAACAGCCACACGGTGTCGTAGGACGCTCCGTCCTGCATGCCCTGATACCCCCAGAAGGCGCATATCTGCTGGGCCGCCGCGGGCAGCGTCGACACGACCTCGGTGAGTTTGTCGTCGCCGGTCACGTCGGGACCGAACTGGGTGCTGCCGGCCGATGCCGTGTCGGTCACATCGACCGGGTTGTAGCCGACCGCGGGATCGGCGGTCTCGCCGGCGTGCACGGCGGTGATGACCGCGTCGGCAAGGTTGATCGGGCGAAGACCGTTGAGAAATCCACCGATCGGGATGCACGGGTCGTTGTTGTCGACCACACCGTCGCCGTTGGTGTCCTCCAGGACTCGGCAGTCGGCGGTGAGTTCTCCCCGGATCCCGGCCGTGGTCGGAATGCCCACCAGGCGGCCGGCGACGTCGATCGCTCCGCCCCCGCTGTTTCCGCCGGAGATCGCGGCGTCGGTCTTTATCCAGGCCCGCCGGTCCTCGATCGAGGCCTCCCTCGAGAACCCCGAGACGATCCCGGTGGTGACCGAGATGGTCCGACCGCCGATGGTCGGGTAGCCGAACATGGTCAGGGAATCACCGACCTCGACCGTGTCGGAGTCACCGACGGCCACGAACGGCAGGTCGGTCGGAGTAACGGGATTTCCGTCGAGGTCGCTCACGATCCGCAATGTCGCCAGGTCCAGAAGGGGATCAAAACCGGCCACCTCGGCGAGATACGTGGGCTCGGCCGGAGAGTCGGTTCGGTCGGTCAGAGACACTCCGATGGTTTCCCACTGGCAGTCCGGCTCACTCGCCACGACATGAGAGTTGGTCAGGATCATGCCGGTCGGGTCGATGATCGTGCCCGATCCGCTCCAGCACGGCGAAAGGTCGGCCATGAGCGGGGAGAGAAGTACGGTGGCGCGCGCGATGCCGGCCGGGTCGGCACCGACGGGTTGAGGTCCGACCGACGTGCTCGGTGGGGTCGTGGTCGGTGCGGCCGTGGTCGTCGCCGCGACGGTCGGCGCCGCCGTGGTGGAGGTGACCGATTCGGTCGAGTCGCTCCCGCGACCCAGTGTGAGCAGGAGAACGGCCACGATCATCACGAAGGCGCCGACCGTCGCGGCGACGGCCGCGGGCCCACTCATCGCCGACTGCGAGGGTTGGCTCGTGGGGGCCACGCCCACCTCCGATGTGTTTCACGGCGACACCAGTTGGCACCGCCGGACACGATAGGGGGTCGCGACGGGCAGAGCGAAGATGGCCGGGCTCGAAAGCGCCGCGTCGTCCCGCCAATAGCCTGCACGAGTGATCCTCGTCGACGCTTCCGACGTAATGATGATGAGACCCGATCGGCCGCTGTTTCGCGACGTGTCGGTCACCGTTTCCACCGGTGACCGACTCGGCGTGGTCGGCATCAACGGAACCGGCAAGACGACTCTTCTCGACGTTCTCGCCGGCACCCGCCAACCCGAGGGTGGACGGGTCAGGTGGGGCAGCGGTGTCACGATCGCCAGCCTCAACCAAGTCACCGAACTGTCCTCGGGCACCGTGCGCGACGCGGTCGGAGCAGGATGGAGAGGTGAGGCCGTCCTCGATCGGCTGGGTCTCGGTGACCTGTTCGATCAGCCGACCACGGAGCTGTCGGGGGGACAGGAGAAACGCGTGGCACTCGCCCGGGCGTTGGTCGCCGATGCCGATATCCTGATACTCGACGAGCCGACCAATCACCTCGACGTAGACGCGATCGAATGGCTCGAGGAGGAGCTTCGGGGGTTCCGGGGCGGGCTCGTACTCGTTACCCATGATCGTCACGTTCTCGACCGGGTGACCACCAGAGTGCTCGAGCTCGACCGGGGCGCCTCGTATGTCCATGAAGGTGGCTACGGCGGATATCTCGAGGGGCGGGCCCAACGCGAGGAGCGGGCGGCGGCAACCGAGTCGACGCGTCGCAACCTTGCCCGCCGCGAACTCGCCTGGCTGCGCCGTGGGGCCAAGGCCCGTACCCGCAAGAGCCGTTCCCGGGTCGAACGGGCCAACGAACTGATCTCCGGTGGCCCCCAGGCCGCGGCACGCCAAGGTGACCTCGACTTGACGACCCTCCACCGAGGAACTCCTCGCTTGGGCGATCAGGTGGTCGAGCTCCATGACGTGTCGATCGGTTTCCCGCGGCTGACACCGCTGATCACCGGTCTCGACCTGCTACTCGACCGCCGTGATCGACTCGGCATCGTGGGCCCCAACGGTTGCGGGAAATCGACGTTGCTGGATGTCATCGCCGGCCGACGCCTCCCACTTGCGGGTCGGGTGGTTACCGGGCCCACCGCCCGAATCGGTATCCACGACCAGACCGGTCGCGATCTCGATCCGGCGATGCGCGTCCGCCAAGCCGTCGCCGGCGACCGAGCGCAGCCCGACTGGTGGGATGCTGCGCTCCTCGAGCGGTTCTGGTTCGATTCCGACGCGCAACGCTCACCGATCGGGCTGCTTTCGGGTGGTGAACGCCGCCGACTTCAGCTGGTGCTCACCCTTGCCGCCAAGCCGAACGTGCTGCTCCTCGACGAGCCCACCAACGATCTCGACCTCGACACACTGCGGGCGGTCGAGGACTTCCTCGACGACTGGCCCGGAGCCGTGGTTGTGGTCAGTCATGATCGCACGTTTCTCGATCGTACCGTCGACGACGTGCTGGTGATCCACGATGCCGAGGCTCGGCGCTGGCCCGGCGGCTACGCGGCGTGGCTCGAGGACCGCAGGGTCGTCACGAAGGGTGCCGGGCCGGCCACCCCCGCGCCGCCCACGCGCAAACCCAAGCCGGTGAAGAGAAACGGGTCGATACGCAGACGATCATCCAGCACTATCAGCCGCGAGATCTCCAAGTGCGAGAAGCGGATTGCCCGGCTGGAGGAACGGATCGCCGACCTGCAGGCGCGTCTGGCCGCCGTCGACACCGGTCATCAACGTTTGGCGCAGCTGGGACGAGACCTGGCGGACAGCGAATCAGAGAAGGCAGAGGCCGAGGAACTCTGGCTCGTGCTGAATCTGGAATTGGATCAAGGAGCCTGAACCCCCCGACGATGGAAGGGGGCACCTCGCTACCCTTTCTGTATGACCAACGTCGTGGAATCAGCCACCGAGACCGAAGAAACCGGTGAGGTTCTGATCGTCACCGAGGCCGCCCGCAAGGTCGTGGTCGAGATCCGTTCCAAAGAGGAAGAGCCCGACACGTTCGCCCTTCGGGTCGAGGTGACCGGCGCGAACGGGGTCGACTACACCTATGACCTCAGTCTCGAGCCGATTGTGGAGGCCGCCGATGACGATCATGTCCACACCCGTGAGGGTCTCACCGTGATCGTGCCCGACAACAGCGTCACCCAACTCAGCGGATCCACCCTCGACATCCCAAGCACCCCCGCTCAGGGTGGCCTCGTGATCCGCAATCCCAATCGGCCCAACCCCCTGGGCGAGATGGGGCAACTGGAGTTGGTCGGTGACATCGCCGAGAAGGTGCAGATGTTGCTGGCCGAGCGGATCAACCCCGCGCTGGCCTCCCACGGAGGGTTCGCGTCGTTCGTCGGTGTCGAGGGCGACAAGGTGTTCATAGCCATGGGCGGTGGTTGCCAGGGATGCTCGCTGAGCCAGGCCACCCTGAACGAGGGCATCAGCAAGGCCATTCTCGAAGC
The DNA here is from genome assembly GCA_003231645.1 of Acidimicrobiia bacterium. GTDB lineage: Bacteria > Actinomycetota > Acidimicrobiia > Acidimicrobiales > Aldehydirespiratoraceae > SZUA-87. Next base: position 15,704 of record QIIW01000020.1, on the reverse strand, counting down.
CATCCCGGAGGTTTCCGACGTGATCGACACCACCGATCATCAACTGGGTGAGAACCCGTACTACACCTGACCCCCGTCCGAGTTTCGTGGTCCGGGACTCAGGGGGCGAGCATGCCCAGCACGGTGGAAGCGACACCGGCGGCGTCGAGGCCCAGATCGGCGAGGATCGTGTCGGCCCGGCCCTGGGGTATGTAGGTGGTGGGTACCCCCAACACTCGCAGCCGGCAGCCGGCGTCGTGTTCACTGAGGGCATCGCGCACCGCGGCTCCGGCACCACCGATCCGTAGTCCGTCCTCGACCGACACCACCAGCTGATGACCGGCGGCGTCGTTGAGCATCCTGGGATCGAGGGGCGTGACCACCCGGGGGTCCCACACGGTTGCGTCGATCCCTTCGGTCTCGAGGATCGCGGCGGCACCCTCACAGGCAGCAAGCATCTTCCCGAATCCGAGGAGGCAGACCTGAGAGCCTCCGCTCCTGACCAACCTGGCGTCCAAACCGGCCCCGACCTCGAGGTCGGACACCCATGGAGCGGGAGTCTTGGGCCAACGGATGGCAACGGGGCCGTCGGTGAGTTCCATGGCGTCGAACATCATCTGCTGAAGTTCCTGGTAGCTCGAGGGTGCGAACACCGTCATGCCGGGAACTTTGGTGAGCAGGACGAGATCGAGGATGCCGTGATGCGACGGGCCGTCGTCGCCGGTGATACCGGCACGGTCGAGACAGAAGATGACCGGCTGACCATGAAGTCCGACATCGAGGTTGACCTGATCGAAGGCTCGAGTGAGAAACGTGGCGTAGACGGCGAACAGTGGCCTCATTCCGCCCATGGCCATGCCGGCAGCCGACGTCACGGCATGCTGCTCGGCGATACCGACGTCGATGCATCGATCGGGGAACCGTTCGCTGAACGGCAACAGTCCGGTCGAGTCGGGCATCGCCGCGGTGATGGCCACCAACTCGGGATGTTGGTCGCCGAGTTTCACCATTGCTTCGGAAAAGGCGGCGGTGTAGGAGCCGTCCTTGATCGAGCCGGTGTCGTGCATGTTCTTGATCTTGTCGTTCTCGGCCGGGGCGTATCCCCGGCCCTTCTGGGTGAGAACGTGCACCACCACCGGCCCGCCGAACTCGGCCGCGTTGGCGAGAGCGTCCTCGATGCCGGCTATGTCGTGGCCGTCGAACGGACCGGTGTAGCGAATACCGAGGTTCTCGAAGAAGGCGGTCGGCTCCCACATTTCGCGGATCGCCGCCTTCGACATCTTCACCCCCCGCCCGATCTGCTCGCCGACCCACGGAATTCTCTCCGCGATCTTTTCGAGGCGGGCCTGGCGGCGCATGTAAATGGGGTTGTTGCGGATCTTGATGAGACTCTCGGACAACCGCGAGACGGTGGGAGCGTAGGAGCGGCCATTGTCGTTGAGCACGATCACGACGTCGCGTCCGCTGTGACCGAGGTTGTTGAGCCCCTCGAAGGCCATACCGCCGGTCAGGGCACCGTCGCCTATGACGGCAACGACCCGCCGGCGCTCGTCGTTGTGGTGAAACGCGGTGGCCAAGCCGAACGCGTAGGAGAGCACGGTGGAGGCGTGGGAGTTCTCGATCCAGTCATGCTCCGACTCGGCACGCGACGGGTAACCCGACAATCCACCCGGCTCGCGGAGGCTCCTGAAACCGGCCGCTCGACCCGTGAGGATCTTGTGGACGTAGGTCTGATGGCCCGTGTCCCACAGTATGGCGTCGTGGGGGGAGCGGAACACGCGGTGGAGAGCCACGGTGAGTTCGACGTCACCGAGGTTCGACCCGAGGTGGCCGCCGTGTTCGGAGACCGCGGCGATGATGTGGCCACGCATCTGGTCACAGAGGTCGTCGAGTTCGGCGTAGCTGCGACCCTGCAGGTCCTGGGGTCCGGTGATGGATTCGAGAAGCATGGAGACGGGGCCCCTGATCAGCGGCCGGCCCCGGATCGACTCATGGGCCGCCCGGGTTCGGGTCGAAGCGTAGCGCTCAACCCGGGGAGGAGACGTTCCACGGGTCGGGCGAGGGCCAGGCCGATCGAGACGGCGATCAGCCCGCCGATGGCATCGATCCAGTAGTGGTTGGCGGTGACGATGATCGAGAACAGCGTCATGAACGGGTAGGACACGGCAAGAATGCGACTGCTGCGGTGTCGGAGGACGGGGTAGAGGGCGACCACACACCAGGTGGCCCACGCGATGTGGAGGCTGGGCATCGCCGCGTACTGGTTGGAGATTCTCTCGAGTGTCCCGGAATCGAAGGACCACAGGCCGCCCGGATTGACCAGAGTGTCGACGAATCCGTAACCGGTCTGGAAGCCCCCGAACCTGGAGACACTGTTCTCGAGCAGCCGCGGCGGCATGAGCGGGAAGGTGGCGAACCCGATGAGCGCCACCGAAGTGGTGGCCACCAGCGCCGACCGCATCCGGATGTAGCGATCGGGGTAGCGACGGAACAGGTAGATCATGACTCCGAGAGTCACCGCGAAATGGAGTGACCCGTAGAATATGTTCCAGAATCGGATGAACCAGACGCTGGCGATGAACTGCTGCTGAATCCACTGCTCGTGGAACAGGTTGAGGGCACGCTCGAAGTCGATCACCCGCTCGGCGTTGTGAAGAGCTTGGACGCGGATGGTGCCGCCTATTGCCGAACCGAACTGGTTTCGGATGGTGGAGTAGATGAAGTAGAAGACAACGGTTATCAAGATCTCGACCCGCCACCGCGGGCGACCGCCCGGTGCGGTGCTGTCGTTCATCTTCTCTCCGGCCTCGGTTCTCTATCCGCTGGCGGCAGAAATGCTATCCGCTGCACGGCTGTGACCGTGCAGCGCCCGGATAACCTTCGCCATGTCCCTCGCGGCCCCGGGGCACTCAAGCGGATATCGGCCGCCATCTCGAGGATCCATCCGGAGGTGGCCACGTGCCGTCGTTCAGTTCACTGCCAAGTTCATCACTCGAATCGTCGTGGCTGGTTCGGGTCCCACGCGTCGGTCCGGTGGTGGCCACCGTGGCCACCACCCTGCTGGTGGCGGCGGGGTGCGCAGCCGGCGGGGGTGGGCCCGGCAACGCCGGCGTCTCGGCTTCCACGGTCGCCGAGCCCGCGGCGCGGCCATTGGTCGGCGATCAGGTCCCTGATCGGCTCGAGATCGCGCCGACCGCGGTGGTCGATGTCGAAACGGACGCGCGGTCGACGGTCGAGGCGGCCGTGGCTGCTTCCTTCGCCCGGTCGACGGGTGGGGTCACGCGTCGAACTCGCGCCGGCCTGAACGGCATCTCCGTCGAGATGGTCACCCGACTCGTCTGGGACGGTGGGTCGGGCCACACGAGCCAGGAGTTCGTGGTCGACGACTGGTATCTCAGCGATCCTCGGGTGAATGAGTTTGTCGTGTCGGCCAACCGTGACTTGCGGGGCGAGGCCCGTGATCTGTTGGGGGCCGAACTCGGCGACGTGATGGCAGCGGCTCGTCGGACCGTGATTGAGCTGCTGGACGGCGTCACGCTCGATCCGGTCGGTTTCGGCTGGTGGGAAGGGCGTTCCGCCGGGCCGGTGGAGGCGTCGGCCCTGCGGCTTCTGATCGGTGACGGGAGGCTCAGAAGCATCGCCCGCAGTGTCGATGTGGCCGGCTCCACCGGGAGTGATACCTGGGAGTTCGCCGACTGACACCGACCCGCGGCGGGCCGGGTCGGTCAGCCGCCGAGCCGGTCGGTGAACTTCCGGCGGTCGACCACGGCTCGGCTGATCAGCCCGGTGGCGATCGTGTTGTCGCCCTCCGTGGCCGTCACGGAGAACACGAGCCGACGCCCGTCGACGCTCCGCAACTCGGCGTGGGCGGTGACGGACGCGCCGACGATCGACGCGCGTGTGTGGTCGATCTCGATCCTGGTGCCGACCGTGACCTCACCGGGTTCGAGACGGCCGTCGGTGGCGAGCACGGTGGCCTCCTCGCAGAGGGCCACCACCCTCGGTGTGGCGAGCACTTCCACCTCGCCCGATCCGATGGCGGTGGCCAGATCATCGCCGGAGACCACCAGATCGACGTGGGCCGACAGCCCGGGTTCAAGTGGCATCGCGGGTACGATACCGACTCCTCGACCAGGGGGTGGGAGTGCTCGACCACGAGCTCGTCAATCAGACACTTACGGTGGCGATGAGCACCGGTGGTGAGTTCGCGGAGGTGTTCATCGAGGACAAGAGGTCCACCTCGGCCCTGTTCGACGATGGGCGCGTGGAGGAACTCACCAGCGGCCGAGATCGGGGTGCCGGCATCCGTGTCGTGGTCGGTGGTTCCACAGGATTTGCCCACACCGCCGATCTAAGTGAAGCCGGTCTCACCCACGCCGCCCGTGCCGCGGCAGCCGCGGCCCGCGGTGCCGGCGGATCGGGGCGCGCTGTGGTTGTGTCGCCGGTTGATGTGCCACGTGATCCGCCGGTGCGCATCGCTCCCGAAGATGTGGCCAAGGCCGGCAAGGTCGAACTGCTCAGCCTCGCCGACGCGGCCGCGCGCTCCGAAGGCCCGTCGATCTCACAGGTGTCGGCCCGCTACGGTGACAGTCGTCGCCGGATTCTCGTCGCCAATTCCGATGGGCTGTTGGCCGAGGACGACCAGGTCCGCACCCTGTTCTCGGTTTCGTGCGTGGCCACCGGTGACACCGGACTTCAGACCGGTCGCGAGTCGGTGGGTCGCACCATCGGGTTCGAACTGTTCGACCAGACCGATGTGGGCGATCTCGCTCGGCGAGCGGCGCGGCGGGCCATCACCAAGCTCAGGGCCCGCCCCGCGCCGTCGGGAGAAATGCCGGTGGTGGTCGGTCCGGGTGGCGGTGGTGTTCTGTTCCACGAAGCCTGCGGTCACGGTCTCGAAGCCGATCTGGTTGCCAAGTCGGCGTCGGTGTTCGCCGGTCGCGTTGGGGAAAAGGTGGCGAGCCATCTGGTCACCCTGATGGACGACGGCACCATGTCGGGAGAGTGGGGCCACTTCACGATCGACGACGAGGGCCATCCGGCCGGGCAGAACGTGTTGATCGACGAGGGGGTGCTCACCGACTACATGTGGGATCGGCTCAGGTCGCGCAAACAGGGCCGGACCAGCTCCGGGAACGGACGTCGCCAGAGTTACCAGCACCTGCCGATGGTCCGTATGACCAATACCTACATCGTAAACGGCGCCGACGATCCGGCTGAGATCGTGGCGACGACCGAGTCGGGCGTGTACGTCGCCCAACTGGGAGGGGGCCAGGTGAATACCGCCACCGGCGATTTTGTGTTCGGTATGACCGAGGCCTACCTCATCGAGAATGGTGAGATCACCGAGCCGATTCGGGAAGGCAACCTCGTCGGCAACGGACCCGAGGTCCTCACCCGAATCGATGCCCTTGGTGATGACTTCGCCATGGGCTCGCCCGGTATGTGCGGCAAGGATGGCCAGGGCGTGCCGGTCGGCGATGGCACTCCGACGCTTCGGGTCACGAGCCTCACCGTCGGCGGGACGGCGGCCTGATGCCGGAGCTTCTCGAAACCGCCAGGCGTGTCGCCGGTTGGGCCAAGGGTGGCGAACAGGTCGAGGTGTTCATCGTCCGTGAACGCAACACCGAGGTCCGGGCCTACGACGGCGAGGTCGAGTCGCTCACCGCATCCGAGAGCCATGGCATCGGCGTGCGCGTCGTGAGCGACAGTCGTCAGGGTTACGCCTACGCCGGTGCGCTCGACGAGTCGCTTCTCGCCGAGACTCTCGCCGAGGCCCGCGACAACGCGGCGTTCGCCCAGCCCGACGAGTTCAACGGGGTCGCAGTGGCCGATGGGGTGACCCTCGCCGATGTCGACCTGTTCCGCAGCGATCTTGCCGATCTCTCCACTGACGACAAGGTGGCCTTTGCCATTGAACTCGAGCGGGCAACGTTGGCCGCCGACCGCCGGATCGTCGGCATCGAGTCGGCCGAGTTCGTCGACATGATTTACGAATCGGCCGTGGCCACCAGCAGCGGTATCGCATCGTCCGCCCGCGAGACCGGCTGTTACCTGTCCACCCATGCGCTCGCTGAGGCCGACGGCGACACGCAGACCGGCTTCGGTTTCTCGGTGGGGCGTTCGCCGACCGATCTCGATGTCGCGATCGCCGCGGGCGACGCAGCCGTGAGGGCCACCCGGCTTCTCGGAGCAGTCAAGGCGCCCACCTCGCGGCTCACCGTGGTGCTCGATCCCTGGGTGACCGCGCAGTTGCTCGGCATCATCGGCCACACCCTCACCGGTGAAGCCGTGCTCAAGGGCCGCTCGCTGTTCGCGGAACGAATGGGGGAGGATGTCGCCTCGATGTCGATCACGTTGGTCGACGATCCCACCGACCCCGCTGCCTTCACCGCGTCGACGGTCGACGGTGAGGGCTTGGCCACTCGACCCACCACGCTGATCGACGGGGGCATACTGAGCGCGTTTCTTCACAACAGCTACTCCGGCCGACGGTCCGGCACCGCCTCCACCGGTTCGGCGGTTCGCCCCGGGTTCAAGGGAGCTCCGTCGGTTGGTGCCCGGGCTCTGCGTATCGTCCCCGGGGCACGCGACCCCGCCGATCTGATCGCCGAGGTCGACAACGGCCTGCTGGTCCAAGAGGTCTCGGGCCTGCATTCGGGCGTGAACCCGGTGTCGGGTGATTTCTCGACTGGCGCCGAGGGCGTGATGATCCGTGGCGGCGAACTCGCCGAAGCGATTCGCGAGGTCACGATCGCCTCCACCCTGCAGAGGCTGCTTCATGATGTGGTGGCGGTTGGCAACGACCTTGAATGGCTGCCCATGAATGCCGCGGGCACGACCCTCGTTGTCGCCGACATCACGATGTCGGGCAGCTGATCCGACCAGGGGACCGACATGCAGATAGTTCACGCGATCGTGCTCGGAGTCGTCCAAGGCCTGGCGGAGTTTCTGCCGATCTCGTCGAGCGCCCATCTGAAGCTCGTCCGCTGGCTGTTCGGCTGGGACGAGCTCGCGGGTGACCTTGGCACCGCTTTCGATGTGGCCGTCCATCTCGGCACCTTGGTGGGCGCCATCGCCTATCTGTGGTCCGATGTCGTCAAGTACGTCAGGCACGGCGTCCTCGCACCTCTTGGAGGTCGGCCCCTCGACGATGATGGTCGGATCGCCTGGTATCTGGTGGCATCGGCCGTGCCGGCGGGTCTGGTTGGCGTGCTGCTGAAGGATCAGCTCTCGAACCTCGACTCGATCTGGATGATAGCGGTGATGCTGATCGTCTTCGGTCTGATACTGCTGGTGGCCGACCGCCTGCCGGAACGCCGAGCCATTGGAGAGTTCACCCTCCGTGATGCGCTGTGGATGGGAGTGGGCCAGGCGGTTGCGCTGCAACCCGGTGTGTCGAGGTCGGGGGCCACGCTCACGGTCGGCAGGGGGCTGGGATACGACCGCGACTCGGCTGCTCGGCTGGCGTTCCTCATGAGCATCCCGGTGATTGCCGGGGCCGGGCTCGTGTCCTTGGTCGGCACCTCCATTCCGTCGTCGTTCTGGCCGCCGTTCATCTGGGGTGTGGTCACGTCGGCGATCACCGGGTATCTGGCGGTGTGGGCCACACTGAAGATGATTCGTACCTACACGTTCAAGCCGTTTGTGGCCTACCGGGTCGTGGTGGGCATCTCCGTGCTGGTGATCCTGGCCACGACCTGGCGTTGAGCGCACAGCGGTTCCCCGCCGCCTCTCATGGGGTGTTCACGGGGCAAGAACCGGCATCACCCCGCCGACGCTGAGTTCGTTCACCACTGCCGACACCATGTTGTCGGCCACCGCGAATGTGGCCCAACCGTCGCCCGCGGCGATCACTCGTGCCGCGGTGGCGACAGGCCGGCCGCCCATCATCGCGATCAGGTCGGCCGTGTCGCCTTCGGCCAGAACCGATCCCTCGTCGACCCGAAGAGTGACACCGCGGGTGTTCGGCCTCAGACGCGCCGCCATCGTGCCGGCGCCTTCGGGAGCGAGACGGCCGATCCTCATCACCTCTCCGGTGGTCACGGCGTCTCGGAGCCGCGAGCCCGACGGGTCGGCCGTGGACGAGTCGCCGGGAATGGCGCCGACCGGTAGCTCGCGTCGCTGAAGATCCGAAGGCGATATGAGGTGGCCGGCGTCGAGTGGACGCACCGCGACCCAAACGGTAAGGGTGTCGCCCCATTGCCGTCGGGCTCTCAGGGCGGCGGATCTGGCGCCGGTCACCGACATCGTCAGTGCCGCTGCGGCGAGCGCGGTGATCATCCAGCGGATGATGTGCCATCGCCGGACCCGGACCTGGACCCAGGCCAAGGTCGAGCGATGGACAGGGAGCAGGGTGGGGCGCGGCGGATCGCCACACGGATCGGTTCGGGACATGGGGCCTCCGGCGTGAGAGATGTTCGGCGGGGAAGCCCGGAGGTGCGGGCCGCGGGCGGCCCGCGGGTGTCAGTCGGAGTTCGCTTTGGCGCTGGAGTCGGACTTGGAATCGCCGGACGCTTCGGCCGACTTCGTGGAGGTCCCGGAGTCGGAACCCGATCCGTTGCCGGAATCAGAACCATTGGACGAGCCGTTGGAACTCGACGATGCGGCCGTCTTCTCCTTCTTCAGACCCGACGAGTTGGATCCGTAGTCGTTCTTGTAGAAGCCGTCACCCTTGAAGGTGATACCCACGCTGGAGAAGACCTTGCGAACCGGGCCTTCGCCGGGTGATACACAGGCGTCGGGGCCACCGGTGCCGGGGCAGACGGTGAGGGTGTCGTCGGAGAACGATTGCCACAGATCGAACTGTTCTCCGCATCGATCGCAGCGGTATTGATAGGTGGGCACCGGGAGAGGATACCGGCGGACCCGATTCTCGGCACCGTACGATGTGCTCGTGATCCGTGCCGTGGTCTTCGTCGTCGCTGCTTATCTCATCGGCACGTTTCCCACCGCGCAGATCGTGGGCAGCCGCATCGGTCGTGACCCGACGAAGGAGGGCTCGGGCAACCCGGGTGCATCCAATGTGTGGCGTCTCGGTGGGCGCCGAGCCGGGATCATCGTCGCCGTGGTCGACGGACTGAAGGGAGCAGTTCCGGTATTGATCGCGTTGGCGCTGTCCGGGCGCCCCCTCGCCCATGCGGTCTGGGTCGCCGCGGTGATCGGACATGTCTGGCCGGTGACCCGACGCCTCCGCGGCGGAAAGGGAGTGGCCACCGCCGGGGGCGGGGGCTTGGCCATCAGCCCACTCGTGGGCCTCGGCTGTGCGGCGCTGTTCCTGGTGGTGGTCAAGACCGGCCGGGTCGCCGCCCTCGGGTCGCTGTCGATCGCCATCGCCTACCCGATCCTGAGTGCAGCCGTCGGGAGGCCCGCGTGGGAAGTCGGAGTTGGCGCGCTCGTGGCCGCAATTCTCGTGGTCCGGCATCAGTCGAATATCCGCCGCATGATCGGGCACAGCGAGGTCCCGGGCTGAGTTCCGGTGCGATGGCGCGCAAAGAGGGTCCGATCTGACACGCTGATCCGGTGATCTCCCTCAGCGAAGCACGTACATTTGTCCTCGATCGGGTGGATTCCCTGCCCACGGTGGGGATCCCGCTTGCCGATTCCGCTGGGTTGGTTCTGGGCGCGGACGTGGTGGCCACCGAATCTGTTCCCCCGTTCGCCAACACCGCGATGGACGGGTTCGCCTTGATGGCTGCCGACACTGTCGGCGCACCGGTGACCCTGAGGGTCGTTGGCACCATTGCGGCCGGAGATTGCGACTATCCGACGGTCGAACGGGGGGAGGCGGCGCGGATCATGACCGGCGCCCCCCTGCCACCGGGCGCAGACGCCATCGTGAAGGTCGAACGCACGACGTTCCATGAGGTTGGGTCGACCGTCGAGATCGAGATCGAAGTCGAGCCCGGCAACCACGTACGAGCGGCGGGAGAGGACGTGAGGCCCGGCGACCTGGTGTTCGAGAAGGGCACGTTGCTGCGTGCGGGCCATCTCGGAGTCCTCGCCGGCATCGGCCACACGACCGTCGACACGTATCGACGGCCACGTGTCGGCGTGATGTCGACCGGCGACGAACTGGTCGACGGTGGCGGACCTTTGCGGCGCGGACAGATACGGGACTCCAACCGACTCACACTTCTCGCCCTCGTCCGCGATTCCGGATTCGAGGGTGTCGACCTGGGACTCGTGCCCGACGCCGAAGCGGCGATCACATCGGCGTTCCTGGAAGGGGCCGAACGTTGCGACGCCATCATCTCGTCGGGCGGTGTCTCCATGGGGGCGTTCGACTTCGTCAAGGTGGTACTCGATCGCATTGCCGACATGCGATGGATGCAGATCGCCATCAGGCCGGCCAAGCCGTTCGCGTTCGGCATTTCGGGCACCACACCCTTTTTCGGGCTTCCGGGCAATCCGGTGTCATCGATGGTCTCTTTCGAACTACTGGCCAGGCCGGCGTTGCGAAAGATGGCCGGGCACGCCGAATGGTTTCGGCCGATGCTCGAAGCCACCACCGAGATCCCGCTCGGCCACGGACCGGACCACAGGACCCACTTCCTTCGCATGGAGGGCGGCCCCGACTCGACCGGATGGTGGACAGTGAGGAGCGCGGGAGGACAGGGTTCCCACCAGATGTCGGCGATGGCACGTGCCACTGCGCTCGCTGTGGTTCCCGACGGCGCGTCGATTCCGGCGGGTGGCAGGTGCGAGATCATCCCCCTCATCTGATCCGGCCACCGGTCTCGCCGCCGGCCGGGCGGCAACCGGGCGAATTCCGGCTACGAGGCTGGTTCTGTAGAGTGCGTGGATGCCGGAACAGCTGATCGACGGGTTCGGTCGGATCCACCGTGATCTGCGGATTGCCGTCACCGATCGATGCAACTTTCGTTGCACGTATTGCATGCCGGTCGAGGGCATGAAGTGGCAGCCCCGCTCCGAGATCCTCACCTTCGAGGAGATCGAGCGTCTGGCCAGGCTCATGGTCGACCGCTACGACGTCGACAGCATCAGGATCACGGGAGGTGAGCCCACGGTGCGGGCCAGGCTCACGGTCCTCATCGAGAAGTTGGCGGGACTCGGGGTCGATCTGTCGATGACCACCAACGGCGTCACCATGGAGTCGGTGGCCCATGATCTGCGGTCGGCCGGTCTGGGGCGGGTCAACATCTCGATCGATTCGTTGCGGCGCGACAGATTCGCCGGGATCACTCGTCGAGACAATCTGCGTGAAGTACTCGCTGGGATCGATGCCGCGGTCGAGACGGGTTTCGAGCCGGTGAAGCTCAACGTCGTGGTGATGGCGGGCGTCAACGACGACGAGGTGGTCGATTTCGTGGAGTTCGGTGTCGAGCGCGGTGTGGTGGTGAGGTTCATCGAGTTCATGCCCCTCGACGCCGATGGTGGCTGGCACAACGAGAAGGTGTTCACCGGACAGCAGATAGTCGACCGCGTCTCCGAGGTCCACCCTCTCGAGCAGCTGGAGCGTACCTCGGCACCTGCCACGCGGTTCCGGCTGCTCGACGGCACCGGTGAGATCGGCGTCATCTCGAGCGTGAGCGAGTCTTTCTGCACTGCCTGCGATCGAGTGCGCATCACCGCCGACGGACAGTTTCGCAACTGCCTGTTCGCCACCGGCGAAACCGACGTGAGGGCTCTACTGCGCAACGGCTCGTCCGATGATGTGATCGCCCGCGCCCTCGAGGACTCGGTGGCATCGAAGTGGGCGGGTCACGAAATCAACCGGGTCAATTTCGTCCGGCCCAGCCGTTCGATGTCGCAGATCGGCGGCTGAGGCGGCACCGGGTCGACGGGCCGTTCCGGCGCGTGCGGACGAGGCCCTACACTTTCGGCCATGACGGACTCCGGCCTCACCCATCTCGATCCCAGCGGACGTGCTCGGATGGTGGATGTCACACCCAAGGACCCGACGCATCGTCGGGCCGTCGCTCGTGGCACGGTCACCATGACCGCGGAGACCGCTTCGGCCGTGGCGCAGGGCGCGATCAAGAAGGGCGACGTGATCGCGGTCGCACGTGTTGCCGCGATCCAGGCCGCGAAGCGCACCTCCGACCTGTTGCCGCTGTGTCATCCGCTTCTGATCGGTGCGGTCAATGTCAATTTCGAGATCAACGACACGAGCGTCGACATAGAGGCGCAGGTGGAGACGGTCGATCGCACCGGCGTGGAGATGGAGGCACTAACCGCCTGCTCGGTCGCCGCTCTCACCATCTACGACATGTGCAAGTCGATGGACAGGTCGATGGTCGTCGGCGACATAGCGCTGTGGGAGAAGACGGGTGGGCGCTCCGGGCACTACCGCCGCCCGGGGTTCACCGCCGACCCCAAGTCGGGGTAATACTCCGCCGTTTCGGTGGTGCGAGCGCGGTGTGACTTACGACCAGGATGTTTGCGTTTGGATGTCGCTCGTAGTAGAACCGTAACTTGATCGGGGGCGTACGGGCCCTGCGGTCATCATGTTGAATGCCGGAGGGCTTCCACAAAGTGACGACATCGATAGTTCTTCTCGGGCTCGCGGCGGTATGGGGCACATATCTGGCGGTCTGGTGGCGAGACAATCGAGCCGGTTCGGGCCGCCAGTCCGACATGATCGGATCGTTCAACAGGAGCCTCGACACCCTCGGGCACACCGCCGCCCCCGGTGGCCAGGGCATCAGGGGTTCCGTGAACCTGCTTCCCCGATCCGCGAGCGAGGCCGCGCAGCGTCGGCGGCTGGTGATCACGTGCCTCGTCGGACTCGCTGTATCGACGTTGCTCCTGAGCCTGGTTCTGGGCGCGGTGGCTTTCCTCACCAACATCATCGTCGATGCTGCCTTGGCTTGGTACTGCTACGCAGTCGTGCAGCGCCGCAACATCGAGGCGGAGCGTGAGATGAAGGTCACCATGTTGCATGCGGACCACGTCCAGGCCCCCAACGTCATCGAGCTTCGGGCCACGGTCAACGCCTGACGAAGCCACCGGTTCGAGGCGATCGGCCCGCGTTCATGGATGGTCGGCCCGATACGCTGGCCGCCGCACGGGGGTGTAGCTCAGTTGGTAGAGCGCCTCGGTCGCATCGAGGAGGCCAGGGGTTCAATTCCCCTCACCTCCACCCCGTGAAGCCCCAGGTCCGCGGCGCCAGCCGAGTGGCCTGGGGTTTTCCGCTGCTGTTCGTGTGGTTCAATGTAGTCATGATCGACGATGGATCCGGAGACGAAACGGCGAGAGGTCTCGACGAGATCCTGACCGACCTCGGAACTGTGTATCTGAGGATGACAGAACCCGACTTGACCGATAACGAGCGGGCCGACCTCCAGGAGCGGCACACCGCTCTGAGGAGCGAGGCGGCCGCGGCGCGCGCCGCCATGCCCTTCGATCGCGAGAGGGCCCGGCGTCGAATCACCGAGATCGAGCGCCGGATCGAGGACGCGAGGGCCAGGCACATGGATCCGAGCACGGCCGCGGTGGGTGAATCCGGTGGCGGAGGGATCGACGCCCACATGCTGATCACCATCAACACCAGGATCGACACCGAGGCCGGCATCGACGAGCTTCGCAGCGAGCGACAGAGGCTCCTGGACCGCCTGGCTGAGTCCTAGCCGGAGTTTCCCGGCTGTGGGTTGGGTGGGGTTCATGTCGGTGAGGACGCGCCGGGCTTTGGGGTGTCCTCCGATGGATTGGGTAGATGAGAACGGTTTCTTGGATGCCGGCGAGGTTGTCGAGCAGCGCGCGGACTGAGAGGTGGTTGATCGAGGTGACGACGGCGGTGTTCGAGGAGGCCGGCCGGCTCGAACCCGCCGACCTGCGATTGCTCGACGCCATTCACGTTGCGGCCGCACTCGATCTCGGCGACGGCCTCGAGGGTCTTGTGACCTACGACGATCGACTTGCCCGCGCTGCTCAGGCCAACGCGATCACCGCAATAACTCCGAAGTGATCGTCGAGTAAGGGGGGAGTCCTGCCCAGTGCCCTGTTCTGACCACGAACGTACGCGTGGTTGGGGCCGTCCACCACGTCGGGGTGGTGATCGCGGAACTTCTCGCGACGTCGCCGGATCGGGTTCGAGAGATGATTCATCGGTTCAACGACAAACCACCCGACCAGTTCGAGGTCGCCTACGCTGCCACCAAGACCGATCAGCCAATGGTCGGAATCCAATGATACGAGTCTCCACGAGACCAGTGCGAATCAACTCCGGTCAGCCGAATTGCCCGGCAGATCGCACTGGACCGTAGCGGTCAACACCGGGCGCGTTTGGCCGAAGGAGTCGGGACCCCCAACGGAGGGACCGCCGCGCTGTGTCCGACGCACATCTCGCCAATGATCTCGGAGTGCGACCGCCCAAAGCGGTCGATGAGCTGGGCATCCCGTACGCACTGGTGCATGACCTCGTGCTCCGGCGCTGCGCCATGGAGGGCCGCACCACGGTGAGCGGTCTCTCGACGGCGTTGGCCCTCGGACCGGCGCTCATCGACAAGATGGTGCAGGAGATGCGGGAGAAGAAGGAGATCGAGGTCCTCGGCATGGTGGGCCGCGACTACACGATCGGTCTGACCGACCTCGGGCAGCGCCATGCTCACGACCGTATGGAGCAGTGTCGCTACGCAGGTGCGGCACCGGTGTCGCTGGCCGAGTACCGACGCGTGGTCGATGCCCAGAAACGGTCGGTCCACGTCAACCGCGATCTGTTGCGCGAGGCGCTCTCGGACCTGGTTCTCGATGACAGCCTGCTCGACGAACTCGGCCCTGCCCTCAATGCCAACGGCGCCCTGTTTCTCTACGGCCCTCCGGGCACCGGCAAGACCTCGATCGCGGAACGCGTCGTACGAATCAGTCCCGGCATGGTGCTGGTGCCGTGGTCGGTGGAGGTCGATGGCCAGGTGCTGATCGTGTTCGACCCCACGGTGCACGTTCCGGCCGAGGCGCAGCCCGACGACCTCGATCCGCGATGGATGTTGTGTCGCCGGCCCCGGGTGATCGTCGGCGGAGAGCTTGTCTCGTCGATGCTCGATCTTGCCCATGACCCGACCACCGGGGTGTACCTCGCTCCGCTGCAGATGAAGGCCAACAACGGGGTGATGGTCATCGATGACTTCGGGCGTCAGGTATTCACACCCGACGAACTGCTCAACCGCTGGATCGTCCCCCTCGATCGTCGGGTCGACTACCTGTCGCTCAACTACGGTGTGAGCTTCGAGGTGCCCTTCGATGTGAAGGTCGTACTCTCCACCAATCTCGACCCGTCGGGTCTCGGCGATGAGGCGTTCTTCCGGCGAATCGAGTCGAAGGTGTTCGTGGGGGCGATTTCGGACGAGTCGTTCGACTGGATTCTGGCGCGCGTGGCTCACGCTGCGGGTGTGGCCTGCGAAGCCGACTCGGCGGCCTATCTGCGCGAGGTGTGCCGAGCCCATAGCGGCGATCTGCGACCGTATCTGCCGGAGGCGGTGTGTCGTCTCGTCAAGGCGGTGGCGACCTATGAAGGCGTGGCCCCTTCACTCGCACGTCCGACGGTCGACCGGGTGCTGCGGCTCTACTTCACGGAATCCGATGCCGGTGGCGATGGACCCCCTGCCATCGTCGACACGGCCCGGACCGCCGACGCGGTGACGGACGCCCGAGTGTCTGCGGCCGAAGTGACCACGTTCTGACGCTCGAAGTCGAGTGGTTGTGTCACATTTCCGGCACGGCCGATTGACAACGATCCGCGGTGATCCAAGTTGTGTCGACCCTGC
>QIIW01000064.1 GCA_003231645.1 Acidimicrobiia bacterium | reverse complement strand
ACCATCGTGGTCGAGGCCCCGGCGATTCGGTCCATGGGGATGCCGAGTCGGATGCGACGCAGGAATCCGCTGTGTATCCGGACGCCTGACGGCCCGACCGTCACACGACCCCGCCGGCCGAAGTACGCGATGACGGTCAAAACGATGATCACCGGAATCTCGATGGTGACGGTCAGCCACCGTCCTGACGGCGACGCCAGAACACCGCCCATCGCGCCGACCGCCACCAGGGCCGGCAGGAGGATCGGAGCGACGCCGGGCAACCGACCGGCCCAGACCACGTTGGCCCACTGACCGCCGGTGCTCGCAATCGAGCAGCGGTCGCGGATCCGACCCGCCCCCGCCGCCGAGCCTGCCCACGCCACTGGGCCTGCCCCCGCTACTGAGCCCGCCGAGTCTGCTGAGTCTGCAGGCAGCGCCGGGACTTCCAGATCACGCAGGCCATGGGATTCGAGCACCGCCGTGGCCACCGGTCGGCCGACAACTGCTCCGACCAGTATTCCGACGGCCGCTACCAGCAGAACGACGGGCGAGGGAGTGTCGGGTGACAGTGGGCCGGCGAAGGAGGCTGCGAACAACATGGCGATGGACGCGGTGAGTGGATGCGGCACATTTCGTGGCCGATCCCGCGGACCCCTCCGAGTGACCGCCACCAAGATGGCCGCCATGGTGATGGGCCAAGCGAGCGTCCCGACGCCGGCAACCACTCCGGCTGATCTCCACCGCGCCATCGTCGACCTCGCGGCCCGCCAGGCGAGCCGTGACCGCGATCATCAGACCGGACAGGACGACAACCACGACCGGGAGAACCACGGTCGCGGCCACGAACCGCGGCGTCCCCGCCGTGACTCCTCCGCCGAATCGAACGTGATCACAACCCCGAACCTACCGGTTCACTCCACATCGCTGACCCGCCGACCCACCGCCCGTGACCGCGAAGCACGGGGGGACCCGCTGAACCAAGGCCGAATCAAGGACGCCCCCGATCAGCCACACCCGCCCGGGTGAGACGGCCTCGATTGCCTGGTATCAAGTGATGTCAGGCAATATCAGGCGATATCAAGCAATATCAAGTGATGTCGTAGGGCCCGGGGAAACCGGATGCCGTCAGGACCTCGCCGACCCGCTCGACATCGTCGGCGCGTACCAGCAGCTTGTGGGGGGTCAGGTCCGTGTAGCCCGGGGCGACACCGTTGTCATCCATGATGAGCAACTCCACATGGAGGCCGTCGTTCTCGCAGGCCGCCGCGAGCAACTGGGCACGGAAACGATCAAAGCCAAGGTCGACGGTACGCAGTTTCTCGTTCACGCTTCCAACTGTAGGGCGACTCCCGAGGGGAACGGTAAACAGCTCAATCTCCCTTGGGATCTCGCTTGGGGCGTTCGCCGTAGTCCTGCCAAGGTTCGTCACGCTCCCGAACGACCTGGCGGAATCCCTTCTCGCCGAACGACTCGACCCACCGGTAGGCCTCCTCGGTGTGGCGGGTGACACCGTCGAAGAACGTGCCGAGCATCTGCGAGGTCCGCAGACCCATGTTCTCGAATGCCTGATTGATCAGCATCTTGTTGAGCGCGAGCTGGTTGGCGGGAATGTTGCGGAACCGTCGAGCCTCGGCCTCGACCACGGAACGGATCTCGTCGGCCGGACAGACCTGTGACACCAGGCCGATCCGATGGGCGGTCGCGGCGTCGATGGCCCGACCGGTGAGCAGGAACTGCTTGGCGTGTTCGAGTCCGAGGCGGTAGACCCACATCATCGTGGTCGGGGTTCCGTAGATACGGCTCGGGGCGTATCCGATGTGGGCGTCCTCGGCCATGTAGAGAAGGTCGGCGCACAGAATCAGGTCGGTGGCCCCTCCGATCGCCCAACCGGTGATCTCGCCAACCACCGGCTTAGGGCACTCCCACAGCGACATGAAGCGGCGCACGTTGTTGTTCATGAACTGGTAGTCACGCACCGGATCCCACGCCCCTTCGCGTGGTTCGGGACCCTTGGCGCCGTATGGCGTCGACCAGCCGGGATAGCCGGACCCGGAACTGTCGTCGGGGGCGGATTCGTCCGAGCCGCCCGACCCGCGTTCGGACCCACCCCCGGGGTCGAGGTCGTATCCAGCGGTGAGCGTGCCGCCGTTGCCACGCAGCACTATCGCCACAACATCACGGGACCTGGTCGCGGCGGCGACACCATCGGCGACGCCCTGGATCACGGCGTCATTCAACGTGTTCTTCTTCTCGGGACGATTGAGCGTGATGATCGCGATGCCGTCGCGTTCCTCGTACAACACGGGGTCGGTCATGGACGATCGTGTTACCACGCCTGACGGCCGACGTTCGCATCCACAGGTCTCACCGGCCTCATACGGCTTGCCTGTGTCACAGGGCTTGCCCGTCTTGCCCGTCTCACACAACCCCGGTGGCCGGCTGATCGACAGACCCTGTCAACTCGGCGGGATCCTGGCGAAGGCCCTAACCGTGAAAGTGCCTGCTCCCACGATCTTGGGTGGCACGGCGGTGAACCGGAACCGCGCCCCACCACCGGGCTCGTGCCGCGGCAGTTCGCGGAGGTTGGTGAGGTGCTCGATGATCGGGATGTCGGTGCCGAGCAGCTTGGTGTGGACCGGCCGCTCGCCACCTTCGGTCGAGTCGATGTTGAGCGAGTCGATGCCGACGCAGGCCACCCCCGCGGCCACCAACGCTTCGGCGGACGCCGCGGTCAGATACGGATGGTCGTGGAAGTAACCCTCGGTACCGAACAGGGCCGAGTGGTCGGTGCGCACCAGCACGGCATGGCCGGTGAGGTCCCGGAGATCGCCGGACCCGAGATCGATCACCCGTTCACCACGCCGATCGAGGCACACCGCCGGCACGTCGGCCACTCGCTCGAGAGCCAGCTCGGCCAGATCGTGGCCACCGGCGAAACGGTGAAACGGCACATCGAGATAGGTGCCGGTGTTGGTGCAAATCGTCACCAGCCCGATGTGGAATGTGGTACCGGGTCCGTAGATTTCCTCGGCTGCCTCACGGGACAGGTGGGTGGTGACCTGGGGCGCGGGCAGACCCGGGTAGGTGACCATCCCATCGGTGATGACATGGCTGAGGTCGATGAGCCGATGCGCCGCCGACACGGGAGAATCCATGTCGGAGTATCGCGCCGTGATCGCAGAAGCGTCTCCATGACCCGCAACGACCGCAACGGCCCTGCCCGCTGAACGCAATTTCAGGATTCCTCAGCGTGGCTACAGGTTGGCCCTGTCATTCTCCTGACATCAGCCGGATTCTCCGGATGACCCGGTCGCGAACAGCGACGTCCCCCAGACAGAGAAAGTGCACTGACCAATGAAGATCACCAAGACCGGCACCGCCGCCGCCATTGTCGCCTTCACCCTTGTCGGAGCAACGAGCGCATTCGCCCTCGGCACCGGCGTATTCACCGGCACACCGGCATCCACCCCCACCGCGACTCCCGCGACCGAGGTCGCCGACGTCGTGACCACCGCCCCCGATGCCACGGTCGACCCGACCGTGCAGCGGATTGACGCCATCCTCTCCGGCTCGGCGAACAGCACCGATCCGGCCGGTCCGCCCCTTGACCGCGCCGACAGTCAAGGCAGTCAAGATATCCAAGGCAGCCAAGGCGTCGAGGACGGCGGCAACGAGGCCGTCCAGCCCGAAAGCAACGACGTCAAGGATGTCAAGGACGCCAACGAGAGCGAGATCGGCGACCTGGCTGACACCGAAGGCAACGACGTGAACGAGAGCGAAGTCGGCGACATCAACGAAAGCCGTTCGGCCGACAACATCGCCGGCAGCAACAGGGCCGAGACGGCCGACAGCGCCGCCGACTGACAGTCCCCCCACCCCTCCACCAGGGAAGAAAAAAGAAAGAGAAAACGACGAGCCCTTGGCGGCGGTGCCTCACTCGGCGCCTCGCTCGGGGCGGCGGTGTCGACCTCGGTGTCGGCGTCGGCCTCGATGTCGAACATGACGAGCCCCATCGCCCACATCGTGGCGGGAGAAACCGTATCCTGAACCGTATCCTGGTTTTGGACCTGATCTTGATCCTGAAGGAGCCTTCAGGATTCTTCAGGTTCCCCGCAGCTTCACTCTGCGACAATCTTGTCGAGGTGTCCAAATAGGACGGGAGAGACGGGAGTATCCATGGAACGAAGATCGGCCCTGGTAACCGCGGCAGCAATGACGCTTGCCACCAGCGCCGCAGTGAGCGGCCTGTTTCTCACCATCGGCAAGTCGGTCAGCGCCGTCACTCCTGGGACCCAGACTGTGACCGAATACGTCGTCTCCGGCGCATCCGCCCAGCCAGCGGCGCCGGTCGAGGTGGTCGCCCAGCCGACACCCCCCGGCGCCACCGATCCCTTCGCCAACTTCGGCGAGTACTTCAAGAACGGACCCAAGAGCGATACCGGCGGGCAGCAAAAGGCAGCTGGAACCACCGGCACCACCGGCACCACAGGAGGTGCCCAGAATGGCTGAGCAACCGAACCCCCCGACCCGCGATCCTCACCCCCGAATGCAGCAACCGGTCGTGCACCACCGCCAGCACGTCCCCAAGAACACCCGCAGGAGCAAGCACCCGGCCAAGGGTGGTCGAATAGCGGTCACCGGCATCTCGCTGAGTGCCGGGCTGTTGATGGTCGGCGGTATGGCGGCCAGTGCCAAGAACGCCGCGTCGTCGACGCAACCGGCCCAGGTCGTCACCCGCCGCGTCGTGGTGGTACCCGCTCCCAACGCCGTACCCGTCACCAGCCCGCCGGCCACCTCCTCGACGCAGACCAACACCCCGGGTGGCAACACCGCCATCCAACCGGGCGCCGTGGCGTCCGTACCCACGGTGACCGCTCCCCCGCCACGTCAGCCGCCTCCTCCTCCCACCACGGTCAGCTCCGGTTCCTGACATGAGTGCGGGCACCATGATCGACGGGGCACCAGCCAACAGTGCCAACAGTGGGGTGGTCCGAGAGCACCGTGGTCGGGCCATGGGCACCCATCTCCATGTTGTGGTCGTGGGCGATCCGGGCCTGGTCGAGATGGCCGTGGGCCGGGTCGAACAACTCGAGGCCCGGTGGAGCCGCTTCCGCCCGAATTCCGACGTGAGCCGCTGCAACTCGACGCGTGGCATTCCGGTCGATGTGAGCGCCGACACCCGCACCCTCGTCCGCCACGCGATCCACGGTTGGCGACAGACCAACGGCGCCTACGACCCGACCGTCCTCGATGCCCTGATCACCGGCGGCTACAACCGCAGCTACGACCTCATCGTGGAACAGGGCGCCACAAGCACACCCGGTATCGAGGCCACTCCCGCGCCCGGTTGCGACGGAATTGAAATCGACGACGAACTCGGCACGGTCACCCTGCCAATCGACACCGGGTTCGACCCGGGGGGCATCGGCAAGGGCCTCGCCGCCGACATGCTGGTCGAGGAGTTGATCTCGGCCGGCGCCCGAGGTGCGCTTGTCAACCTCGGAGGTGATCTGCGGGTCGCCGGTGAAGCGCCCGCCCCCGGTGCCGACTCCGGTGGCCCCGGCAGCTCCGATAAACCCGGAAGTTCCGGCTGGGCGGTCGAAATCGCCGAGCCGACGGTTCAGGACGACCCCATCGGCCTGGCGGTGATGGTCGACGGCGGCCTGGCCACCTCCACCACCCGTCGCCGGGTCTGGACGGTCGACGGCCGGCCGTGTCACCACGTCATCGATCCCCGCTCCGGGCGCCCCGTCGAGTCCCAGGCCGTGTTGGCCACCGTGATCTCGGGGCGGGCCTGGTGGTCGGAGGTCCTGGCCACGCAACTGTTGCTGACCCCTGCCGACCATTGGGCCGACGTGACCGGGGACGCCGCCTCACTCGTCATTGACACCGACGGCACCGTTCACACCTTCGGGTCCATGAAGGATCACCTCCGGTGAGTTCACAGACCTGGTGGTACATCTCGCGTTCCGGCGGAATCGTCGCACTCGGCCTGGCGGGTGCGACGGTGCTCTGGGGCCTGTTCATGACGACCCGCCTTCTCGACGTCACGCCCAGCCCGAAATGGATGCTCGACCTCCACCGATTCCTGGGTGGCGCCACCGTGATCTTCACCGCCATCCATGTCGCCGCCCTGATGTTCGACAGCTTCATCGGCTTCACTTGGATCGACATCACCGTTCCGATGGCCGCCGGCCTGAAGCCCGGCCCGGTGGCGTGGGGCGTGGTCGGCATGTGGCTGCTGCTGGCCATCGAGCTCACATCGCTGGTGATGAACAAGATCCCGAAGCGAGCCTGGCGGCTCGTGCATTTCTCCGCCTACGCCGTGTTCTGGCTCGGTGTGGTCCACGGCGCGCTCGCCGGCACCGATGCCGGCAACCGCCTCTACATCACCGGCGTGAGCCTGATGATCCTCGGTATCTTCTACCTCACCATCTACCGGATCCTGGCCGTCAAGCGCCGCGGCTCGAAATCGACACCGACGGAGACCGACCGGGTGGCCACGGTTTCGCGGCCGTCGTCGGAAGTGGCGTTCGCCGACTACGGCGCCGCCGACCGACCCGCCCCGAGATATCGGCGCGTTCGGGCAGGGAACAACTGATGCGCGTCCTGGTGGTCGACGACGAGGTCGCGCTGACCCGCTCGTTGAGGCGAGGTCTCGAGGCCGAGGGCTTCGCCGTGGATGTCGCCCACGACGGCGAGGAGGGGTTGTGGCTCGCCCGTGAAAACGACTACGACGCGATCCTGCTCGACCTGATGCTGCCGAAGATCAACGGATACAAGGTGTGCCGCACACTGCGTGAGGAAGAGAACTGGACCCCGATCCTGATACTCACCGCCAAGACCGGTGAACTCGACGAGGCCGAAGGACTCGATACCGGCGCCGATGATTTCATAGCCAAGCCGTTCTCGTTCGTCGTGCTCATCGCCCGTGTCAAGGCCGCCATGCGCAGGCGAGGTGGTGGGGCGATTGTTCTCGAGGCCGGTGATCTGAGGCTCGACTCGACCGACGGTCGGGCGTGGCGGGGTGATACGCCACTCGATCTCACCCGCCGCGAGATGGCCGTTCTCGAATATCTGATGCGACACGTCGGCGAGGTCGTGTCGAAGACCGAGATTCTCGAACACGTCTGGGATTTCGCCTATGACGGTGGCCCCAACATCGTCGAGGTCTACGTATCGGCTCTCCGTCGAAAGATCGACAGCCCGTTCGACCGTCGGGCAATCGAAACCATCCGAGGCGCCGGCTACCGGCTGGCGCGTAGTGGGGGCTGACATGCGAGGCATAAGAATCCAGGCCGCGGTCATCGCCGGAGCCACCGTCCTGCTCGCCGCGGTGGCCGGAGGACTGTTTCTGTCGACAACCCTCCACAACCGTCTGCTGGACAATTTCGACACCACACTCAACGCCCGCGCCGTCGATCGTGCCTCACTGATCGCCGGAGGTGCCACACCGGCCGACCTCACCAATTCTCTCGTGCAGGAGTCGCTGGTGTGGATCGGAACCAAGACCGGGCAGACGCTCGCTTCGGCCGGAAACCTGGTGGTGAACGGGCCACCGGCCGGCACGACCACGGGTGTCAGATCGGCCACCCTGCGAGTCAAGGACTCCGACGGTACGGCCGATTTCGAGACGGTGCGGGTGGCCACCGTCGCGGCAAAGAACCCCGATGGCGACACGGTGCTGGTCAGCGTCGGTGGCGAATTGGATTCGGTCAACGATCCCGTGAGCAGAATGCGGTTCCTGCTGCTGCTCGGCAGCCCTGCTCTGACCGCGCTCGTCATGATGCTGGTTTGGCTGACCGCCAGCCGGTCGCTGCGCTCGGTCGAGAACATCCGATCCACTGCTTCGAGAATCCACGGCGACAACCGTGACGAGCGGATCGTGGTGCCGTCAACCGGCGACGAGATCGAACGTCTGGCGGTGACCGTCAACATGATGCTCGACCGACTCGAGGCCGACCACGAACGCCGCCAGCAGTTCGTCGGAGACGCCTCCCACGAGCTGAAGAGCCCGATCGCCAACATGCGCGCCGAACTCGACACCACCGTCAGCACCGATCCCGAATGGCCCGACACACGCGACCGTCTGATCGTGCAGACCGACCGGCTGGGGGCGATCATCTCCGACTTGCTGGTGCTCGCCACCCGCGACGAGGAGGTCGAGTTCGACAGCGAGACGATCGAATTCGATGATCTGGTACTCTCCGAAACCGAGGCGGCGGTCAGATCATCCGACCTCAACGTCGACGTCTGGGACATGGAACCCGCGAGAGTCACCGGCAACGCCGAGCACCTGCGCCGGGCAGTCCGAAACATCGTCGAGAACGGTGTGCGCCACGCCAACAGCACGATCAGGGTCGAGATGCATCGCCGCAACGGCTCGGTCGTGGTGACCGTCAGCGATGACGGTGCCGGTATTCCCGAGGCCGACCGTGAACGGGTGTTCGAACGCTTCACCCGCCTCGACGACGCCAGGGCCCGCGACGAAGGCGGCACCGGGCTCGGCTTGGCCATCGCCCGCGAAACCGTGGAGCGCTTCGGCGGCTCGGTGAGGATCGGCGAGTCGGAGTCGGGCGGGGCGATGGTCACCATCGCGCTGCCAATCGCCGACGAGGACTGACGAGGACCGGGGCGGAGCGGGGCGGACCGGGCATCAGCACCGGAGGCGGCGATCAGTAGTGCAGGTGCCTCCCGTCGGGCGAGTCTTCGCAGGCCTGGTGACGACCGCGGTCGAGCCACATGTCGTCCCGGCTCCGCACGAAGTTTCCGCAGTGATCACAGCGGTGCCATCCGGCCATGAGCAGCCGCAGCGGCGACATCAGGATTCCGAAGCCGAGCATGGCCGCGATGACCACGAGGATGAGGCCGGCGGAGTTGGAACTCCCGGAAGTGTCAACCGGCTGGGCGGGTACGGGTCGACTCCATCGATTGGGCCGTTGTGGCCGGTGTCGGGAGGAAGCGGCATGGCGAGCAACTCTCCCCCCTGAGGGTCGGACTTGCCCGCGGCGTTCAACGCGGTGACCTGCACCTCGTACTTCACACGGTTGTCGAGGCCGCCCAACACGGCCGAGTTGCCGGAGGTGGTCGAGGCCACAACCCAGGTGTCTGCACCGACGGGCCGTACTGCGACCGCGTAGGCCGTGAGGGGTCGGCCGCCATCGAATCCTGGGGTCCAGGCAACCGTGATGGTGCCGTCTCCGGGGACGGCCGATGCGGTCGGGGCATCGGGCACGGTGAGCGGCGTTCCGGGGAGCACATTCGACCAGGCGCCCTGACCGTTGCTGTTGTTGGCCGAGACCCGGAAGTCGTACCACTGGCCGTTGGTGAGACCGGTCACCGTTGCGGTGGTCGCCGTGGGGTTGGGGGACAATGCCGTCCGGGTCCCGGAGTTCTTGGCGCCGTACTCGACCACATAGTCGCTGACCGCGCCTCCATTGAGATTCACGGGCGCGGCCCAGTTGACGGTTACCTGACCGGCCGAAGCGGTGAACGACTGCAGAACGGGCGCGCCAGGTGAACCGATCGGAGTTCCGGCGACGCTGGACGAATAGGCGCCCTGGCCGACCGGATTGATGGCGGCGACCCTGAACGAATAGCTCGACGCGTTGGTGAGTCCGGTCAACTGGGCGGATGTGGCGGTACCGACGGCGTCGGCGAAGGTGTTCCAGGTCGTGCCGTCAACGGACCAGTCCACCGCGTAGTCGGTCAGTGTCTTCCCGCCGTTGTCGGCCGGGGCATTCCATGAGACGAGCACCGTGCCATCCGTCCCCGTGACATTGATTGCCGAGGAGATGGTGGGCGCGCCCGGGACTGTCGCCCAGGTCGTGGTGATGGCCGACCCGGCGGAGGCGCCCGACGGCAGTGACATCTGAACAGCTATGCGCGTCTGACCCTTGGCGTTACCGGCGAAGTTGAACGAGTAGCTGCCGTACGCATCGGTGGTCGCCGTACCGGACCCGGTCGCCGTGGTCGGTCCGGTGATCGTCCAGGTGAAGGCGTTGCTCGACCGCGGGTTGCCGTTGGCATCGGCCGCCTGGAGCGTGAACATCGCGGCTGTCCCGACCTCACCGGTCGTGGGGCCGGTGAACGAGATCTGTGGGAACCGCACGTTCGTTCCGCCTATCGCCACCAGTTGGCCGCTTCCGTTCATCGACGCGGTCAGCAGCGGCAGCAAGGGGGTCGACGCGACGTTCGCGAACGTGAAGTGGTTGACCGCGTTGACCTGCGTGTTCACCGCCAGGTTCGGGAAGAACGCCGCCCCGTCGATGGTCACGTAGGAGCTACCGGTGCCGCCGTAGGTGACCGTCAACGCCGGAAACAGGTCCTTGAGCCACCGGAAGTAATGGCCGGTGGCGAACAACCCGCCACCCCGATTGACGTGGGAGGCGATGGCCGAACCCCACTTGTCGAGTTCGGTCTCGACCGTGCTCGACAACGCCGCGTCGTCGTTGGAGCACACGTGGATGATTTTGTAGTTTTAGGTTCCGATGTTGGAAAACAGCCCCTCGACAGCCGCCACGTAGAAGACACTCGCCATGAGCGAGGTGACCATGATCAGCGCCAGCGCACGGCAGCGAGTCCCTCCTCGGTTCCGGTGAGGTCCCGTTGCCGCGTCCCGCTCTGCTCACATGTCCCGTCCTCCAACCATGTTCTGTCCTGCCCCATCCCGTTCGTTCTGTCCTGGCCTGGCTCGTTCCTGCCGAACCGCCTGTCCTGGACTCGTGCCACGAAGCCCGACGGTCCTGACGCCTTCGGTCGCGACTCGCCCGGGCTGCGCCGGATCGGTGCCAATGCCCACAGGATGCCTACATGATGCCTACATGATCGAGACCATGGCACCACTGCGACCGGGCCGAACGGCCCACTGCAGTTCGATCAGAGTCGCCATCCGACCGAAGCGGGTTATCGCCTTCCCGGACCGGGCGGTAGCGTGGTCGGATGCGCATGTACGACACCGCACGACGGGCCGTGGTGCCTCTCGACGTCGGCCACGAGGTGCGCATCTACGTCTGCGGTATCACGCCCTACGACTCGACCCATCTGGGCCACGCCAACACCTACCTCACCTACGACCTGCTGATTCGCCGGCTCGAAAGCCTGGGTCATGAAGTGCGGCTGGTGCGAAACATCACCGATGTCGACGATTCGATTCTGCCCAAGGCCCGCGAACTCGGGGTCGATTTCCTCGAGTTGGCGGCAGCCGAGACCGCCCGATTCGAGGGCGACATGGTTGCTCTCGAGACCCGGCCGCCCGAAGCCCAGCCTCGCGCCACCGAGTGGGTGGCGGAGATGGTGGAGCTGATCGGGCGGCTCGAGGTCGGCGGACATGTCTACGTGGTCGACGGCACCGTCTTCTTCGATGTCAGCACCTTCGAGACATTTGGCGAAATGTCGGGCTACGACGAGGCCACGATGATCGAGATGTCCCGCGAACGGGGTGGCAACCCCGACGATCCTCGCCTGCGAAACCCTCTCGACTTCATCCTGTGGCAGCCGTCTTTACCGGACGAACCATCATGGGACTCACCTTGGGGCCCCGGCCGGCCCGGCTGGCACATCGAGTGCAGCGCCATGTCGATGAGCCTGTTGGGCAACACTCTCGACATTCATGGCGGCGGCAGCGATCTGGTGTTCCCACATCACGAGGCCGAGCGGGCCCAGAGCGAGGCGGCCACCGGCGAGACGTTCGTTCGTCACTGGATGCACTGCGGGATGGTCGCCTATGAGGGCAGAAAGATGTCGAAATCCCTCGGTAACCTCGTCTTCGTCAGCGAGCTGGGAAAGATCGCCGATCCGCGGGCACTGCGGCTGGCGCTGATGGCCCACCACTACCGCTCCGACTGGGAGTGGTTCGATGCCGACATCGACGACGGCTCGGCCACGCTCGATTTGTTGCTGGCGGCCGCCGGCGGATCATCCGGACCCGACCCGCAGCCATTCGTCGACCGCGTCCACTCCGCCCTCGACGACGACCTCGACGCCCCCGCCGCCCGGCGGACGATGCTCGAGTTGGCCGAGGCGATCGTGGCCGGCGACGGTACCGACCAGGGGGCCGCTGCCGCTCTGCGCGAGATGGCGGCGCTGTGCGGTATCGACCTCACCCGGCCCGTCTCGCTTTCATCCTGACCCTCCCGGTCCTCCTGACCCTCGCCTCCCGACCGACCCCGAGCCGCCATGATCCGCCTCTACGACACTCTCACCGCCACGGTCAGACCTGTCGCCCTGCGCGACGCGGGCAAGGTCGGCATCTACGCGTGCGGACCCACGGTCTACGACCACCCCCACGTCGGCCATGTCCGTAGCGCGCTCACTTTCGACATTCTGCGGCGCTATCTCGAATGGACCGGCCTCGAGGTCACCCATGTGGCCAACATCACCGACATCGACGACAAGATCATCGCTCGGGCGGCCGGAGAGGGCCGATCCGAGGCCGAGGTCGCCGCCGAGTTCGAAAAGTCGTATGTCGAGGCGATGGACGCCGTCAATGTGCTGCGCCCGCATCACTCTCCCCACGCCACCGAGTTCGTGGGCGAGATGATCGAGTTCGTGCGTGGCCTGGTCGGCAGCGGGGCGGCCTACGCCAACGATGCCGGCGTCTATCTGCGGGTCGGTCGGCTCTCCGACTACGGCGCTCTGGTGCACCGCACCCCCGATGATCTGCGCCAGGGGGCCGGCGCACGGGTCGAAATAGACGAAAACAAGGAGGACCCACTCGATTTCGCGCTCTGGAAGTCGGCCAAACCAGGCGAGCCCACCTGGGATTCACCGTGGGGCCCCGGCCGGCCGGGCTGGCACATCGAGTGCGTGGCCATGTCGATGGGGATTCTCGGCGAGGACTTCGACATCCACGGCGGCGGCGACGACCTGGCGTTCCCCCACCACGAGAACGAACGGGCCGAGGCCAACGCCAGTGGCCGCAAGTTCGCCCGCCATTGGGTCCATCACGCGATGGTCAACGTGGCCGGCGAGAAGATGTCGAAGTCGCTCGGCAATTTTCGTACCGCCGGTGACCTGTTCGCGGCACACGACCCGCGGGCATTCCGGTTGCTCGTGCTGCAGACCCACTATCGCAAGACGATGGAAGTCAACACCGGGGTGATGACCCAGGCCGAGACCGCGCTCGAACGCTTCGACTCCTTGACCCGTCGGGCCGCGGCCGCCGGACTGTCCACCGAACGGTCCGCCGCCGGTGTGTCTCCCGGACACCACGAAGATCTGGACTCCGCTGCGGTCGAGGCGTTCCGTTCGGCCATGGACAATGACCTCGGTACACCCGAGGCCACGGCCACAGTCTTCGACACGGTGCGCCGGGCCAACACCGCCCTCGACGCCGGTTCCCCCGATGCGGCCGTGCTGGTGGCCACCGTGTTCGATCTGGCCGGTGCTCTCGGCCTTGAGTTCGGCCGCTACATCCTCAGGGAAATCCATGACCGTGTCGGCCTGAGTGACAGCGTTTCGTATTCGCCGACCGTCGCTCCCGAGTCGGCCGAGATCGATGCCCTCGTCGAGGCCCGATCACGTGCTCGGGCCGATCGTGATTTCGCCGAGGCCGACCGTCTGCGAGACGAGTTGACCGCCCGCGGTATCGTCGTGGAGGACACCCCCAACGGCCCGATCTGGTATCAGGCCTGAGCCGAACCAGGGCCCGGCCCGGGCACAGCGGTCCGGCGGGCTGCGTTACTCTCGCCCCGTGACGATCCTTGCCGCCCCGACCACGACCGGCTCACTCGTGCCTCTCCCCGACCAACCGGCGGGAGTGCCGTGGCCGACCCGTCGATGGCCCGCCGGTCCGATACCCGCCGGGGTCGACGCCGAACGGGTGGAGGCGCTGCTCGACCGAGCCTTCGGGCCTGACCCCGACCCGCGATTCGGCCAGTCGTTCGCGACGCTGATCGTCCAGGGTGGGCGGATCGTGGCCGAACGATACGGGCCGACGAGCGGGCCCGACGTGCCACATCTGTCGTGGTCGATGGCCAAGTCGGTCACCCACGCCCTGGTCGGGATCCTGGTGGCGGAGGGTCGGCTCGACCCAACCGCGCCGGCACCGGTCCCAGAGTGGTCGTCGCCCGACGATCCACGTCATCAGATCACACTCGACCACCTGCTGCGGATGGTCGACGGCCTCGACTTCTGTGAGTCCTACGCCCTGTCCGACACCGCCGGCGGGGCAGGGGCGGGCCCGACCGATGCCCCCGATGCCCCCGACGAGGTTCCCTTCAGCCACTGCATCGACATGTTGTTCGGGGCGGGAGCCGATGATCACGCCGGTTACGCGGCTTCCCGTCCCGTCGCCCACCGACCCGACACGGTGTTCAACTATTCGAGCGGCACCGCCAACATCGTCGCCCGGATCGTGTGTGACCTGATCGGCCGCGGCGAGGTCGGTGAGGCCTGGATGCGACAGCGGCTGTTCGACCCGATCGGGATGACATCGGCCAGGCCGTCGTTCGACGCCGCCGGTAACTTCGTAGGCTCGTCGTACTTCCACGCCACCGCCCGTGACTACGCCAGGTTCGGCCTTCTCCATCTCCGGGCCGGCCGGTGGGGCGACGATTCCGGCCGCGGTACCGGCGTCCGACAGATCGTGCCCGCCGACTGGGTCGACTACGCACGCACCCGTCGGGCGATGGACGACGATGGTGGCATCTACGGAGCCCACTGGTGGCTGGCCGACGACGACCGCGGCACGTTCTACCCGAGCGGCTACGAGTGGCAGCGGGTGATGTGTGTGCCGTCGTCCGACCTGATCATCGTTCGGCTGGGAAAGACTCTCGAAGCCGACTACGACACGCCGGTCGAGTGGATGAAGGAACTCATCTCCGAGTTCGACCCGTTGCGCGGCTGACCCACGCGCCCCACTCGCACCCGGCCCCGGTCAGTGGGGGCACCCACCCGGGTCAGAGGGGGCACCCACCCGGGTCAGAGGTGTGGGACTACCACGACGGGCCGCTGAGCGTGGTGCACCAATTGCGTGGCGGCCCGGCCCAGCAAGCGGCCTCCGGCGGAGCCATGACCGCGGGTGCCGACCACAACGTAGGCGGCATCAAACGAACTCGCCACGGCGTCGAGCGTGGTGACCACGTGGCCGGCGATGTCACGCAGGCGGATTTCGACATCGGTTGAGTCGGCGAGATCCTTCACCATTCGTTCTGTCGCTTCCTGACCGTGGTAATGCCAGTTGCTGACCATCGGGCGGGGGTAACTGTCGGCCATTGGGTCGTGGACGAACACGGCTTCGATACGACCGTTGGCGTTGCCGGCGGCGCGGATCGCCCAATCGGCGGCGATGCGGTTGGCGTCGCTGCCGTCGACCCCCAGGACCGATGTGCCACCAAGGACCGGGCCTCCGGGCCCGGAAACGATCGCCACCGGGCAATCGGCGTGATGCAGGACATAGTCGGCAGTGCCGCCCAGCTTCAGGCCACGGAATCCGCCGCTGCCCCGGCTACCGATCACGACGAGTTCGGCCTCCTCGCTCTTGACACGATCCACGAGACCGTGACGCGGGTCATTCTCCATGACGACCATCCGGTTTTTCACGCCGCGTTCCTCGAACACGCGATTCCATTCCGGCGCCGAAACGTCGAGTTCGTCGACCGGTGTCGGTGTCTCGCTGTGCCGGGATTCGCGACAGTGAACGGTGACTACGTCGGCACCGAACACGTCAGCGAGATCGGCTGTGAAGGTCAGGGTGGCCGCGCTGTGGGCGGAGCCATCGAGCCCGACAAGGATCACCATGACGACCTCCTCGATGTCGTGTATCGGGTGGCACGGCCACCGTAGGTACCCCACGTGCCCGCCGCAAGCGCGGGTCGGGGCCGGTACGAGACCGGGTCGGTACGGGACCGGGCTCGAGCGCGATCGTGTCCGGAGCCGGGACGCGTCCGAGTGGCGACTCCGGCGCGAAGTCACCACTCGTCCTGTCTCAGTCGACGGTGTTCAGGTCGGACGGTCCCGACCGACTATGCCCGACGAATCCTGGTCAGAGTGTCGGGACCGTGGTCGGGGCCGGGGTCGTAGTCGGGGCGGGAGCCGGTGCTGGGGCCGGGGCCGGGGCGGGAGTCGCTGCCGGGGCCGGGGCCGCAGCACCGCTGTCGGCGTCAGACTCGCCGTCTGAGCTCTCGCCGGATTGATCGCTGGAGTGACCGTTCGACTGATCGCCGGTCGAGTCGACGCTGTCGCTGGGGGCGTCGGTGCTGTCGACATGGTCGGCGGAATCCGACCCGTCGGTCGAGTCGACCGAATCGGCCTTATCGGACGAATCGGCCTTATCGGGCGAGTCAGCCTTGTCGGACGAGTCAGCCTTGTCGGCCGAATCAGCCGAATCCGATGAATCCGATGAATCCGTCGCATCGACCTGGTCCGGGGTCTCGGCGTTGCCGACCTCGACGTCATCGATCACGCCATGTTCGACGCTGACATTGACCACGGCCCCGCCGTCGGCACTGACGAAGGTGATGGCGAAGCTGCCGTCGGCATTCTGTGTGACGGTCGGGTCGAACACTGGAGCAGCAGCGGGATCGGGTGTGATCAGATCGGCGACGACGGGATCAACCGTGCTGGGATCGACCGTGCTCGGGTCGACGGTCGGGGGGGCGACCGGGCTCGGGGCGATGCTGGCGCTCACGAACCCGCCACCACCGTCGGTGACAATGGTGATCACCATCGAGATTCCGAAGACCGGAACGGTGACGGTGAGCGGGTCGGGGGTCGCAGCGACGGCCGGGGCTGGGTCAGGTGTCGAGGCCGGCGTCTGGGCAGAGGCGATTCCTGTCAGCGACAGGGAAGCGAGTGCTACGGCGACCGGTGCCACCAGCAACTTTTTCGTGTTCATCTGATTCCTTCGGCTGTGCTCCGTCCCGGGCAGGGAGCGGAGGCGGGTGCGGATACTCACCCACACAACGACACCGAGGAACCTTCACGTTTGGCCACGGAGAGTGAAAGAGTCATCCGACCACCGTCAATTGGGTCGGACGACTCAGTTCGGGAAACCGGCCCTGTGTTATGGGCACTGAGGGTTATCGGTACTGAGGCCCTCTCATTCTGACCGGCCCGGGCGTGCGCGCTCCCGGCCAGAGCCGATACGCCGATACGCCGATACGCCGGCGAATACGTTCGTGTTTCAGGCGATGGGGAACTCGAATGTGCCGGTGGCGGGGTCACCCGAGTCGAACTGAACCTCGTACGTACCACTCAGAGTGGTATCCGTGATGGTGCCGGTGGCCGTGAATCCGGCGATACCCGGCACCGGGGGGTTGGTGCCGACCACGTCGACCTTGCCGTTGGCGATCGTGATCTTGAGCGTGCCGAGCGCGGCGGTCTCGACGGTCACCCCGTTGGCCAGTTGATCGAGTGGCAGATCCAGGCTGAACAGGTCGGCGATACCGGCTCCGAGCACGGAGCCATCGGTGAGATCGAGTGACACCGAAAGCGAGCCGCCATTCAGGGTCACGTCCGAAACGGCAGCGCCGGTCGACCCGAAGGTCGTGTTGTTCCAACGGCCGGTGGTACTACCGATGGGCAGGGGCGACGTCGCCGCGGTGGTAGTCGGCGCGGTCGTGGTCGTTGGCGCGGCGGTGGTTGGCGGGGCCGTGGTTGGCGCAGCGGTGGTAGCGGGTGGGGCCGTGGTTGGCGCAGCGGTGGTAGCGGGTGGGGCCGTGGTCGGCGCGGCGGTGGTCGTCGAACCACTGTCGCCGCACGCCGCCGCCAGCAGGGCCACGCTCGCAACCAGGGCCATCATGGACACTCGGGTGATTCGCATGTACCAGCTTCGCGCGTATCCCGGCAGCATGCCCGGGAAACCTCATTGTCATGACACAGCGACACAGCGACACTACGTGGTTGCGGTGCTGCCGATTCCTGGGTGCGGGCCGGGCCCGCGGTCACCGGTGGTGCCAGCCCTGCGATCGGAGGCCAGGCCACCAAGGCGGTGACCTCCCTTCCAGTCCTCCAGCGCCGGGGTACCGCTCGTCTCACCGGAACTCGGGTCAGCACGAATAATCCTGAGCTGTGGGGCTTCACGCAGGCTGCGCTTCATCTCCGAGAACCCCGGGAACGCGGCGAGAGCCGTGACCGCCTCCCAAAGTGGCAGCGCCTCTTCGTCGGAGGGTACCCTCGAGATGACCGGACCGAAAAACGACAGTCCATCGGGTGGGTTGAAGGTGATGATCGGGGTACCGACGTCGCGACCGGTTCGCGACAGGGCCAGCTCGGTCTCATCGTCAAGCATTCGATCCCATGAGGTGTCGTCGAGTGCGTCGGCGAAAGTGGCCGGCAATCCGGCGGCGGCCAGCACGTCGACAACGTGGTCGGTGGTGCTGAGCCGGTCGCGCATCGGCGTTCCCCTCGGCAGGTCCCAGTAGCTCTCGCCGTAGGCCCGGACCAGGGGACCCAACGGTTCGCGCCCGAGTTCGTGACGCACCGCGGCCGCCACCCGCAGCATCCGCAGTCCGGCCGTGTGACCCCATTCGTATTCGGGCGGGAACTCGGTGGCGTAGTCCTTGTCCTTGTTCAGCAACCGCAGGGAGACGAACCGCCAATCGACCCGATGATCGGACCGGGCGACGACCTTCTCGACCCACCGCGAGGTGATCCATGCGAACGGGCACACGGGGTCCCAGAAGAACTCGATGTCGTAGCCGGGATCCGACGAAGGGGCCGACGTGGGTATGGGTTCCGGTACGGGGCCCGGCGTGTGTTCCGGCATGATCGATGTGGGCGTGGAAGTCATGAATGTCCTCGGGGTGGTGATCGCGACACCGATACTGACCCGCATGTGCCCGGAGCCGCACCCGCGCCGATAGGTTTCCGCCCCGAGGCCGAAACCGAGCCGGGATCTGAACCATGCGAATCGCAGTACTGGCGGAACACACAGCAGGAGAGCGCCGGGTCGCCCTCACCCCGGACGCGGCCACGAAACTCGTCGGCGACGGCCACACCGTCGAGCTCGAGCCGGGCGCCGGGCTCGCCACCGGTTTCGACGATGACGCTTACCGCGCCGCGGGAGCCGAGATCGCCACCGACCGGGCCGCGGCCATCGCCACCGACGGCGTGCTCGTCTCGGTGACCCGTCCCGATGTCGCCACCCTCCCCGGGCTCGGCGCCGGACACACCTTCCTCACCTTGCTCGACCCGCTGTGGCAGCCCGGACCGGTCGCCGAGCTCGCGGCCACCGGCGCGACCGCCCTGTCCCTGGAGTTGGTGCCTCGCATCACCCGGGCCCAGTCAATGGATGTCCTCTCGTCGATGGCCACCGTCGCCGGCTATCAGGCCGTACTGGTCGGGGCCGCCCGTTCACCCCGGATGTTTCCGTTGCTGATGACCGCCGCCGGCACCGTCCCCGCCGCCCGGGTGTTGATTCTCGGGGCCGGCGTGGCCGGGCTGCAAGCCATCGCCACCGCCCGACGGCTCGGCGCGGTGGTCGAGGCGTTCGATATCCGGCCCGCGGCGGCCGAACAGATCCGTTCGCTCGGTGCCAAGTCCGTCGTTCTCCGGCTCGATCCCGCCGACTCCGAAGACTCCGAGGACCCGGAGAGTCCCGAGGACTCCGGCGGCTACGCCAAGGCCCAGGACGACGATGTCCAGGCCCGTCAACAAGCCGCCCTCACCCCGCATGTCGCGGCCGGCGATCTCATCATCACCACCGCGGCGATACCCGGCGTCCGCAGCCCCCTGCTGGTCACCGCGGCCATGGTCGAGGCGATGCGGCCCGGTTCGTTGATCATCGACATGGCGGCCGAACGCGGTGGTAACTGCGAGGTGACCGTCGCCGATCAGGAGATCGTTCATGCCGGTGTCACCGTGCTCGGCCCCACCCATCTCGAGTCGGGGGCGGCCAGATCGGCATCACTGATGTTCGCCAGCAACCTGGTCACACTGTTGCGGCACCTCGCCGACGACGACGGGGCCCTCGTGATCGACCGTGACGACGAGATCACCGCTGCCATGCTGGTCGCCGTCGACGGCGGCATCGTCAACGACCGGGTCGCGGCCGCGCTCGGCAGCCCGGCGGCCGCCCCGGCGACCCCGACCCCCGACCCGCCGTCCGCGCCGTCCGCGCCGTCCGCGCCAGCCGATTCCGGAGCGTCATCATGACCCTCGTAATCTCACTCACCCTGTTCGTGCTGGCCGTCTTCCTCGGCATCGAACTGATCAGCAAGGTGCCGCCCACTCTCCACACTCCGCTCATGTCGGGGTCCAACGCCATCTCCGGCATCACCCTTATCGGGGCCCTTGTCTCGGCCGGCACCGACCACCGTGCCCTCACCACTTGGCTGGGTTTCGCGGCGGTCGTGCTGGCCACCATCAACGTTGTCGGCGGGTTCGTGGTGACCAACCGCATGCTCGAGATGTTCACGACCCGCAAGCCGAAACGACCGGTCGCCGAGACGGAGGCATGAGGTGACCCGCGCCGACTTCATAGAGCTCGGCTACCTGGTCGCCGCGTCGCTGTTCATCATCGGGCTCAAGGGTCTCAGCCGACCTCGAACGGCGCGTCGTGGCAACCTGATCGGTGCCGCCGGCATGCTCCTCGCCGTAGTCGTCACCCTCATCGACCAGGCCATCGTCTCGTACTGGGTGCTGGCCGCCGGGCTCATCGTCGGGTCGGCCATCGGCGTCGTGCTCGCGGTACGGGTGAAGATGACCTCGATGCCCGAACTGGTGGCGTTGTTCAACGGGTTCGGTGGTGCCGCGTCGGTGTTGGTGGCCGGGGCGTCGTTCGTGGAGGCGGTTGATCTCGGTCTCGTCGACACCGAGACGTCGACCGCCGCGGCCGCCACCGCCATCATCGGTGCGGTCACGTTCACCGGCTCGATCGTCGCCTTCGCCAAGCTGCGCGAATCGCTGCATTGGCACGGATTCTCGGGGATCAGGATCGTCAACACGGCGCTTGCCGCGGTCAGTTTGGCGCTCGCCGCGATGGTGGTGATCGACCCCGGCAACACCATGTGGCTCTGGGCGCTCGTCGCCGTCGGTTCGGTGCTCGGCCTGCTGGTGGTGGTGCCGATCGGCGGGGCCGACATGCCGGTGGTGATTGCGCTGCTCAACTCGATGTCGGGCCTGGCGGCATCGGCCACCGGTTTCGTGCTCAACAACACGCTGCTCATCATCGCCGGGGCGTTGGTCGGGGCCAGCGGGCTCATCCTCACCCAGATCATGAGCGTGGCCATGAACCGGTCGGCCCTGTCGGTTCTGTTCACCGATGCCCCCAGCGCATCGGCCGGGGTCGACGCCGACGAGGTCTACGCCGGCAAGATCCGCTCGACCTCCGCCGACGAGGTGGCGATGATCCTTGAGACCGCCGGCCGCGTGGCCATCGTTCCGGGCTACGGGCTCGCCGTCGCCCAGGCCCAACATGCGGTCAGCGAACTGGCCAAGTCGCTCGAGGCCAACGGCACCGAGGTGGTGTTTGCCATCCATCCCGTCGCCGGACGAATGCCGGGCCACATGAACGTGCTACTGGCCGAAGCCGAGATCGACTACGAGAAGCTGCTGGAGATGGACGTGGCCAACCCCACGTTCGCCCAGACCGACGTGGTGATCGTGCTCGGAGCCAACGACGTGGTGAATCCGTCGGCCAACACCGACCCGAACTCCCCCATCGCCGGAATGCCGATCCTCGAGGTGGGCGACGCTCAGACCGTCGTGGTCATCAAGCGTTCGCTCAGCCCCGGGTTCGCCGGCATTCCCAACCCGCTGTTCGCGGCCGACAATGCTCTCATGCTGTTCGGCGACGGCAAGGTGGCCGTCACTGCGATCATCAAGGCTCTCGCTGAGGCCTGACCCCCTGGTGGGGCCTGACCCGCTCGCTGATGAGGCCTGACGCCTCCCTTGTGGGGCCGCTCACGGGTCGCGGCCGGCAGGTGGCGGTCCGATATCGGGTGGTTCCACCCGCCAGTGGCCGGCCGGTGAGCGAACGAGTCGCCATCGGTGGTCGTGGA